>MGOB01000050.1:16835-21455 GCA_001796995.1 Chloroflexi bacterium RBG_16_68_14 | reverse complement strand
GGGGGGGGGGGGAAAGATCAACAGTGCGTGTCTGGGGATTTTTCAGCACCCTGCTAGAGCCCGTTGACACCACGCACCCGACCCTGTAGACTGGCCAGACGTCCTGGAATTTGGCAGCTTAACCAGCATATTTCAGTAGCAATAGGAGGTACGTCGATGGATGCTGTCGATCTGGTACGCAGCCAGTACAAAGGGGCGCACGACCTGCTGGAGGCCACCATGCAGGACGTGACGCCGGAGCAGGCGCACTGGGCGCCGCCGGGCATCGCCAACCCGTTGGGCGCGAGCTACATCCACATCGTGGGCGCAGAGGACTTCATCCTGAGCGGCATGGTGCGGGGCACCGCGCCGCTTGCCGCCGGTCCGTTCGCCGGGAAGATGGGCGCGAGCGAGCCACCGCCGGGCCCGGGCCCTGGGCTAGACGCGTGGGCGCGCAGGGTCAAGGTCGATCTGGCGCAAGTGCGGGAGTACGCGCAGGCGGTCTACAAGCAGACGGATGACTGGCTCGCTTCGCTCAGCTCGGCGGACCTCGACAAGCCGATCGACATGTCGTCTTTCGGGATGGGCCAGCAGCCGATGAGCGTGCTGGTGGCGGGCATCGTGATTCAGCACATCAACAACCACCTGGGAGAGATCTCCTGCCTGAAGGGCCTCCAGGGAGCCAAGGGCTACCCCTTCTAGCGCGGTCAGCCGTTTTAACTCCTTCGTCACTTTCCCAGCCCCAAGGCAGGGCTGAGGCCCTGCCACGTCCGTCTCTGGTATGATGGACTCAGCGGCCCATCCGTTTTTCCGCTCCTCTATCCGCTGTCGAGTAGTCTCATGAGCTGGCTCGATATCCTGACGCAGATTGACGACTACCGCTGGGAGCTGCCCCAGGACTACAAGTCGGGGATGCGGGTGCCCGCCCTCATCTTCGCCGACCGGGCGATGCTGGAGCAGTTGGAGGGCGACCAGGCCATCGAGCAGGCGGCCAACGTCGCCACCCTGCCGGGCATCGTCGGCCGCTCCCTCGCCATGCCGGACATCCACTGGGGCTACGGCTTCCCCATCGGCGGCGTGGCCGCCATGCGGGTGGAGGACGGGGTCGTCTCCCCAGGCGGCGTCGGCTTCGATATCAACTGCGGCACCCGGGTGATCACCACCACCCTGCGGGAGGAGGACGTCCGGCCCATCCTGCGGGAGCTGGTAAACCAGCTCTACCGCGACGCCCCGCCCGGCATGGGCGGCAAGGGCTTCCTGCGACTGAACCGCCAGGAGCTGGATGAGCTGATGGTGCAGGGCGCCCGCTGGATGGTGGAGCGCGGCTACGGCGACCCGGAGGACCTGGACGTCATCGAGTCGCACGGCTGCCTGGCGGACGCCGACCCCGATGCGGTGAGCGAGCGGGCGCGCCAGCGGGGCCTGGCCCAGCTCGGTACCATCGGCTCCGGCAACCACTTCCTGGAGGTGCAGGTGGTGGACCAGGTCTTCGACGAGGAGGCGGCGCGCGCCTTCGGGCTGGACGGGCCAGGGCAGGTGGTGATCTTCTTCCACTGCGGCTCGCGCGGCTTCGGCCACCAGGTGTGCCAGGACTACCTGCGGGTGATGGAGACGGCCATCGCGAAGTACCAGATCGAGCTGCCGGACAAGCAGCTCGCCTGCGCGCCCATCAGCTCACCGGAGGGGAAGGCGTACCTGGGGGCGATGGCCGCCGGCGCCAACTTCGCCTGGGCCAACCGCCAGGGCATCACCCACCAGATCCGGCGCGCCCTCGTGAAGGTGACGGGCCGGAGCAGGGACGACTTGGGCCTCCACCTCGTCTACGACGTGGCCCACAACATCGCCAAGATCGAGCGGCACCGCCTCAACGGCCGAGAGGTGACGGTGTGCGTCCACCGCAAGGGCGCCACCCGCGCCTTTCCGGCCGGCCACCCCGACGTGCCGGAGCGCTACCGCCAGGTGGGCCACCCGGTACTGGTGCCGGGCGATATGGGGCGCTACTCTTTCCTGGCTGTGGGCACCGAGCGGGCGATGACGGAGACGTGGGGCTCCACCTGCCACGGCGCCGGGCGCGTGCGCAGCCGGGGCGCAGCCAAGCGGCTGCTGGCCGGCGTGAACATCGCCCAGCGGATGGAGGAGCAGGGCATCATCGTGCGCGCGCAGAACCCGCGCGATCTGGCGGAGGAAGCCTCGGAGGCGTACAAGGACGTGGCGAACGTTATCGACATACTGGAGCACGCCGGCATCTCGCGCAAGGTGGCGCGCATGCGGCCCATCGGCGTGACCAAGGGGTAGCGCTGAACGCTGACGGCTGAAAGCTGAAATGCCCAGCTCATTCAAGATCGGGAAGATCGCCGGGATCGAGATCGGCGTCCACTGGAGCTGGATCTTTATCTTCGCGCTGATCACCTGGTCGTTCGCGGATGGCATCCTAAACGAGTTCTACCCCGAGTGGTCGACAGGCCAGCGCTGGGCGGTGGGGGTCATCGTGGCGGGCATCTTCTTCGCCTCCATCCTCCTCCACGAGCTGTCCCACTCCCTGGTGGCCAAGGCGCGCGGCATCCCGGTGAAGGGGATCACTCTCTTCGTCTTCGGCGGCGTCTCCAACTTGGGGCGTGAGGCGCAATCGGCAGGCGAGGAGTTCCAGATCGCCATCGTCGGGCCGGCGACCAGCCTGGTCATCGGCGCCGTCTTCGCCATCCTCTGGGCGGCGCTGCGAGGCCCGGCGCCGGAGGCGGCGGCCATCGCCGGCTACCTGGCGTTCATCAACGGCATCATCGCCGCGTTCAACATGCTCCCCGGCTTCCCCCTGGACGGCGGTCGCGTCTTCCGCTCGATCGTCTGGGCGCGCAACCGTAACCTCCTCCAGGCGACCCGTATCGCCTCCCGCACCGGCGAGTTCGTGGCCTACGGGCTGATGGCGGCGGGCGCCATCCAGTTCTTCTTCAACCCGGTGGGCGGCATCTGGATGTTCCTCATCGGCCTCTTCCTGCGCAACGCCTCCGCCGCCAGCTACGAGCAGCTCGTGCTCCAGACGACGCTCCAGGGCCTTTCGGCCCGGGAGCTGGCCAGCAGCGACTACGTGCCGGTGCCGCCGGACATGACCGTGGTCCACCTGGTGAGCGAGCTGATGCTGGCCGGTCGGGGGCGCTGCTACCCGGTCGTGGCGGGCGAGGAGCTGCTGGGCCTCGTCACGCTGACGGACGTCCAGCGCCTGGAGCGCGAGCAGTGGCCCACGACGAGCGTCTTCCGGGCGATGACACCCTTCGAGCGGCTGCGCACCGTCGCCCCCCAGGAGGAGGCCCTGAAGGTGCTCCAGCTCATGGGGGAGGCCGACGTGAACCAGGTGCCGGTGGTCGATGGGCGGCGGCTGCTGGGCATCGTCAGCCGGGCCGACATCCTGCGCCTCATCCAGGTGCGCCGGGCGGTGGCGGCAGAGGGGTGATGAGCACCACCGACGAGCATCTCGAGGCGAACCGTCGCCACTGGGACGAGGTCGTCCCCATCCACGCGGCCTCGGACTTCTACGACGTCGCCAGCTTCAAGGCTGGCGAGACGAAGCTCAAGCGCGTCGAGCTGGAAGAGCTGGGCGACGTGCGGGGCAAGACGCTGCTCCACCTGCAGTGCCACTTCGGCCTGGATACGCTCTCCTGGGGGCGCGAGGGCGCCATCGTCACCGGCGCCGACTTCTCGGAACAGGCGATCGAGACCGCGCGGGCGCTCGCGGCGGAGTGCGGCATCGACGCCCGCTTCGTCGCGTCCGACCTCTACGCCCTGCCCGAGGCCCTGGACGGCCAGTTCGACATCGTCTTCACGTCTTACGGGGTGCTCTGCTGGCTGCCGGACATCACCGGCTGGGCGCAGGTGGCCGCCCACTTTGTCAGGCGCGGCAGCACGTTCTACGTGGTGGAGTTTCATCCGTTTGCGCAGATCTTCGATGACGCGCCGGACGCCGACGGCCTTCGCGTTCACCACCGCTATTTTCCAACCGACGAGCCGCTGCGCTTCGACGACCTCGGCACGTACACGGACCGTTCTGCCCACTTCGAGAACAACACGACGTACGAGTGGCCGCACCCCATCAGCGAGGTGGTGACCGCGCTCATAGGCGCCGGCCTGCGCATCGAGTTCCTGCACGAGTTCCCGTTCACCACCTACCAGTTCCTATCCTTCACTGAGGTCGTGGCTGACGGGAGCATGCGCCTGACGAAGCACGACGGCTCGGTACCGCTCCTCTACTCGATCAAGGCGACGAAGCCGAAAGGGTAGCCGCTACACTTTCTCCAGCGGCGCGTAGGAGAGCAGCAGCTTCTCCCTCACCCCCGGCCCCTCTCCCTCAGCGTGTACAGACCGGCAGGTCGGGGTGAGGGAGGATCGAGCTTCCCGCTTCCCGCCTCCAGCTTCGAGCCTACACCCTCTCCAGCGGCGCGTAGGAGAGCAGCAGCTTCTTGATCCCGGCGCCGCCCTTGAAGGCGACGGTCACCTCCTGATCCGAGGGCTTAACGACGCAGTTCACCACCACGCCCTCGCCGAAGCGCCCGTGGCGCACCCGGTCGCCTGGGCCGAAGGTCGGCCGGCCTGCCGGCCCGGCGAAGATGGCGTCGGTGGGGGTCGAGGGCTTGCCCTGAGCGGAGCCGAAGG
>MGOB01000050.1:2122-16734 GCA_001796995.1 Chloroflexi bacterium RBG_16_68_14 | reverse complement strand
CACGGCGGGCCGGCCGGCGATGAGGTGGGGTGGCAGGTCCTTCAGGAAGCGCGACGGCGGGTTGTGCAGGCTGGCGCCCATCAGATGCCGGCGGAAGGCGCGCACCAGATAGAGGCGCTCCTTCGCCCTGGTGATGCCCACGTAACAGAGGCGCCGCTCCTCCTCCAACTGCGCCGGGTCATCGAAGGAGCGCATGTGCGGCAGCACCCCCTCCTCCATCCCCACAATGAACACCACCGGGAACTCCAGCCCCTTGGCAGCATGCAGGGTGATGAGCGTGACGGCGTCCGGCCGCTCGTCGTACTCGTCCGTGTCCGAGACGAGGGCGACGTCCTCCAGTAGCTGGGGCAGCGCCGCCTCCGGCTCCAGCCCCTCGTACTCGGCTGCCAGGGTGAGGAGCTGCTGGACGTTCTCCCAACGCTCCTCGCCGCCGGCGAGGCCGGCCTCGCCCGCGTCCTCGAACGCGTCGAGGAGATAGCGGCGGTAGTTGGTGCGCTCCAGCACCGCCGCCAGCAGGTCGGCCACCGACTCCGTCTTCGCCTCCTCGATGAGGCCGTTGATCAGCTCCAGGAAGCCGAGGAGCGCCGTCACGGAGCGAGGCGCCAGTCTGGAAGCGAGAGACGGGAGGCGAGAGGCGGGAGCCTCCCCCTTTTCGCTTCTCACCTCTCGCTTCCCGCCTCCCGCCTCCTCCGCCAGGAGCTGGAGGGCAGCGTAGGGCGGCAGGCCGCGCTCGCCGGCCCAGCGCGCCAGCTCGTCCAGCGTCTTCGCGCCGATGCCCCGCGGCGGCACATTCACCACCCGCGCGAAGGAGACGCGGTCGAAGGGGTTGTGGACCAGCCGCAGGTACGCGATGAGGTCCTTCACCTCCCTGCGCTCGTAGAAGCGGGTGCCGCCCACCAGCCGGTAGCTGATCCGCTCGCGGATAAAGGCCTCCTCCAGCGCCCGCGACTGGGCGTTGGTCCGGTACATCACCGCGATGTCGCCCGGACGGTGCGCGCCGTCTTCGAGCAGCGCCTGCACCTCGGCGGCGACGACGTCGGCCTCCTCCGTGTCGTTGTAGGCCTCGTAGACGGTGACTGGCTCGCCGGCGCCCCGCTCGGTCCAGAGGTTCTTCTCCCTGCCCGCCTTGCCGGCGGAGGGGCGCTGCCGGTTGCCGGCGATGACGGCGTGGGCCGAGTCCAGGATGGTCTGGGTCGAGCGGTAGTTCTGCTCCAGGTAGACCACCTTCGCGTTCGGGTAGTCGCGCTCGAAGTTGAGGATGTTGCGGATGTCGGCGGAGCGCCACGAGTAGATGGACTGGTCCGGGTCGCCCACGACGCAGATGTTGCCGTGGCCGCCGGCCAGCTGCCGGGCGAGGGCGTACTGGGCCACGTTGGTGTCCTGGAACTCATCAATGAGCACGTGGAGGAAGCGCTGCTGGTACTTCTGGAGGACGGCGTCGCGCTCCCGAAAGAGGGCCACCGTCCGCATGATCAGGTCGTCGAAGTCCAGGGCGTTGTTCTCCTCCAGCAGCGCCTGGTAGCGCTCGTAGGCGCGGGCGACCACCTCGCCGAAGTAGTCGCGCACCGAAGCGGCGTAGGCGGCGGGCGAGGCGAGCTCGCTCTTGGCCCGGGAGATGGCCGCGAGGATGGCCCGGGGGGCGAACTTGCGCGGGTCGATGGCCAGGTCCTCCAGGACCCGGCGCATCAGCGCCTGCTGGTCGCCGTCGTCGTAGATGGCGAAGGCGCGCTCGATGCCGATGGCGCCGCCCTCGACGCGCAGGATGCGGGCGCAGACGGCGTGGAAGGTGCCCAGCATCAGGGACTCGGCGGCCTCGCCCAGAAGGGCGACGACCCGGTCGCGCATCTCCCGCGCCGCCTTGTTGGTGAAGGTGACGGCGACGATGCGATAGGGATGGACGCCCTCGTGGGCGATGAGGCAGGCGATGCGGTGGGCGATGACGCGCGTCTTGCCGCTGCCCGGCCCGGCCAGGATGAGGAGCGGGCCCTGAGGGTGCTGGACCGCCTCTCGCTGGGCGGGGTTCAGGTCGCGCAGGAGATCCATGGGGTGCTGCGGGCATCATAGCACCGCTGTTCTAGGGGGGCAACGCGCGGGGCTGGCGACCACTGAGTAACGTTCGCTCAGCGCGGCCAGGAGCAGGCTGATAGTTATGTCCAATTCCCCGTGGGACAGGCTTCAGCCTGTCGCCGTCGGGCTAAAGCCCGACCCGCGGTGTAGTTCAGCAGTCTCCACAGCTCGCGGCTGGAGGCTAGAAGCTAGAAGTTTGGAAACACGGCGTCTCCGCGCCCACCACGCCGCTCCCGCGAGCGCGACGGCGCCCGCCGCCAGCAGCACCCACACCAGCCCGGGGAGGCGAGATGCGGTCTCGGAACCACGGATAGGGCCGGAACCGGTGTCTGGAAGGAGACGAGGCATAGTGGGCGTCGGTGTGGGGCCGGGAAGTACCTGCGGCGCGTCCTGGCCGATGCGCTGCAGGCCCGGCACCCAGGGCAGGGGTGGCTCGGCTTCCACACCGTCCACAAGGAACGAAACGCTCGCGCCGGGCCGGCCGCAGCCGGGCTGAATCTCCTCCGAAGGCACAATGAGCTTGGAGAAGCCCGCCGTACTCCAGCGGCCAATGGTAATGGTAGTTTCGCCGCAGACGATGCCGTCTACTAGCGCCTGGACGGCGGCACCATCGGGAGGCAGCAGTTCCGCGCCGAAGTTCTCGGACCAGTACCAGGCGTGATCCTCCATCGCCACCAAGTGCTGGATCTGATATCCAAGCCTCGGTACGCGGGCGAAGGGCACGTAGCTGTAGGTCTCGGCCGCCGGCACACCGCCGACCCGGAACTGCACCGCATCACCCATCCTGGCGCAGCCCGCACGTTCCCGCTCCCCCAGGATCTGAAACTCGAAGTTGAATGCTTGATGGGTCAGCACTTCTGTCCTGCCGCACTCCTGCGCGCCCACCAGCGCTTCGATCAGCGTGCCGGGCGGTGCGTAGTCATCCCCGAGGATCGCCATCCCGGCGATCGCGGCCAGGTCGGCTGGCTGCGCGCCAATGGCAACCTCGACGGTGTCCCCGCTCTCGATCGTCAACGTCACCGGACCCGGCACTGCGTGCCACTGGAAGGTAAAGCCGGCGCACCAACTCCCCTCGAGCGGGTTGAAGGAGACCGGGTACTCCGCGCAGAGCGCAACGCCTCCCGACGGCAGCATGCCCACGCTGTACTGGCCGGGCGGCAGGCCATCGAACAGAAAGGAGCCGTCGGCCGAGGTGCGGCCGAAGCGAGCGAACGCGCCGCTGCCGCGTAGTGCCAACTGCTTGTCCGGCAACCCGGGCTCGTCCGGGGCTCGCGCGCCGTCTCCGTCGAGATCGTCGAAAACGACGCCGGAGATCGTCGCCGTAGCAGCCGGTACTTCCGCCGTCGGGGTGGGCGTGGCGGTAGGCTCCTGTCCCAGGACCGGACGAGCACTGGCCAAGAGCAGCGCGGCCACGGCCAGACCGCAGCCCGTGAGCACCGTCGCGAACCGGAAACGCAGTGTCACAATCCGCCTCTAGTCTGTACTCGAAGAGTGGGGCTGTGAGAGCAGCATAGGCCGCGCAAGACAGGTTGTCAAAGTGCAAGGGGGCAAACGAGCCGCGACGACTGTACCAGCAACCAGCGACTAGCGACCAGAGCGCCTCCGCGCCCACCACGCCCCGCCGAGCGCGACGGCGCCCGCCGCCACAGCGGCCGCCATGCCCCCCACGAGACCCGCGCTAGGCCCCGAGGAGCCCGCCTCCCCCAGCGGCGCCCCGGCTAGCTCCGGTGCCGCTGCGATGCCGCCGACGGGGGCATCGATGGTGAAGGAGACGCTCGTGATGCAGACGGCCTTGGGCAGCGTGGGGAGGAGCGCCACGCAGGGGCTGGGCTGAGCGGCGTAGGTGGCGCCGCCGGGCGGCCAGCGGTAGACGGTGCCGTTGGTCGTGGGGACCATATGGAGCGCCGTCGTGTTGTAGAGCGTGATGGTGGGGCTCGGACTCGCCGGCGCCACGATGGTGACGAAGACGTCGAAGAAGCTGGAGGCGGGGAACTGAGTGGGAGGCGGCTGCAAGCTGCGGATCTCGCCGGACGACTTGAGGGTCGCGCTCTCCCAGACGGTGATGGGGCCGGTGAGGCTCTGGCCCTCCAGAGTGAGGGAGACGATCTCGGTGTCCACCACCTCGACTCCGCCCTCGAGGTAGGGATCGCCGCGCTGGATGGTCGCCGTGCCGGTCAGGGCGATGGTCTCCGAGCCGAGGCGGCTCACCAGACTCACCTGCCCGCTCACGTCCAGGACATCCGTCCCGGCGGGCGGCAGCGCGCGCGCCGATGGCGACGCCCCCAAGGAGGCTGAGCCCGCGAGGCCAAGAAGCGCGGTAGCTACGAGGGCAGCCCTTGTTCGGCTAGGAATACGAAAACCCCTGCTCCCCTCTCAGCGCGCGAAGAGTCGGGCGGGGTCAGCGAGCACGGATCGCCTGTCCGCGCGTCACCGTCAGTATACGCTCCGAAGGGACGCGCGGCAACGCCCCGGCTTAGTCTCCGGGCGGGTAGGAGAGCAGCTTGCTCTGGTAGGTGGGGTCGGGCCCCACCTCCGCCATCGTGCGGGCGACGGCTTCCTCCAGGGAGAGCCCCTCCACCAGGAGATGCTCCAGGAGGCGTTCCGCGGCGGCGTCCGTATGGCTGGCCGAAACGAGCCCGTCCCAACTGGCGACCTGCTTGGCCCCCCGCTCAACAAAGGCTTTGGCCAGGGTGTTGGAGGTCAGGCCGTTGCAGCCCATGAGGATGATGGTCGTGTCGTCGAACCTGCCCTTCATGGCCGATTTGACGAACTCGGCCACGATGCCGAAGTAGCGCGAAAGCTCGCTCAGCTCCACGCTGACGCCGGAGGTGGTGTCGTAGGTGGCCATGATCAGCCGTCGCGCCTGCTGGTCGTCTACGTACTCGGTCTGGCTGTAGGGTTCGGAGGTGAAGAGAAAGGCCTCGTTCTCCTGGTCGCCCTCCCGGACGAGGCCGGAGTGCGTTCGCAGGACGAGCAGGTCATAGCCCCGGGTGGGAAGCTCGCGATAGAAGTCCACCGTGACCTGGCCGCCCGGGTAGTAGTCGACGACGTATCCGGCTTGCTCCAGCGTGCTCGTCGCCTTCTGGACGAAGGAGGGATTGGCCTGGCTGAGGCTCGCCTGGTCAACGATGGCCGCCTTGGGTGGCCCGGAGCCATCGCCGGGCCGCAAGAGCCAGTAGAGGCCGCCGGCCACCGCTGCCGCGATAGCCAGTCCGACCGCCACAAACGTCACAGGCTTTCGTAGATGGCGCATACGCCCTCGTTACGCGGGGAGAATCCGTTGTCGAGCGGCCCTATCCCTGCGAGGGGTAGAACTGGAGCACGCTTTTGTAGGCCGGGTCAGGCCCCAGCTCTGACATGGTCTGGGCGACGGCCGCCTCTACGGGGAGCCCTTCCACGATGAGCTTGCTGAGGAGGAGTTGGGTAACGGCGTCGGTGTGGGTAGTAGATACCAGGTCGCTCCAGCCAACGACGGCGTCGGCGCCCTTGTTGACGAACGCTTCCGCCGTCCTCTCCGTCTGGAGGCTGCCGCAGCCCATCAGGATGACGGTGGCGTCGTCGAACTGGCCGGACATGCCCGACTCGATAAAGTTGGCGGCGACGGCGAAGTACTTGGGCGCCCCCTCAGACACGAACGCGGGGTTGAGCTGCATCTCCCACTGCTCTCCTATATACTCCGTCGCGCTATACGGCTCCGAAGTGAACAGGACGGGCTCGTTGTAGGGCTTCCCGCGCCATTCCTTATCGAACTGCGCCGTGTGCACGCGGAAAATGAGGTAGTCGTAATCGCGCTCGGGCAGGCTCCGGTAGAGGTCCACGGTGACCTGCTCGCCCGGGAAGTAGTCCACCACGTGCCCGGCCTGCTCCAGGGTGGCGGTCGCTTCTTGGACGAACTCAGGGTTGGGGAAGGTCAGGCCCAGTTGGTCGACGATGGCCGCTCGGGGCGGCCCGGAGGGCTCGCCAGACCGGGGCAGCAGGAGGAAGGCGGACACGGCTGCGCCGGGAATGGCGACCGCCAGCACAGTCAGGGCGGCGATCCACTTCCAGCGACCGCCGCTGCGCCGTCGCGCCTCGCCCCCCGGCGAGACGTCCTCCTCGGCCTTCGACGGCAACCAGCCCTTGAAGCTCTGCTTTCGCTTCTTCCGACGGCTCATGCGCCAGCGCCCATCGCGGGGACCAGTCCTACCTCAGCCACCGCCTCCTAGCATACCACGCCGCGCCGGCCGCCGTCACAGCGACCGCCGTCACAGCGGCGGTAACGCCGAGAAGCACGGCGGCGTTACCCCCGGAGCCGTCCGCGTCCCTGAGCGGCGCCCCCGCTACCTCCGGCGCGCCTGCGAGGCCGCCGACGGAGCCGACGATGATCCTGCCGCGCATCTGGGACGGGTGCACCTCGCACAGGTAGTAGAACGTGCCCGCAGCATTGAAGGTGCGGGAGAAGGTGCCGGCGCTCTGCAAGGCCGACTCCCAGTCCGCTCCCACACACTGGGAGACGCTCAGCTTGCTCCAGTTGGTTCCACACTCTGAGACAGTATGAGAGAGCGCGCCCACCCAAGTCCACTGGACCGTGTCGCCAACGGCGATGCTGGTGTCGCACGGCGTTCCCCCAAGGCCGATGTTGTGGGTCGAGTCGCAATACCAGGTGTCGCCTACGTTAACCGTGACCGTGGCCCCTTCGGCGACGGGTGCCGGCGCGCCTAGCACCACCACGGCTAAAGCGAAGAGCAGAAGGGCCAGTCTCACTGCTGCAGACATACTCGGGTCTCCCATCGCTACTCCATGCGGACAGCCAGGCCGCCACCAGATACTCCAATAAATGATACGTATTCTTCAGCGGTTGTCAAGACCTTGTACTAGAAATTTTGGTGCGTTAGACAGAATTTATCCTTGACGCGGGCCCGCCAGCCCTCGCATAGAGAACGGAGCGCTTAGGCTGGCCGCCGGTGATTCCCGGGAGACTGCTGAATAAAGCTCTGCTAGGTGCGTTCTGGGAGACGCCGACCAAGTCTCCCAATTCCCGGTGGGACAGGCTTTAGCCTGTCGCCGTCGGGCTGAAGCCCGACCCGCAATATTATTCAGCAGTCTGCTCCCCCGGGTTGACAAAATGTCGAGGCGTGAGTAGCATACCGCCATCGAGGGTTAGCCCAACAAGGCGGGGTTGCCACGTCAGAAAAGGGAGTTCGCTCCTAAAGAAAGGCAGGATGCCATGCGTAAGTTCGCTGCGCTGGCGGCGCTCACGCTCACAGGACTCATCGCTATCTGGGGCGGCACATCGCTGGCCTCGTACAATAGCGGCGGCGAGTCATCGGGCCTGGCCATTTCCTATCCCGTCGACATCAATGTCCTGGAAGACCCGGCCGGGCATCACCAGTTCATCGGTATGCCCCCCAACCTGGAGCTCCAGGTAGAAACTCAACCCCCAGATCTCATCTCTATCTCTGGTCCTTTCCCGTGGGTGGCAGTCCACGGAACCATCGCGGCGAACGTGATCAACGCTACGGGCGAGGGCACCGTAGCGGGCGTCCCGAACGTCATGGTTGCCTTCCAGGGCACCCTGGCCGACACCACCCTGCAAGGGCAGTACGCCATGGGGATCGAGGGCGAGCTGCCAGGGAGGCAGCCCATCATCTACGGGATAAAGCCCAAGCAGCCTACCCCCACCCCCACCCAGACCGCCACGCCGCCCAAGCTCTACTCCATCATCGTCATCAAGCTGAACGACGATAGCCTCGTGCCCCTGTCCGGCTGGCGGTTCAACCTGTACGCGGGCAGCGGTTGTCAGGGCAGCTCTATCGACTCCGAGACCACCAACGGCGACGGCCTGGCGGACTTTCTCGGCCTGGGCCCCGGGTCCTACTCCGTGCAGGAGAAGTCCCAAGCCGGCTGGAACCCCGTGACCAGCACCTGCCAGAACGTGGAGGTCGGCGGGGCGGTCGGAAACGTGGCCGGCGTGGCCTGCCCTATCCAGCCGGACCAGGACTTCCCCCAGCCCGGCTGCGACTCCTTCCTCTCCGGCGCCCGGGTCAACGTCCGGCTGAACGCCACGGGAGCGGTCAGCTCCGCCAGCCTGAGCGGCCCCACCCTGATCGTGCGGACGAACAAACCCAGCGACAAGGACGGGGACGGCCTGGACGAGGTCAACACCGAGATCGTGAGCATGAACCTCACCGGAGGCGGCCTCACCGTCCTCGAGTCCAGCACGCAGCGCTCCACCGGCCTCATCGAGGAGCAGACCAACCTCACTCCAGGCAGGATGGACTTCCCGGCCGACAGCTTCTTCGATGTCTTCTTCGAGGTGGAGCTGGGGGACCTGGTGCTCCACAACGAGGAGCCCTTCCGCGTCGAGTGCAAGATCGACGAGATCCCGCCCTACCTCTGCTTCTACCAGCCGCCCATTCCTGACCCCATCGAGCTAGTCGATGGACAGGGCGTGAAGATCGCCACGCTGCTTCACGGCATGCACATTCCGCTGCCGCCCAAGGAGACGCTGGTCATCTTCTCCAACCGGCCCAAGGTCACGCTCACGCCCACGCGCACGCCTACACGAACGCCCACGCGCACCATCACGGCTACCCCTACCACCACGCGCACGCCCACGCGCACCACGACGGCGACGCCGCCGACTTCCACCCCCACCAAGCCGACGCCCAACGGGGACTGCACGAAGACCGGCCAGGACGTGGCGTTCCAGGGAACCACGTGGGACCTCTGGAAGTGCCGGCCCACCGACCAGACCCTCCGCTTCAACCGCGTCGACATCAGCGTGGGGAAGGCGACCCAGGCTCTCAAGCTGAGCCAGGCTCGCTTCGTCTGCCAGTCGACCAACGAGAAAGCGCTCGGCGTCTATAAGACGCACAAGAAGGACGTGAACCCGGGCACCAGCCTGCCCCACCATGAGGTCTGGAGCGCCGACTTCTTCGAGAAATGCACGCAGGGGGTCTCCGTCTACCTCCAGCCCGTGAACCCGGAGAACCACCCGGTAATCACGCAGGTCGCCTTCACCAACACGTCGCGCACGCCCACGCCTTCGCCCACCCCCACCAAACCCCCGGCCAACGGCGAGTGCGACAAGATGAAGCAGAGCGTCCCCTTCCAGGACAAGACCTGGGACCTCTGGCTCTGCGTGCCGACAGACCCCGCCCTCCAGTTCAACCGCGTTGACATCGCCGTGGGGAAGGCGAGCCAGGAGCTCAAGCTCAGCGCCGCCCACTTCGTCTGCCAGCCCTCCGGGGAGAAGGCGGAAGGCGAGTTCAAGGTCCACAAGAAGGACGTCAACCCGGGCACCACCCTGCCCCACCACGAGCTCTGGAGCGGCGAGTTCGTCCAGAAGTGTACGCAGGGCGTCCGCGTCTTCCTCCAACCCGTGAACCCGGACAATCACCCGGTGATCAAGCAGGTCTCCTTCAGCAACATCGAACTGCCAACGCCTACCGGCACGCCTACGCCAGCGATCACGCCCACGCCGCCCTTCACCCGGACACCTACCGGCACGCCAACACCGGCCAAGCAGTGCGGGGACGTCAACAGCGATGGGGTCGTAAATAGCATCGACGCCACCCTCGTCCTCCAGTACGGCGCCGGGCTCCTGCGCGAGCTGCGCAACCCGGGGAGCGCGGACACCAACGGAGACGGGGAGATCAACAGCATCGATGCCACCGTCATCCTCCAGATCAATGCGCGCCTGCTCCAGCGGTGCCTGCCGAGGGGGGCCGCCGGCCAGGGCTTGACCTACACCATCGAGATGTGGTTCTCCTTCCCGTGGTAGGTCAGGCCGACCGGCCAGGGGCAACCTCGGGATGGTAGACAAGCATCGGGAAGTCTAAGGAAAGGAAGAGAAAGGTAAGATGAAGGTAGCCAAGCGACTAGGTTTCGGTCTCAAGGCCGCGGCGGCCCTGGTCATCGCGCTGGGCGTGGTTCTTCCGGTGGTCACTCAGGTCTCCGCCCAGGAGGAGACGGTCAGCATCGACCGCATCACCGTCGCCCTGGAGGCGCAGGCATCCGTAGAGCTGGAAGCCCTTGACATCGGGCCACCCGGCCTGGGCGCCTGGGAGATCGACATCTTTTACAATTCAGCCGTGGTGACGCCGGTGGACTGTAGCCCCGGTGACGGGAGCATTTGTAACCTGGGCGCCGGCCCGGGCCGGATCCGGGTGACCGGGGCCACCGCCAGTGGCCTCGTGGGCGACACCACCCTGGCCAGCATCACCTTCTTCTGCGGTGAAGACCAAGGGGCGAGCGCCCTGACCATCGCTGCGCCCGTGTTCGCCGACGCCACCGTCGGCGACCCGCAGGAGATCGACGCGACTATCCAGCACGGGAGCGTCACCTGCGCCGAGGCGCCCGGCCCGCAGCCAACGCCGCGAGAGGAACGGCCGACGGCGACGCCAAGGGAAGCAGAAGAGGAGCCGACGCCCACCGCCACGGCCGGGCCGGCCGGCATCAAGCTGCCGCCCACCGGCACCGGCGGCTCGGGCGGAGGCAGCACGCTGGGCTGGGTCATCGCCGCCCTCGCGGGTGCAGGTCTCGCGGGCACCGCCGGCCTCGGCGCGCTGCGTCTGCGCGCCCGCCGGAGCTAGCCGGACGCCAAAGCGCATCCATAGCCGAAGGGCGCTGGAGGGTGGAGGTTGAGCGTACGCGGAGCGCCAGCGCCGAGAGCGGAGACTGCTAAGCAAGGATCTGCTAGGCGCGTTTTAGGAGACGCTGAGCAGGTCTCCCCAATTCCCCGTGGGACAGGCTTTAGCCTGTCGCCGTCGGGCTGAAGCCCGACCCGCGGTATAATTCAGCAGTCATTGGAGCCGGCTCCCGGCACCCTTTCCCGAAGCGGCGCATAACGCCGGTCAAGAGAGCCGGCACAGGCGCGCTGGCCCATACCCGGAGGCGGACGAAGGCGCTCGCATCCTGGGCGGGGGCAGTGTGCTCCCCAATTCCCTGTGGGACAGGCTTCAGCCCGGTGGGACAGGCTTTAGCCTGTCGGCAGTGTTACTCAGCAGCCTCGAGGCAGCAGGCCTCTCAATTCGGGGATAGAGCGTTCCCCCTCGACGGCTGGGGTGTATCGCAGGAAATAAGGGTCTTCCCCTCCCGCGAATCAGGGAACTCCCTAATGGAGCCAGGTTAGCGCTTCCACGTATGATGCGCCCAACGATAGAGGTTGACACAACCGGCAATCTGTGATCAGAATGGCTCAAGCGATACTACGGCTAGACGATAGGCAGTGAAGAGACGGTTGACACAACTGAGCGTATGTGCTCCAATTGGCGCGATAGCTCGCTAAGTACGGATACGGGGGAGCGTCCCGCCCGTGGCGGGAGACGTGGCCCTCATCAGTGGTGTTCCGCGAAGGAGGTTGACGTTGAATACGACAGGAAGTCGAACATCGAGTGCGCTGCGCCCCCTGGCGTTGCGCGTCCTACTGCTAGCCGTGCTCGCGGCCGTTCTGCTCGGCCTGCAGGCGGCCCTTCCCGGCCGCGACGCCGGGGCCGGCTTCGCGAAGGTCACGGTCAACAACGTGGGCGACGACGGGGATTTCAACACCGGGGACGGCATCTGCGAGACCGCGGCGGGGAACAACAACTGTACGCTCCGCGCGGCCATCGAGGAGGCCAACGCCTCCTTCTCCTTCGCCAGCGACGAGATCAACTTCGACCCGGTCATCTTCGACTCCTCGGGTGATGTCATCAATCTGACCGTAGCGGGCGGCTGCCTGCCTGACATCACACGGGAGTACGTCATCGACGCCACCGGGGCGGAAGTGACGCTGGACGGCAACAGCAACTGCACGGGCGATGGCCTGCACGTGTTCGTGGACCACGCGGACTGGGACTTCAGTCTCATCGGCGGCGGCAGCACGTTCCTCATCAGAGATTTCGAGGATGACGGCGTCCAGATCCTCGCGGATACCTGTGACGACAGCCTGGGCACCATCGTCATCGACGGCATGGAGATCGACACCGGTGACGGCGGCTCGAGCGACGACGGCATCCGTATCCAGGCTCCGAACATCGTCGACGCCTCGATCACCGACAACGACATCGAGGCCACCGGCAGCGGCATCAATATCGAGGGCAACGACAGCGACACTAGCGACTGCGACAGCGACGAGCTGACGGACAACAGCGTCGAGGTCACCGGCAACACCGTCGCCGGCGACGAGCGCGGCGTGGGCGTCCGCTACGACAACGGCGAGTTCGCCAGCACGATCAGCGTCAACGTTAGCGACAACCCGAGCATTACCACCGACACCAGGGCCGGCGTAATCGTCGCCGTGGGCCGCGATGATGCAGGCGGCCTGGCCTGCGAGACGGGCTTCCTCGGCGGCACCGTCAACGTGGACGTGAACGACAACGGCACCGTCTCTACCGGTGGCGGCGGCGGCGATCCCAAGGGCGTGTCCGTCCAGGTCGATTTCGACGACACTGATTGCGAGAACCTGGACATCACCGTCAACGTCAACGGCAACGACTCCGTCAGCGGCACCGGTAACTCCGGTAGCGACGGCGTCAAAGTCGACGTCGACGTCGACGGTGGCTCGAGCGATACCGTCAGCACCGTCAACGTCAACGACAACACCCTGATCGAAGGCGACGAAGACGGCGTCGAGGTCGATAACGACATCGGCTGCGGCGACCACAACACCGCCATCACCAACGTCAAGCGCAACGACGAGATCACCGGCGACGTGGAAAACCTGGGCGGGGGCGATGGCGTGGAAGTCGACAACAACGTCAGCGAGGACGGCGACTGCGGCGACGACGTCGACGCCGACTTCAACCGGAGCGAGGTCCACGTCGACGAGAACGGCACCATCACCGGCGGCTACGACGCCGAGGGCGTCGACATCGACAGTGATGCCGATGACGATAGCGACAACACCAGCATCGTCACCGTGGACGGCAACACGGGCAACATCACGGGCGGCGACGACGCCATCCTGATCGAGAGCGACGCCGGCGACGGCGACGGCACTCGCAACTCGAGCCAGGTCAGCGTCAGCGGCAACGAGGGCCAGATCACCGCCACGGACACCACCGGCGGGGGCCCGGACGACGCCATCGACATCCACAGCCACTCGCGAGGCGACGGCGTCAACTACGCTGAGACCATCGTCAGCTCCAACGACGGCCCCATCTCGGCCGACGACGGCGGCGACGAGGGGATAGAGATCTATACCGACGCCGAGGGCGCCGGCCTGGACGGGTCCAACATGACCACCGCCAGGACCATCGTGGGCGACGATCCCAACGACAGCAACGACGACGGCGGCAACGGCGAGATCTCCGGCATCAACGACGCCGTCGACATCAACAGTGACGCCGGCGGCGACAGCGACTGGGCCCTCAGCGAAGTCCACGTCGATAACAACGGCCAGCTCGCCGGCGACGTTGGCGAGGGCGTCGACGTGGACAGCAGGGCCGGCGACCCCGACGAAAATGGCGACCCGGCAGACGATAACCGCAGCGAAGTCACCGTGAACGACAACAACGACGGGATCAGCGGCGGAGACGAGGGCGTCCAGGTGTTGAGCGTAGCCGGCAACGACGGCTGCTGCCCGAATAACGCCGCCAACCGGAACACCAGCAACGTGGAGGTGAACGGCAACGGCGATATCGTTGGTGAGGGCGGTGACGGCGTGACCATCGAAGGCGTCGCCGGCGCGCGCGATGATGGTCCAGCGGACGGCAACGTCAGCACCGCCACCGTGAACGACAACGACAGCATTCGCGGCGACCCGACAGGCTGCTGCGGCAGCACCGACGGCGTAGACATCGAGCTGCTGGCCGGTACGAACAGCGGCAGCGACGATGGCGACGACAACTGCAGCATCGCCATCGTCGGCGGTGGCACGCCCGACGCCGGTGATTGCAGCGTGAATACCGCTTCCGGCACCGGCAACGGCGACATCGAGACCGGCAGTACCGGTAGCCAAGGCAACGACGGCATCGATGTGGAGTCCTTCGCCGAAGGCGGCACCAGCGGCAGCCTCAACAACCATGCCGTGATCATGGTGAGCGACAACGAAGGCGACATCACCGGCGGCCAGGGTATCGACGCGGTCCCCGAGGTCTGCTGCGATTCCGGCAACACCAACACGGTCATCATCAGCGACAACGAAGGCGACATCACCGGCGAGGCATCCGGCGGCGAAGGGATCTTCGTCGGCGGCGCGTCAGGCGGCGCGCTCTGCTGCAGCGAGAACATCGTCACCATCGAGGACAACGGCGACGACAAGGAGGCCGACGTCATCGGCGCCACCGGCTCCGGCGGCGACGGCATCGAGATCGTCGGCGGCGACGACGACGAGGACCACACGCTCGCCACCATCTCCGGCAACACCGTCAGGAACGACACCAGCAACATCCCCGCCGTCGACGGTGAGTCGGGCATCCTGCTCAGGAGTGAGGGCAACGGTGATGCTGCCGACTTCAGCGGCAGCGTGATCAGCGACAACCACGCCCACTTCAACGGCGGCTCCGGTATCTACCTGTTCGAGGTGTCCGACGTCTACATCGGGCCGGACAACCACATCCACCACAACGGCTCCAGCGGCT
>MGOB01000050.1:1574-2075 GCA_001796995.1 Chloroflexi bacterium RBG_16_68_14 | reverse complement strand
ACCATCAGGGGGAACGTCATCTTCGACAACGACGAGCTGGGCATCGACCTGCTCGACCCGGACGGCGTCGGCTGCACGGATGACACCGGCCCGAACCAGTGCGTGGGCTTCCCCACCTTCAAGGTCTTCAACAAGCTGAGCGGCAAGATCACAGGGAACGCCTGCAAGGGCTGCTCCGTCGACATCTACCGGGCGGACAACGACCCGGATGACAACGACGAACACGGCGAGGGCGTCGAGTTTATCGGCAAGGCGGAGGCGAGCATCTCCACCGGCGAGTTCTCCATCGTCCTCCCCTGCGGCCAGGACGACCTCGTCCTAACCAGCACGGCAACGGACGGCAACGGCAACACCTCCGAGTTCGGGCCCAACCTGGACGTGGACGACACGGTGGACTGCACGCCGACGCCCACCAACACGGCGACGCGCACGCCCACCAACACGGCGACGACGGGGCCGACGAACACGCCGACCAACACGGTGGTGGGTCCACCGCCCACG
>MGOB01000050.1:0-1447 GCA_001796995.1 Chloroflexi bacterium RBG_16_68_14 | reverse complement strand
CGACCAAGACGTCGACGGTCACCGCCACCAACACGCCGACCAACACGGCGGTACCGCCGACAGCGACGCGCACGCGCACACCGACCCGCACCGCGACGCCGCCCACCGTGACCCCGGCCAAGGCTCTGGGTGACGTCAACGGCGACGGCGACGTGAACAGCATCGACGCCGCGCTCATCCTGCAGTTCGTGGCGGGCCGCATCAGCTCGCTGCCGGGTGAGGACAACGCGGACGTGGACCTGGACGGCGACATCACCGCCATCGACGCCCAGCTCATCCTCCAGTTCGAGGCGGGCTACATTGACACGCTCCCGCCGTCGGGTGGGGGTGGCCTGGACGTGGACGCCGCCCGGCAGCTCGCGACGGCACTCGTCAACCGGCTGCTACCCTGGTAAGCAACCGCTGGGGCCCGGTCTGGTAGAGGAACCAGACCGGGCCCCAGCATGCATCAGCAGCGGAAGCAACACTAACCGAAGAAAGGCGGGGTGGAGATGAACACACCTACTCCATTAGGACTTTGCCTGAAGGCGGCAGCGGCCGTCGTCCTCGCGCTGGGCGTCGGCCTCCTGGGCGCCGCCCAGACCTCGGCCCAGGGCGAAGCGGTCGGCATCGGCGGCCGGACAACGGCGGCCGTGGGGACAGAGGTTACCTTAGACCTAGAAGCTCTTAACATCGAGCCACCCGGCCTGGGCGCCTGGGAGATCGACGTCTTCTTCGACCCTGCGGTGGTAACGGCGGAGGCCTGTGACTCGCACCCCAGCGGCTTCTGCAACCTGGGCGTCTCGGCGAACAGGGCACGAACCGTCGGGGCCACCGCCTCTGGCTTCTTGGGCGACACAACGCTGGCCAGCATCACCTTCCGGTGCGTAGACGAGGGCGCCACTTCGCTGGCCATCGCCGTGCACGAGCTGGCCGACGCCACTCCAGGCGACCTTCAGCCCATCGACGCCGAGGTAGAGCATGGGGCCATCACCTGCGTCGTGCCCGCCCCGCCGCCTCCGCCGGTGACACCCGGCGACGTCAACTGCGACGGCCGAGTGACCAGCAGGGACGCCCAATTGGTCCTCCAACTGGAAGCCCGCCTCATCCGGTCGCTGCCCTGCCAGGAGAACGCCGACGTGAACGGAGACGGCGAGATCAACTCCGTGGACGCCGCGCTCATCCTGCAGTTCGTCGCGGGACTCCTCGACAGCTTGGGGTAAGCTTTCGCCCCGTAGTAAATCACCGGCGCCGCCCCGACTATCGGGGCGGCGCCTCGTTTCTTCCTCCTCCCGGACGCTAGGCCCGGGACTGCGCTCCCACCTCCTTGGACGCCAGGAAGACGATTCCCTGCTCCACCTTGACTCGATATGTGGGCACCGCTTGCTGCGCCGGCCCCTGTAGGGCCTGTCCGGTAGTGACGTCGAACTCCCGATCGCGCCTGGGCCAGCTCGCGGCAGTGCCATCG
>MGOB01000049.1:14449-21160 GCA_001796995.1 Chloroflexi bacterium RBG_16_68_14 | reverse complement strand
CTCCATTTGTTATAGTGAGACGTGGGAGGAACGTAGGGACAGAGCTTCAGCTCTGTCCGGCCCCTAGCTTGGCATATCGAATGGGCCGGGCCGGCCTTTAGGTTGGCCCCACGGGATGAATGTAGCGTAGCATGGACAACCTCAAGGAACGTATTCACGAGATCGCGGAGCGCGTCAGCCACGTCCTGATGCGTCTTTGACGTCGCCGCCCTCGAACGAGAGGCCCAACAGCTCGAGCGGCAGTCGGCCCGGCCGGGCTTCTGGGACGACCAGCAGGTCGCCCAGAGCACGATGAAGCGTCTGGCTGACCTGAACGCTCGCATCGAGACCTGGCGGGGCCTGGAGCGGCGCAGCGCCGAGCTGCGCGAGCTCATCGACCTGGCGGCGGCCGAGGAGGACGCCGAGCTGGCCCAAGACTTGGAGCGGGAGGTGGGCGCCCTGGCCGCCCGGCTCGACCAGTTGGAGCTGGAGCTCACCTTCGCTGGCCCCTACGACCGCCGCGACGCAGTTTTCGCCATCCACGCCGGCGCCGGCGGGACGGAGTCCCAAGACTGGGCGGAGATGCTGCTGCGCATGTACCTGCGCTGGGCGGAGCGGCGCGGCTATCAGACCCAGATCCTGGACCTGACCCCCGGCGAGGAGGCCGGGCTGAAGAGCGTGACGGTGGAGGTGCGCGGGCACCTCGCCTACGGCTACCTGAAGGCGGAGCGGGGCGTCCACCGGCTGGTGCGCCTCTCGCCTTTCGACGCCGACCATGCCCGCCACACCTCCTTTGCCCTCGTCGAGGTGATGCCGGAGGCGGAGAGCGCGGCGGAGGTGAAGATCGTTTCCGACGACCTGCGCATCGACGTCTTCCGCGCCAGCGGCCACGGCGGCCAGAACGTCCAGAAGAACGCCACCGCGGTGCGTATCACCCACCTGCCCACGGGCCTGGTGGCCACCTGCCAGAACGAGCGCTCCCAGGCCCGCAACAAGGAGAGCGCCCTGCGGGTGCTGGAGGCCCGCCTGCTGGAGCAGGAGCTGGAGCGCCACGCGGAGGAGCGCGCCCGCCTGAAAGGCGAGCATGTGGCCGCCGGCTGGGGCAACCAGATCCGCAGCTACGTCCTCCACCCCTATCGGATGGTGAAGGACCACCGCACCGACTTCGAGACCAGCGACGCGGAGTCGGTCCTGGAAGGCGAGCTGGATCCCTTCATCACCGCCTACCTCAAGTCGATTCTGGGATCGAACGGAGCATGAAGGTGGCGACAGGGCAGAACCGAGAGCCGAGCGAGCCGGTAGCGCGTAGGGACAGAGCTTCAGCTCTGTCCTGGGCCGAGCTAAAGCTCGGCCCCTACGCGACACGGGACGCCGGGACAGTCGCGTGAGAGGGGCACTGCTCGTTTCGCTCGTGGGGCTCGTCGCGGCGCTGCTCGCCGTAGGCGGCGTCGGCGCCCAGGGCGGCATCGAGGTGCGTGAGAGTGCCTCGCAGAGCGACTTCCCCCACGGCATCGTCTTCACCCTGGACGCCGCCTCCGATGTCGCCCTGGACGAGGTGCGCTTGATCTACGAGATCGCGCCGGACGGTGTGCGCGCTAGCGCCATCCCGGACTGCGTCGGCGGCACTGTGATTAGCTGCACCTTCCAGTTGGGCGCCAGTCGGCGCGCCCTCCTCATCCCCGGCGCCGAGGTGACCTACTTCTGGCGCCTGACCAAGGGAGACGTCAGCCAGGAGACGGCGTCCCAGGTCGTCGTCTATGAGGACGACCGCTTCGACTGGCGGATGGTGAGCGACGGCAACCTCACCCTCTGGTGGTACAGCGGCAGCGAGGAGGAGGCGCGCGCGGTCCTGGCCGCCGGACGCGAGAGCCTGGACGGGCTGAGCAGGCTGCTGCAGACCAGCGTCGACTTCCCGGTCAAGATCTTCTACTACGCCTCCGCCCGGGAGATGGAGCCGGCCATCATCGCCGACAACGTCGAAGGCGTGGTGACGCTCGGCGAGGTGGTCTACTCGGACACGGCGATGGTCTCGGCCGATGCGGCGGCGCTGGAGATCGCCCGCCATGAGGTCGCCCACATCGTGGTGCGGCAGGCGGTGCCCGGGCCCTTCGGCATCCCGGACTGGCTGAACGAAGGCACCGCCGTCTTCGCCCAGACGCAGCCACTGGAGAACCAGCTCCAGGCGTTGGAAGGGGCCATCCGGAGCGGCCGGGTCTTCTCGGTGCGCAGCCTCAGCTCGGCCAGCACCGGCGCCCTGGGCGACCGGGTCTCCCTCTTCTACGGCCAGTCCTGGAGCCTGGTGGACTTCCTCGTGAATACGTATGGGGAGGAGAAGTTCACCCAGCTCTTCCAGGCTTTTGAGGAGGGGGCAACCACCGCCGAGGCGCTGGAGCAGGTGTACGGGTTCAACCAGGACGGCCTGGAGAACGCCTGGCGCGACAGCGTGGGCCTGCCGCCTCGACAGGCGCCCACGCCCGGCGGCAACCAGGAGCAGGCGCCGCCCACCGAGGCGGGCCCCACGCCGGAGGCGGCCGAGAGCGAACCCGGCGCCGAGGACGGCGGCGGCGTACCCCTCGGGGTCATCCTGGTGATCGTGGGGCTGACGGCGCTGCTGGCTGGGGGCCTGGTGGGCGCGGGGGTGTTCCTGGCGCGCCGCTACCGCTAGCTAGCGGTCGGTCGTGGCGGTCCCTTCGCCCAGCGACGGGTTGTCGCGGCTGAGCGGTAGCTCCAGCGCCCCGAAGTAGCCGGGCCGGTAGTCGTAGACCGCGAAGGTGCTGCGCGCGGCGTCGGCGGTGTAGTAGATCTTCCGCCCCTGTCCTTGGAGCTTCCGAAACTGGTCGTACTCCAGGAGCCAGACGTAGTCGATGCGCCGTCGCTCGTCGCTGGCGAGGCCCTTGTCCGAGAGCTGGCTGATCGCCTCCAGGTCTTCCTCCAGGATGCCGATGGTTAGCTCGTCCTGGTAGAGCATGACCAGCTCCGGGTAGATGAAGCCGGTGACCACCACCGCCGGCGTCTCGAGATCCCGGTTCGTAATGGTGAGCTCGCGCAGCTCGCGGGCGAAGTCCATCTGGTTGCGGAGCGTCTCCAGATCGGAGAGCAGCATCCCCTTGCCGATGCGGGCGCTGGTGAAGGTGCTCGTGTCGATGCCTATGGTGTCTTCGGGCGAGGTGATATCGACGAAGCCGGCCAGCACGATGACGCCCAGTGTTCCCACCAGGAGGGCGCGGCTCAGGTAGCGCGACATCAGGAAGAAGCCGAAGGGGAAGATGGGGACCAGGTAGGCGATCTCATGGGGCAGCCGGGTATAGGAGATGAAGAAGATCACGATGGCGGCGGTCCAGGTCAGCACGTGGGCGTCGCGCCGCAGGTCGTCGGGGAAGCGTCGCAGGCGCTGGAGGGAGAGGGCCAACGCCGCCAGCAGCGCCAGGGCGCCGATGATGCCCAGGCCGTCCTTCCCCAGCCGCTTGATGAACTCCTCCAGGGGCACCGTCTCGTCGTAGAAGTTCAGGAAGTTCAGACCGTACTTCATCAGGACCAGGGTATAGGCCCCCAGCGTGACGGCCGCGCTGGTCAGCGTCAGCGACTGGATATCCTGGCGCCGGTCCGTGCGCCAGAGCAGGAGCCAGAAGGGGGGCAGCATGACCAGCGAGGTGAGGCGGAAGCCGGCCGCGAGCCCCAGGCTGATCCCTGCCAGCGTCGGCGCCCGGTAGAGGAGCGCCAGATACGCGCTCAGCAGGAAGGTCAGCGCCCACATGTAGTCCATGGTCATTACGCTGTTGATCCAGAGCAGGGGCGCGAAGGCGAAGGCGAGGGTGAGGATGCCCCGGTGCGGCAGCTCCAGCTTCCGCGCCAGCCAGGCGAAAAGGTAAACCCCCACCAGCGAGATGAGGACGGTGCTTAGGTTGGTGGTGACCCAGCCGCCCTCGAGGATCCACCAGCCCCTGACCCCGCCGGCGGTCACTAGCTCGTGCAGCGGATAGCCGGGCAGCCGGGAAGGCAGGTAATCTCCTTCCGACAGCAGGTGGTTGGCGGTGAGCGCCACGCGCCAGGCGTCGGGGTCGGTGCCGTAGCCCTGGTCCAGCCACGGGATGCGGGAGCCGATGTAGGCGACGGCCAGGGTGGCGAAGGCGAGGGGGTTGGTGAGTTCCAGAACGGTGATGCGGTCCAAGAGCTCGCGGACGCCCGCCGTCACGCCCTTGGAGGCCGGGGCGATGGTCTGGGTGGCTTCCATCGCTAGCGGGGGAGGACCAGCCCGCTGGTAGGCGGGCGGCCTGCCCCCGGCGTCGCCTGCGAGGTCGCGCCCCCGCTCGTCTGCGTCGGCGCGCCCAGGGGGCCGCCCTCGACGGCCTTCAGCGCCGCTTCCAGCAGCCCCGCCTCG
The DNA here is from genome assembly GCA_001796995.1 of Chloroflexi bacterium RBG_16_68_14. Taxonomy (GTDB): domain Bacteria; phylum Chloroflexota; class Dehalococcoidia; order DSTF01; family RBG-16-68-14; genus RBG-16-68-14. Next base: position 16,803 of record MGOB01000049.1, on the reverse strand, counting down.
TCCACCGCGCCGGCGATCGTCGCCCGGTCGTTGATCACGGTCAGCGGCACCGCCCGCACGCCTAGCTGCTGGGCCAGGCGCGGGAACTCGGCGATCTCCACCGCCGCCGCCTCGATGCGGGGGCTGGCCAGCGCCAATCGGTAGGCCGCGCGCACTACGCCGGGGCAGTAGGGGCAGGTGGGCGTCACGTACACGGTGAGGGAGACGTTCTCCTTCAGCTTCTTGAGCTGCTTCGCCCTCTCCCCTCCCGCCTCCACTCGGGGCTTGGAGAGGTCGATGATCGCCTCGATGAAGGTGGGGAACTCGTTGCCACTGGGGATGCCGAAGAAGCGCAACGGCCGGTTGGCCGGCCCGCGCAGGACGATGCCCGGCACCTTGTCGACGCCCAGCTTCCTCGCCTCCTCCTGCGCTTCGCTGAACTCGCGCACGGTGAGCGTGATCTTGTCGCTCAGCGAGGCGACCTCTTCCAAAAGCTGGCGGGTGTCCTCGCAGGTGACGCACTCCTCGCGGCCTGGCACGTAGAGCGGGGACGACTTCTGGGTGAAGTAGTCGATCTTCACCTTGCCTTGCAGCTCCCGGCCGAACCGCTCGCGGATGTACTCCTGCTCTCGAAGGGGGATCACGGTCCTTCCTCCTCGCCTGCTCCTCTCGCCTCGGTCGGTGGCGCTCCGGCGCGCCGGAGCTGGGCCCAAACGATGTACAGCCGTTGCAGGGCGGTGGCGTTCGCCATGACGGCCAGAACCCAGAGGGCGATGCGCACCTGGCCTATGATAAGGCCCCCGCTCAGCAGGAGCACGCGCTCGGCGCGGGTGAAGAGCCCCTCGCGCAGCTCCAGTCCGTGGGCCTCCGCCCGCGCCCTGATGTAGCTGACTATGATGGAGCCTGCCAGGGCGGCGAAACAGAGGACGATCTCCTCCCGTTCGCCCCGCTGCGCGTAGTAGAAGGCCAGGCCGGCCAGCACCGCCGCCTCGGAGAGCCGGTCCAGCACCGAATCGAGGATGGCGCCGAAGGCGCTGGCCCGGCCGGTGGCCCGAGCCAGCGCGCCGTCCAGCAGGTCCAGGGCGCTGGCCGCCAGCATGACCAGTCCGGCCGGCAGGAAGTCGCCCCGGGCGGCGAGGGCGGCCGCGCCCAGGTTGCCCAGAAAGCCCAGCACCGTGAGGTGGTTGGGAGTAGCGCCGGTGCGGGCGATGACGGCGACGATGGGGTCGGTGAGGCGGCGGGGGACGGTGTGTGGGAGGAGCGTGAACGACTTGGGGCGGGTCATCGCTAGCTCGCTCGCATCGGCTCCTGCTGGAGGCCGGCGAGCCGGCGCTCGTGCAGGAGCCGTTCGTAGTACGAGAGGATCTGCTGGGAGACTCGCTGCCAGCTGAACTCCTGGGCCCGCTGCCGGCCCTGCTCCGCCATCTGCCGTCGACGGTCCGCGTCGGCCAGGAGCTGGAGCAGGGCGTCGGCCAGCCCCTCCTCGTCGCCGGGGAGGACGAGGAGCCCTTCGACGCCGTGGGTGAGCACGCCGGCAAACCCCTCGATGTTGCTCGCCACGATGGGGAGCCCCGCCGCCATCGCCTCCAGCAGGACGATGCCCTGGCTCTCGAAGCCGGTGTTGGGGGCGCAGAAGACGTGCGCCGCGTGATGGTAGCGCGGCAGCTCTTCGTAGGGGACGTAGCCCCGGAAGTCCACATCCCTCAGCCTCAGCGACCGGACCTTCCGCTGGTAGCGGCCAAACTTGCCCGCCCCGACGACGATCAGGCGCGTGTCCGGTCGCCGCTCCTTGACCCGCGCGTAGGCGCGAAGGAGGTGGTCCAGCCCCTTGCGCTTCTCTGGTCGGCCGACGAAGAGGATGTTCAGCTTCCCGTCCTGGTACTGGGGTAGGGGCGGCACCTGCGCCGAGAAGCGCTCCACGTCCACGCCGTTGGGGATGATGTTGTAGTAGCCGGGGAAGTACTGCTCCACGAAGTGCGCCGCCGCCGAGGAGACGGCGATCTTGCCGTCGAGCCGGCGGAACCAGCGGCGCAGGTGGTGCCGGCCCCAGGTGTAGAAGAACTGCCCCTTCTCGCGGCTGGCGTGGAAGGTGCCCACCCGGACGCACTCCGCGTAGCGCAGGAAGTGGATGGGCAACACCGGCATGAACGGCTCGTGGACGTGGACGATGTCGAACTGCTCCTCGGCCAGGAGGCGACGCACCGGCGGCCCCAGGGTGAGCGAGAGGGAGATGCGCGCCAGCGAGCCGCTGACGGGCACGCTCACCGGCCGCTTGCCGATGGTGACGACGTCCTCCTCGTGAATGGGGCGGGAGGAGGGCGCGACGATGCGCACCTGGTGGCCCCGCGCCAGGAACTGCTCCCGCAGGCGGGCGC
>MGOB01000049.1:0-14439 GCA_001796995.1 Chloroflexi bacterium RBG_16_68_14 | reverse complement strand
GGGACCACCCAGTCGTACGGGGAGACGAGGGCGATCTTCATGGCCAGGCCCGCCGGAGGAAGCTGCCGATGGTGGGCAGCCAGCCCATCTTGCGCGGCGTCACCATGAAGCCACGCCACTGCTGGCGCGCGAAGCGAAGGAGGCCGATCTTCCGGATCGAGGGGTAGGGCTCAGCAACGGCGATGGTCGTTCGCGCCAGGATCGCTTGGCGCAGGTCCTCGGCGGTGCTTCCCTCGAACAGCGTGTGGGAGGCGCCGATCGCCTCCAGGAAGTGGCCGTCGCTGCCGCCCACCTCCGCCAGGTGGTAGCGCTCGCGGTTGAGGCGCCGCGCCTTCCCCCCGGTGACGCGCCCGGCAGGGCTGGAGGCGGTCTCCATGCCGTCGAAGGAGATGCCGTCGCGCCCGTCGCGCAGGACGCGCTCGATGGTGCGCTGGCCGACGCTGCGGGTGAGCCAGCTCATAGGATGGGGAATGACGCAGAGGCCGCCCTGCCGGTGCACCGCCTCCAGGGTGTCCGCCAGCGGCCTGAGGCTGGGCACCGGCTCCTCGATGAAGAGGGCGAGGAGGTGCCCCTCAATAGCCGTCACTTCCTCGCCCGGGATCACCTGGAACCGGTAGCGACCGCGCGCCCAGGCCTCGCGGGCGGCCAGGGCGGCGCGCAGGTCGTCATGCTCGGTGACGGCGATGACGGAGAGGTCTGTGTGCTCCTCCACGTAGGCGAGGAGCTCCGGGATCTCTGCCATGCCGTCGCCCAAGGCGGTATGAACGTGGAGGTCGGCGGTACCCACGGGCGCTCCGCCCTATTGTAGCGCACGGGAAGGCGCCTTCGACTTGTCCTCCTTCTGGGGCCAGATCGGCTCCAGCACCGCCCACTGGCCGGGGTAGGCCCGCAGGTGGCCCTCGAAGAGGGCGAGGAGGCGCTCGGCGTTGGCCAAGACGTCCTTGTCGAAGTTGCCGGTGTGCACCAGCTCCAGGGGCGGCCCGATGCGCGCGTGGAAGCGGAAGCCGTCGATGCGCCAGGCCCAGGCCGGGATCAAGTCGCTGCCGGTGCGCAGGGCGAGGTCGATGGCGCCCACCGGGATGCGGGTCTCCGCGCCGCAGAAGCGCATGGGGACGCCGGTCCCCCCGATGTCCCGGTCCAGGAGGATGGCCAGCACACCACCCTGCTTGAGGCGCCGGATCGCCTCCTTGATGGCACCGAAGCCCACGGTCCGGTACTCGTGCCCGTGCCGGGAGCGGAGCCAGTGGGTGAAGTCGGAGAGCGCCTGCGGCCGGAGCGGCTCGGTGAGGGCGAAGACCCGGAAGCCCTCGGCGGCCAGGCCCTGGACCGCCATCTCCGGACACCCGAAGTGGGCGCTCACCAAGACGACGCCTCGGCCGGCGCGCCGCGCCTCCTCCAGGTACTCCAGCCCTTCCAGCACCAACTGCTCGGCCCGAAACTGCTGGATGTCCAGGCGCGTCACGTGGATCAGGTCGGCATAGTAGCGGGCGGCGTTGCGGAACACCTCGCGGGCGGCCCGGCGCACGTCCCGTTCCGACGCGTCCGGCCCCATCACCTGGCGCATATTGGCGATGACGCCCCGCCGCGCCTTGCCGCGGAAGTAGTAGGCGCCGCTGCCGACGAGGTTGGCGATGCCGTAGAGGGTGCGGAGGGAGAGCCGGCCCAGGAGCAGGTATGCCAGTCGCAGGACGTAGTACTTCCACATGGGCAGCTCTCACCCGTAGAGGCGGCGGGTCGCCAGCGCCGCCCCCTCCCGGAGGGACTGGAGCTTCTGCCAGACGACCTCCTCCGCCACCTCGCCCAGGCCAGCCGCCGTGTCGAAGCCGCAGTCGGTCCCCGCCAGCACCCGTGTCGGGTCCCCGACGGCCTGCGCGGCCCGCTCGATCCGTTCTGCGACCGTCTCCGGATGCTCCACGTAGTTGGTCGTCGTATCGATGACGCCGGCGATGAGCAGCGTCTCGTTCGGCAGCGGGTACCGCTCGAAGCAGCGCCATTCGTGGGCGTGGCGAGGGTTGGCGAAGGGCAGCATGATGGCTGAGACGCGGGCCCGATAGAGCAGCGGCAGGATGTGCTCCAGCGGGACATCGAGGTGGTGCGGCCCTTCGTAGTTGCCCCAGCACACGTGCATGCGCACCCGGTCGCGCGGCAGGCCTTCCAGGGCGTGGTTCAGCGCTGAGACGTTCGTCTCGGCGAAGCTGAGGAAGTCCTCCAGCGGGCGGTCGGCGTACGATGTGTGCCGCTCCATGGCCAGGTCCGGGCAGTCGACCTGGAGGATGAATCCCTGCCAGACGATGTGCTGGTATTCCGGCCGGAGCGCCTCGGCCACGGCGAAGACATAGTCCTCATAGCTCGGGTAGTGGGCGTTGAGCATGGCGGCGGCGACGATCCCGGGCGACGCGGCGGTCATGAACGATTCGACGAGGTCCGCCTCCTGCTCGGCGAGGATGCGCCGGTAGGCCGCGCACTCCTCCTCGATGGGCCGCGGGCCAGCGTGGCGCACCGGCGCCACCGCCTTTGGCGCGCGGAGGAGGTTCACCATCGTGCGCGAGAAGTCGGGCAGCCGCAGCTCCAGATACGTGGGGAAGGCTGTGATGTCGCGGGGGATGGCCCGCTCGCTTTCGCCTCCGTAGCCGCTCAGCCGGTGCTGGACGTAGGTGAAGAAGCTCTCGCGCCCTTGTTCGCCGTTGTTGCCCACATCGATCCCCACGTCGAGCTGCCGGCGCACCACGCGTCGGGTGCCCTCCTCGATCTCACGTGAGAGGGCCGAGAGGTCAACCTCCTCCCGCCGGCTGAGCGCCACCATGAGCCCCACGAGCTCCTTGCTGCGTGGGAGGCTCCCTGCGTGGGTCGTGAGGATCCGGCTAGTGCTTTGCTCCATCTGTCACCTGCGCTGCCCAGCCGACCCGCTCGGCCACATGCGCCGGAAAATGAACCACTGCTCCGGGTGCTCCCGGATGAACGGCTCGATGGCCTGCATGATGAGCGTTGTAAGGGCGTGTACGTCCCGCTCCTCGTCGCCCGTCGGCTCGTAGCGGGCGGTGCGCACGTCCAGGATGGGGCGGATCAGCGTATCGTCCTGGGGCCCGCGCAGGATCATGGCCGGCACCACCCACGCCCCGGTGCGGAGGGCGATGCGCGCCGGCACCGACGAGACCTCCGCCGGCGCGCCGAGGAAGTCGACGACGACGGTCTGGTCGGGCGCGGGCACGTCGATGAGGAGGGCAAGGATCTCCCCGCGCTTCAGGGCGCGGAAGACCCGGGGGCCCACCCGGTCCATGGGGATCACATTCATCCCCAGCTTCTCCCGGGAGCTGTGCACCAGCTCGTTCAGCTTCGGGTAGCCGTAGTTATCGACGATGGCGTTGACGGGGTAGTCGTAGGCGGCGAGGGCGGCCGCCCCCAGGTCGAAGACGCCGAAGTGCATGGAGACCATGAGGACGCCCCGACCGGAGCTGGCCACCTCGTCCAGTTCGTTCCACTGGGAGAAGACGAGGCGGCGGCGCACCTCCTGGCGGCTCATCACCGGGAAGTGGATGAAGTCGATAACGAACTTGCCGAAGTTGCGGAAGGCCCGCCGGGCGACGGCGTCCACCTGGCGCCGGTCGCTGCTTCCCAGTACCCAGGCCAGGTTCTCGTTCAGGTTGCGGCGCTGCCGGTGGAAGAAGTGGTAACAGATCTCCGCCACCACCGCGGCGACACGATAGCCGAGCCGGAGCGGTAGCGGTCTGGTGAGCAGGATGGTAAGCCGGAAGAGCCAGTATACGAGCACCCGCTAGTCCCCTGCGATGAACGCCTCCACCATCTGTCGCGCCTGCTCGTCAGTGTACTGCGTGGGCGGCGACTTCATGAAGTAGGCGGAGGGTCCCTCCAGGGAACCTGCGATGCTCCGGTCCAGGGCCAGCTTGCAGCAGCGGATGGCGTCGATGACCACGCCGGCGGAGTTGGGGCTGTCCCACACCTCCAGCTTCAGCTCCAGGTTGAGGGGCACGTTGCCGAAGGTGGTGCCCTCCAGCCGGATGTAGGCCCACTTGCGGTCCAGCAGCCACGGCACGTAGTCGCTCGGGCCGATGTGGATGTCGCCCGTCGGCAGCGCGTAGTCCAACTGGGAGGCGACGGCGTTGGTCTTGGAGATCTTCTTGGACACCAGCCGCTCCCGCTCCAGCATGTTGAGGAAATCCGTGTTGCCCCCGAAGTTCAGCTGGTAGGTGCGGTCCAGGCGGACGCCTCGATCCCGGAAGAGGCGGGTGAGCACCCGATGGACGATGGTGGCGCCGACTTGCGACTTGATGTCGTCGCCGATGATGGGGATGCCAGTGTCCTGGAAGCGCTTGGGCCAGTAGCCGCCGCTGGCGATAAACACAGGCATGCAGTTGATGAAAGCGCAGCCTGCCTGGAGCACCTGCTCGACGTACCAGCGAGTGGCCTCTTCGCTACCGACCGGCAGGTAGTTGACGACGACGTGTGTGTTTGTGTCCTTGAGGATGCCGACGATGTCATCGGTGGGGCCGGGCGCCTTGTGCACGATCTCGCTCACGTACTTCCCCAGGCCGTCGTGGGTCATGCCGCGGGAGACGCGGACGCCTGTCTGGGGCACCTCCGCGAACTGGTAGGTGTTGTTAGGCGGGGTAACGATCGCCTCCGCCAGGTCCTTGCCCACCTTGTTGGCGTCGACATCGAAGGCGGCAACGAAGTTGACGTCTCTCACGTGGTAGCCGCCCAAGTTGACGTGCATCAGGCCGGGGATGCTCTCGTCCCCGCGGGCGTCGCGATAGAAGTGAACGCCCTGGACCAGGGATGAGGCGCAGTTGCCCACGCCGATGATGGCGACGTTGATGGGTCCGCGCCTTCTCGTTTTAGGCATGGGAACCTCCCTCCTGATGCGAGACGGCTTGGTGCCGGTCTCGGTCTCGAACAGCTCCTCCTCGGGTACGTCCAGGACAGCGGACACCGCCTCCATGAAGCGGCGGCTCGGGGCCTTCGCGCCGGACTTTACCTGGGAGATGTACGTCTCGCTGAAGCGGTGCCCGCGCGTTCGCAGCTGCTCCAGCAGCCAACGCTGCTTGTGTCCGCGCGCAGTCAGGATGTCGAAGAGCTTCATGTGGGCATGGCCGGACGGTAAAGTTTCCGTTACCAAAGATAGTGTAAAGGCGGCGGTGGAGGCCGTCAAGAGTAAAGATTACTTTACCGAAGAAGAGGAATAGCAAAACGTCGGGGTGGCCTTTTGCCACCCCGAGTGTGATTGGTGCGGGGATCTGGGCGGGGTATTACCTCTTGCCGATGCGGTACATCTGGGTCCCGCAGACCGGGCAGGCGCCCTTGGTAGCGGGCTTGCCGTTTTTCATGGTGACCTGCTGGGGGTTCCGCATCTCCCGCTTCGTCCGGCACTTAAGGCAGTACGCTTCCATTCGATGTTCCTCCCTTCCTTGCGGAGTGACCGTCGCTGCGCCGCAGGACGGGTTACCGTTCGCGCACCGGAACCGGCATCCGTGCCAGGCCGGAAACCGCTCGCGTGTGCCGCCTGCGGCGGGCTCTAGATTCGTTAGGTAGAATCATAGCCCTTTTGGGGCCGGTGTCAAGAGCATCTGCGTTCGAAATTGCGGGCGATTTTTTACAGCGTAGCGAACACCCGCTCCGGCTGCCAGCGGTCGGCGCCACGATAACGCAGGATAGCCAGGAATTCGCCCTCCTCGGAATAGGCCCGGCAGGGCGTATCTAAAGGGAGGTCGACGAGCTCCTGGCGCACCGGCGTCAGTACCAGCAGCCGGCCCCGGCAGGCGTCGCGCGTGTGTTGCTGGCCGAGGAGCGCAGCGTACCACGACTCAAGCACCCGGTCGACCGGGTAGAGGAGCTCCCGCCAGGTGCCATGCTCTGCCGCCTCCCGCAGCTCATCCAGTCCGAGGGCGTCGGCCAGGGAGAAGGGACCGCTGCGCAGGCGGGTCAGCCGCTCCAGATGGGCGTGGCAGCCCAGCCGCTCCCCCAGGTCGTGCGCCAGGGTACGCACATAGGCGCCCCGGCCGACCTCCAGCTCGACTTCGACCAGGGGCGGCGCGAAGCGACGGAGCTCCAGCCGGTGGATGGTCACCGTGCGCGCCTGTCGGGGCGCCGTCTTGCCCGCCCGCGCATAGCGATAGAGGGGCTGGCCCTCGTACTTCAGGGCGCTGTACATGGGGGGTATCTGCTCGATCTGGCCCACGAATCCGGCGAGAGCGGCCTCCATTTCCTCCTGGGTGACGCTGCTGGGGTCGCCGGTAGCAGTGACGGTGCCCTCGCTGTCATAGGTGTCGGTGGCGCTGCCCAGCCGGATGGCGGCGTAGTAGGTCTTCGGCGCGTTCACCAGGTATTCGACGACGCGGGTGGCCCGGCCCAGGCAGATGGGGAGGACGCCGTCCGCGGTGGGGTCCAGAGTACCGGCATGGCCCACCCGGCGCACCCCGGTCAGCCGCCGCACCAGGGAGACGACGGCGAAGGAGGCCATGCCCGGCGGTTTGTTGATGTTCAGGATGCCGCTGGCCATGGCGGCTAGGGGCTGCGGTCTTCCCGCGCCTGGTCCAGCAGCGATAGGATGCGCGCGCCCCGCTCCAGGGAGTCGTCCGGATGGAAGGTGAGCTCCGGCATGCGGCGGATGGTGAGCCGTTTGCGCAGCTCCCGCCGCAAGAAGTGGGAGGCGGCCTCCAGCGCCTGGAAAGTGGAGGTCTTCTCCTCCTCGCTGCCCAGCACGCTGACGAAGACCTTCGCCTGGCGCAGGTCGGGGGAGACATCGACCTCGGTGATGGTCACCAGGCCGCCGACGCGCGGGTCCTTCACCTCGCGGCGGAGGAGATCGCTGATCTCCTCCCGCAGCAGGTCGTTAATCCGCTCGGTCCTGCGGGTCATGGTATGGCTCCGGAGGGGGTGCCGCGATGCTAGCTCTCGAGCTCGCGGCGGTACAGCTCCAGGATGTCGCCCTCCTGGAAGGCGTCGAATCCCTCCACGGTGATGCCGCACTCGAAGCCGGCCTGGACATCGCGCACGTCCTCCTGGAAGCGGCGCAGGCTGGCAAGTTTGGTATCGGCCAGCGGCTGGCCGTCCCGCAGCACGCGCACCAGGTCGTTCCGGGTGATGGTGCCGTCGCGCACGTAGCAGCCTGCCACCTGCCCCCGACGCTTGAGCTGGAACACCTGACGGACCTCGGCGTGGCCGGTGACCACCTCGGCATACGTCGGCTCCCGCAAGCCCTGGAGTGCCTGCTGCACGTCCTCTGTCACCTCATAGATGACGGTGTACTGCCGGAGGTCCACGCCCTCCTGCTCGATGAGGCGCTGGGCCCCCGGCTCCTCCCGGGTGTTGAAGCCGATGATGATCCCCTTGGAGGCGATGGCCAGCATCACGTCCGACTCGCTGACGGAGCCGGAGGCGGCGTGAATGATCTTCACCCGCACCTGGTCGGTACTCAGCCGCTCCAGCGACTGGCGGATGGGCTCGATGCTGCCCTGCACGTCCGTCTTCAGGATCAGGTTCAGGTCCTTCATCTTGCCGGCGCTGATCTGGCCGAACAGGGTATCGAGGGTGACGCGAGGCTGCGTGTGGAGGGTGGCGGCCTCCTTCTCCCGCAGCCGCTGGACGATGATCTGGCGGGCGGTCTTGTCGTCGGGTACTACCTTCAGCAGGTCGCCGGCCTGGGGCACTGCCTGGAGGCCGAGGACGGCGGCCGGCTCGCCCGGGCCAGCAGTTTTGATGCGCCGGCCGTCTTCGTTGAACATCGCCTTGACCCGGCCCCAGGTCTCGCTGACCACGGCCACATCTCCTACCTGCAGGGTGCCGGTCTGCACCAGCACTGTGGCTGTCGGCCCCCGGCTCCGGTCCAGCTGCGCCTCGATGACGGTGCCGATGGCCGGCCGGTTCGGGTTCGCCTGAAGCTCCAGCACCTCGGTGGCGACCAGGATGTTCTCCAGCAGCTCCTGGATCCCTTGGCCTGTCTTGGCGGACACGGGGACGCAGATGACGTCGCCGCCGTACTCTTCGATGGTCAAGCCCTGCTCTGCGAGTTGCTGCTTGACCCGGTCAGGCTTGGCGTCCGCCAGGTCGACCTTGCTGATGGCGACGACGATGGGGACGTTGGCGGCTCGGGCGTGGTCGATGGCCTCCAGCGTCTGGGGCATGATGCCGTCATCGGCGGCGATGACCAGCACCGCCGCGTCGGTGACCCGAGCGCCCCGGGCGCGCATGGCGGTGAACGCCTCATGGCCCGGTGTGTCCAGGAAGGTGATGCGCTGGTCGTTCGTGTGCACCTGGTAGGCGCCGATGTGCTGAGTGATGCCGCCCGCTTCACCGGCGGTGACGTTGGTCCGGCGGATGACGTCCAGCAGGCTGGTCTTGCCGTGGTCCACGTGGCCCAGCACTGTCACCACGGGTGGCTTGGGCTGGAGCGCGGCGCCCTCCTCTTCCTCAATGACGGTGCGGGCCTGCGCCGTCTCCGCTACCTCCTCTACCACGTCCGCGCCCGCCTCCTCCGGCTCGAACCCAAGGTCGTGGGCGACGATGGCCGCCGTCTCAAAGTCGATGCTCTGGTTGATGGAGGCCATCACCCCATTCTTCATCAGCTCCTTGATGACTTCGACGGCGGGAAGCCCCATCAGCTCCCCCAGCTCCTTGACGGTGAGCACGCGGGGGATCTGGATGCTGCGGGCTGCGCTCTGGGCCGCGGCGCCACGAGCGCCGTTCCCTTCCGAGGGCGCGGTGGCCTGGCCTACAGGCGTCTCGGTCTGTTTGCTCTTGGTGGCCATAGCTTCGCTAGCTCTCTCCGGTGACGGCGGCCAGCTCGAACTGGTCCGCGTGGCGTAGCAGATCCTCTCGCTGGCTGGAGGAGATGGTCGTGCGCAGGGCATGGGCCAGCCGGCCCTTCTTGAGCGCCTCCTGCCAGCACTGGCGCCGGGCGCACAGGTACGCGCCCCGTCCATTCCGCCTGCCGGTGGGGTCGATCTCCACCGTCCCTTCCGGCGTGTGGACGATGCGCACGAAGGCGCGCTTGGCGCTGGTGGCGCGGCAGCCGACGCAGGTGCGTTGCGGGATATGCTTGGCGTTGCTCACAGCGTTCTCCGTTAGCCGCCGACGTAGTCGTACGCCTCCTCTTCCTCTTCCTCTTCCAGGACGACACGCTTGGGCTTCCTGGCCTTCTTGGGCTTGGCGGGCTCCTCCTCACCCTCCGCCTTCTTTGCCTTCGCCTTCTTGTCCTGCTCCCCCCGCTCGGTCGCCAGGATCTCCTCGGCGAAGCGGATCTGGGGGGCGGGTGGCTCGACCGTGGCGGCGACGGCCGGGGCGGCCTCCTCGGCCGCGATGGGGACGGCTTCCGGCTCTGGCTCCCCCTCCGGCAAGGCGATGGCCGCCTCGCGTTCCGGCGGGAGCGGCTGGGCGGGCGCCTCCTCCGGCTCTGCTTCCACCGGCGGCTGCGACGCCACGATCTCCTCGTAGACGGACTGGCTCTTGATATCGATGCGCCAGCCAGTGAGCTTGGCGGCCAGGCGGGCGTTCTGTCCTTCCTTGCCAATGGCCAGGGAGAGCTGCCGGTCCGGCACCACCACGTCGGCGGTGTTGGTCGCCTCGTCCACCCGCACCTGCACCACCTGAGCGGGGCTGAGGGCGTGCGCCACAAAGCGAGCGGACTCCGGATCCCAGAGCACCACATCGATGCGCTCCCCGTTCAGCTCGTTCACCACGTTCTGGATGCGGGTGCCGCGCAGCCCGACACAGGCACCCACCGGGTCGACGCCCTCCTGGTTAGACCAGACGGCCACTTTGCTCCGGTGTCCGCCCTCGCGGGCGATGGCCTTGACCTCAACGATGCCCTTGAAGATCTCGGGGACTTCCAGTTCGAAGAGCCGCCGGATCAGGTTCTTGTGGGTGCGGGAGACGATGACCTGGGGCCCTTTGGCGGCCTTATAGACCTCCAGCACGTAGAACTTGAGGCGCTGGCCGGAGCGGTAGTGCTCGCTCCGGACCTGCTCGGAAGGGGGGAGGAGCGCCTCCGCCTTCCCCAGGTCGATGATGACGTTGCGGCCCTCCATGCGGACCATCTCGCCGGAGACGATGTCGCCCTCCCGACCGGAGTACTCCTCGAACACCACCTCCCGCTCCGCCTCCCGCAGCCGTTGCAGCACCACCTGCTTGGCTGTCTGGGCGGCGATGCGGCCCGCATGCTGGGGCGCCACCTCAGTGTCGATCCCTTCACCCAGTTGAGCGCCGGGCCTGATCTGGCGCGCCTCGGCGAGGGTGATCTCCGTCTCCGGGTCCGTCATCTCTTCGACGACGGTCCGGCGGGTGAAGATGTGGGTGACGCCCGTGTCGGGGTCGATCTTGACGATGACGTTGCTGGTGGCCAGGTTGTCCTTCTTGTAGGCGGAAGCGAGCGCAGCCTCTACCGCCTCGAAGACCACCTCCTTGGGCAGGTTCTTCTCCGCGGCGAGCTGGGTGATGGCGACAAGGAACTCGTTCTTCACCATGCTCTCTGCACCTCACGCGCCGAAGGATTGGTGCCTCTTGAACAAAGAAGTGGGCGGAGCCCACTTCTTTCAGAGAAGCGCTCGGGTCAGCGTCACTATAGCACGGGCACGGGGGTTCGGCAAGCCGGCGAGCGTCGCACGGGAGTCCTCTCTCCACCGAAGGGGGAGCTGGCCATGGGCTACGGCACCTCCACGTACTTGCCCAGCACCTCACGCATCTCGCGTTCGATCGCCTCCAGCCCCTCCTCGGTCTTCGCCTCGTAGCGCAGGGTGAGGTTGGGGCCGGTGTTGGAGGCGCGCACCAGGGCCCAGCCGTCGGGGAAGATGGCCCGGATGCCGTCGATCTCCAGGGCAGGGCGGCGCTGGCGCAGCTCCCGGGCCACTGCCTCCACCACGTCCCATTTCCTGTCGTCGGGGCAGGGGACGCGCATCTCGGGGCTGGTGTACCAGCGGGGGATGCCCTTCAGGTGGGCGGAGAACGGCTGGTCGCTCTGGGAGAGGAAGGTGAGCAGCTTGCAGGCGGCGAAGAGGGCGTCGTCGCTGTAGAAGTTATCCCGGTAGAAGAGGTGGCCGCTAGCCTCGCCGGCCAGGGGCGCCTGCTCCTCCCGCATGCGCAGCTTGATGAGGGAGTGGCCGGTCTTCCACATTTCGGGCTCGCCGCCGTGCGCCTTGATGTCGTCGATCACCGGCTGCGCCGTCTTGACGTCGAAGAGGATCTTCGCGCCGGGCTGCTCCGCCAGCAGGCCGCGCGCCAGCAGCATCAGGATGTAGTCCGCCTCGTGGCGCTCCCCGCGCTCGTCGATGACACCCAGGCGATCGCCGTCGCCGTCGAAGGCGAGGCCCAGGTCGGCGCCGCTCTCCCGCACCTTCTCCTGAAGGCAGACCACGTTCTCCGGCATCTGGGGGTCCGGCAGGTGGTGGGGGAAGGTGCTGTCCAGCTCGGTGTGGAGCTCGATGACCTGGCAGCCGACCTCCCGCAGCAGGGCGGGGGCGAAGAGGCCGGCCACCCCGTTGCCGGTATCGACGGCGACCCTGAAGGGCCGGGCCAGGTGGGTGACCTCCTTCAGCCGGGCGAAGTACTCGGGCTTGATCTCCCGCCGTTCTACCCGCCCCTGGCCGGAGCGGAAGGAGCCGCCATCGATCACCTCCTTGACCTTGAGGATTTCGTCCCCGGCGATGGGGCGGTTCCCCTTCCCGACCAGCTTGAAGCCGTTCTCGTCGGGCGGGTTGTGGCTGCCGCTGACGTTGATGCCGCCCGTCAGCCCCCAGTGACCGACGGCGAAGTAGAGGGCCGGCGACGTGCTCAGCCCGATGTCGTACACAGTGCAGCCGGTGGAGAGGAGGCCGCGCACCAGGACGTCCCGCAGCTCCTCCCCGGAGCTCCGGTTGTCCCGCCCGACGGCGATCTCCGTCCCGCCTTCGTGCACGGCCATGTAGGTGCCGAAGGCCTTGCCAAGCGCCCCGGCCACCTCCGGGGTGATGCTGGTCCCTACCTTGCCCCGGATGTCGTAGGCGCGGAAGATGCCCGGGTCGATGGCCATGCGTGCGCTCGCTCCCTCGTTCCTTGCAGGTCGCAGTCGATTATACTACGACCGTATCCTGTGGCCGAGGTGCGAGCATGAGCGAGGGGACGGAGCGAGACCGCATCGGCTTCATCGGGCTGGGGATCATGGGCCGGCCCATGGCCAAGAACCTGCTCAAGGCGGGCTACCCCCTCGTCGTCTGGAACCGCAGCCGCCCGGGCATCGAGGCGCTGGTGGAGGCGGGCGCGGCGGAGGCCGGCTCGCCCCGCGCCGTCGCCCAGCGCTCCGACGTGGTCATCACCATCCTCGGCGACTCGGCCGACACCGAGCAGGTCGCTCTGGGTGAGCGGGGGATCATCGAGGGCGCCCACGAGGGGCTGGTGCACATCGATATGTCCACCATCTCGCCCGCCGTCACCCGCGCCATCGCCGCCCGCTACGTCGAGGCCGGCGTCGAGCTGCTGGACGCGCCGGTGAGCGGCGGCGAGCAGGGCGCCATCGAGGGCACGCTGGTCATCATGGCGGGCGGCAAGCGCGAGGCGTTCGAGCGCTGCCGGCCGCTGCTGGAGGCGCTTGGCCGCACCCTGGTCTACTGCGGCCCGACGGGCGCCGGGCAGATCGTGAAGCTGTGCAACCAGGTGGTGGTGGCGCTGAACAACCTGGCCATGGGCGAGGCGCTGGTGCTGGCCGCCAAGGCCGGCGTCGACCCGGCGACCATGGTGGAGGCGGTGCGCTCCGGCGCCGGCGCCTCCTGGGCGCTGCACAACCTGGCGCCGCGCATCCTCTCCGGCGACTTCCGGCCCGGCTTCAAGGTGGCCCACCAGCAGAAGGACCTGCGCTTGGCGCTGGAGCTGGCGAACCAGCGGTCGACGCCGCTGCCGGGCACGGCGCTGGTGCACCAGCTCTTCGCCGCCCTGGAGGCGGAGGGGCTGGGCGAGGAGGGGACGCAGGCGCTGGTGAAGGCGCTGGAGAAGCTGGCGAACACTTCGGTGAGCGACGGTCCGTAGGGGCCGAGCTTTAGCTCGGCCCTGGACAGAGCTGAAGCTCTGTCCCTACAGGTTTGGGCCAGACCCTTCGTCCATCTCACGCGGACGAAGGGTGACAGAGAAGAGAAGAGGCGGAGGGGCTGGGCAAGGAGGTGGCACAATGCGCGTGGGCGATGCGCTTCGCAAGAACCTGGAGTTCTGGCACTGGTATCCGCGACTGCTCTGCCAGGAGCTGACGGAGGAGCAGCTCCACTGGCAGCCAGAGGATCATCCCAACCACATCATGTTCGCCCTCTGGCACGCCTACCGTTCCGAGGACGAACTCGTGCACGGTCTCCTCATGGGCAGGCCGAGCGTCTTCACATCCGAGGGGTGGGCGGACAGGCTTCCCGTCGCCGAGCCGGGCAACCCGCCTTTCGGCACGGGCCTGACCCGCGAGCAGGTCGCGCGCATCCGCCTGCGACTGGATGACCTGCTCGAGTACGCCGAGGCGGTCCGTCGCTCCATCCAGTCGTTCGCTGACGGGCTGGGCGAAGAGGAAGGCGCGGCGGAGGTGCCGCTCCCCTTCTTCGAGCGCGTGTACCCGATGCTGGACAAGCTCAGCCGGGCGGAGGTGCTCTGGTTTTTCTGCGTCGGACACACGGCAGAGCACCTGGGAGAAGTGCAGTACATCAAGGGGCTCATGGGGATGAAGGGGGCCCCGCTCTAGCCGCGCGCTGGCCTACTTCGTCGATCATCTGCTCCGGCTTCGCGTCCCCGTGCTATCCTGGCCTCGTGAGTCAACAGACACCCGCCGCCGAGACGGAGCGGCCCCGACAGGTCGAGCCGGAGCGTCGGGCCGCCCCCGCCCAGGCGCCCGCGGCCGGCCGTACCCGCTACGACGCCTTCTTCTTCCTCATCGCTGCCGCCGTCGTCCTCCTCGACCAGGCGACCAAGGTGGTGATCCGGGCCCGGCTGGACCCCGGCGAGGCCTGGCCGGACGCGGACTGGGTGCTCCACATCGTCAACGTGAGCAACAGCGGCGCTGCCTTTGGCATCCTCCAGGGGCAGACCAGCTTCCTGGTGATCACCTCCCTGGTCGGCGTCGCCGCTATCGTCCTGTACTACCTCTATCCGCCTTTGGAGCACGGCCTGCTGCGGGTGGCGCTCGGCCTCCAGCTCGGCGGCGCCGCCGGCAACCTCATCGACCGCGTGCGCTTCGGCGAGGTGACCGACTTCATCAACTTCGACTTCTGGCCCGCCTTCAACGTCGCCGATGCCTCCATCAGCATCGGCGTCGTCACCATCTTCTGGTTCTTCCTGGTGGTGGAGGCGGAACGTCTCCGCCGGAAGCCCGACCGTCCGTGACCGACGTCCATGAGCTCGTCGCCGACCAGGCCGGCGAGCGGCTCGACCTCTTCGTCGCCCGTCGCCTGTCGGAGCTGACCCGCTCGCGCGTGCGGCGCCTCATCGACG
>MGOB01000048.1:52697-52991 GCA_001796995.1 Chloroflexi bacterium RBG_16_68_14 | reverse complement strand
AGGCCCGCTTGGGTGGCGGGGCCGCCGTCGCCGTCGGCGCGACACGAGCCGCTACCGGCGACGATGGAGACCGTTCCCCCTTCCTGCACCCTGCGCACGCGACAGTTGATGGTGTCGGCCAGGTAGAGGGCGCCGTCCGGGCCCACGGCCAGGCCTCGAGGGTGGTTGGTATGTAACCATGGCCCCAGGTCCGCGTCCCCGCCCATGCTCTGGCCGCACGATTCGTGTCCGAGGATGCTGACGGTGACGCCCGTGGGCTCCACCCGCCGTACCAGGCAGTTCTCCGTGTCGGCG
>MGOB01000048.1:44662-52625 GCA_001796995.1 Chloroflexi bacterium RBG_16_68_14 | reverse complement strand
CGCCGCTGCCTCCGCCCCCAGCCACCGTATCGATGGTGTCGGGCCCGCTCAGGGGCGGCGGCTGGGAAGAGGGGGAGGAGGAACTCGGCGCGGGGGACGGCGCGGGAGGCGCGGGTAGCGGATCGGGCAACGGTGTCCCCTCGGGGAGGACCACCACCGCCCCCTGCATGCCGTCGATGACGTGGGGGGTGCAGTAGAAGCCGTAGACGCCCGCCTGCTCGAAGGTGTGGGAAAAGACGTCGCCCCACACCATCACGCCGGAGGAGAACTCGCCCTCGTAGCTCTGGACGTCGTGCCAGCCGCCCTTCGTCTCATTGACCCACACCACTGTGGCGCCCTCGTGGATGACGACGACGGGCGGGTCGAAGAACTTGTTGCGCTGCCGGACGATGACCAGGTCCCCCTGTTGGGGTGCGGCGGCCCGGATCGTCTCCAGCGGAACGGGCTGCACGGAGAGATCGCTGTGCTGGCCCTGAGTCGCTCCCTGGATGGCTGACGGAGGGACGGGAAGGGACATCCCCGCCGTCGGCGAAGGGAGGCGCACGGTGGCGAGAAAGATGCAAATGAAAACGAGCCCTACTTGTCGAAGCAGGCGCATCGGTCCCTGAGTCGGCGGGGCGGGTGCTGGGGCGCTATCGCGAGCGCGCGCGGGCGCTCTTGGCCGAGGAGCGCGCCGTGCGACGCTTCGCCGTGCTGGAAGCCTTCTTCCGCGAAGCTCCCTTGGACTTCTTCGTCTCCAGCAACTCCTTGGGCACAATTAGCGGCGGTGAAAACATACAGTTCCTCCCTTACGATGAGGTCGCACCTCTGGTGCCGTCCAGCTTCTCCACGTCCACCCGCACCGCCCGGTCCACTGGCGTCGGCTGCCACTGGATGGGCCAGTAGCGCAGGTGGCCGTAACCCCCCGCTAAGTGTAGCCACTTCACCATCCCCGGCTCCAGGTCCATCGGCCCCCGCCAGCCCCGGAACTGGTAGGGGTCCCAGCCGTTGTAGCAGATCACCTGTCCCGGCCGCACCGACGGCGAGAGCTTCACCGGCACCAGGAAGTCGCTCACGTCGTTGTAAACCCGGACCTCCTCATTGTCCTCGATACCTCGCGCCTGGGCGTCCTGGGGGCTCATTACCAGGTGGGGCTGGCCCCGGTGCGTCTGCAGCATCATCCGGTTCGTGATGTTCATGGAGTGGATGCTCCAGCGGTTGTGGCCGGAGGTGAGCCCCAGCGGGTAGTCGCCGCCCATCTTGGGGTTCTCCTTGTGGGCGGGCAGCTCCTCGCCGGCCTCCAGGAACCAGGGATGGTCGATGTAGAACTGAGCGCGGCGGGTGAGCGTCGGGTACGGCATCTTCTTCTGCGTGTTCCACGTGGAGTGGGCGAACGTCTCGTCCGGCTTGATGTCGCTCGCCTGGTTCAGGTCGAGCACCGAGAGGCCCAGGCCTATGAAGCGCTGGTATCCCTGCTTCTTCAGCTTGGCCAGCGACATGTCATCCGGCAAAGAGTCCGTCAGCGTACCGTCGCGCACCATCTCTGCCGCTATGCTCTCCTCCGTAGTGAAGGCGCCGTTCATCGTGAGCCTGTCGCACATGCCCTGCAGGCTGCGAGTGTTGCCCTGAGCGTCGGTGAACTCCTTGAGTCCGCGTTTCTTCGCCCGCTGCTCCAGCTTCTTCGCCAGAAGGACGCCGACCTCCCACTCGGTCTTGGCTTCCGCCGGTGGCTTCGCCACTTGCTCCGAATGGATGAGCAGCAACATGTGCGGCGTCGAGAGGTGGAAATTGGGCGCCTCGTACTCGTTCGCGACGGGCAGGACGATGTCCGACCAGCGCGCGGTGGTGCTCATGCGCCAGTCCAGCGTGATGATCTTGTCGAGCTTCGGCCACAGGTTACGCAGCAGTTGCGTGCCGCCCCCGCGCACCCGCCGCAGCGTGTTCCCCCCAGCCTGAAGGAGCACGCGCGGCGGCGTGTCGGGACCGGGCCGCACCACACCTTCCCACCAGCCGTTGGCGAGTGCCTCTGCAAAGTACTCGTCGAACGAACGCTTCATGGTGGGGTCGCCCCACTCGCGGTTGTTCCAGCGCTCGCGGTAGCCGCAGTGGTAGTACCAAAAGAAGGCGGGCGGGATCATGGGTATGGCGCCCATCGATGCTGCCCGGTGGGCCATCTCGATGCCAGCCATCTCGTCGGTCCAGGTTTCGTCCAGCGCCTTGACCTCGTTGACGATCTCCGCGCGGCGACGAAGGAGATCCCGCGCGGCGCGCCTGCCGGGCCGGGCCTTTTGTCCCGTGATGCCAGGGCCGTCGAAGAAGCCGACTGACCAGCAGGTGATCCCGGTGCCCTTCCGGCCCCAGTTCCCGGTCAGCCCGAGCATCAAGGTGACCGACCGCACCATCAGGTCGCCGTGGTAGTACTTGAGCGAGGTACCACCCGCCCAGACCAGTGTTCGCTTGCTGGCCACTTTGCGACCCAACGAACGGATCTGGTCTGGGTTGACGCCGCAGATCTTCGACGCCTTCTCCGGTGTATAGTTGCGATTCAGGTGCTGTCGAAGCAGCTCGAAGGCGGGCGCTACCGTCACCCGCGAGCCGTCCTTCAGCCGCACGCGGTGCCGCCCTTCGAGGGCGGGCTTTACCTTCCCCCAGCGGAGCGTGGTCTTTGATGCGGCCGCGAGGCTGTCCGTCGCCGAGTCCCAAGCGTAGAACTGGTCGTCTGAGCCGTCCTCTTCGAGGTCGGACTTGCGCAGGAAGCGCCCGCTGTCGAGCCGGACTAGCAGCGGCAGGTCGGTCTGCTCCTTGACGAACTGCTCCTTGTAGAGTCCCTCGTCGATGATCACCTGCGAGGCGCCCAATGCCCACGCCGCGTCGCTTCCCATGCGGACGGGATAGTAGTAGTCGGCGTGGATGTGGGAAGGGCTGCAGTCGGGGGCGAACAGCACGATCTCCGTGCCCTGGTATCGGGCCTCGGCCGTGTAGTGCGCGGTCGCGATGACAGTATACATGTGGTTAGCCTGGAAGAAGAGGACCAGCTCGGCGTGAAACTCGTCGTCCAGGCTGCTGCATATGTTGAACTTGCCAAAGGTGATGTAGATGCCGGGGCTGAAGTCATTGATCTCTGCGTTGACGTCCGTCGACAGGCTACCGAGCATCCCCATCACACGCCCGAAGCCCGCGCTCGTCCACGTCCCGGCTTCGGCACCGGAGAGCCTGATGATGGATTCCGGGCCCGCCTTCTCGATAGCGTCGAGGAAGCTGTCGGCCACCTCGGTGAGCGCTTCGTCCCAGGAGATCTCGTCCCATTTCCCTTCGCCTCGTTCGCCGGCGCGGCGAAGCGGGTGGAGCAGGCGGTCCTGACCGTGCAGCGTCTGGCTCCAGGCGACGCCCTTCTGACACCCCATGGGGTTGTAGTCGGGCACGCCCTTCTCGATCGTCTGGAAGGTGGCCGCCTGCTCCTCGCGCACGATTTCGCCGTCGCGAACGTAGACGCGCATCGGGCAGCCTCCCGGGTAGCAGTCAACGCAGTGGCTGCCCCAGTACACCTTGTCCCAGCGCAACCGGTCCCGGTACGCCTCCTCCCAGGCGCGGTCGCGGCGTCTCTGTGCTGAACGCTGTCTCGAAGCAGTCACCATGGCATCCTCCCTGTCGTGGCTAGACGGCGCATTCGCCCTCTCCCCGTTCCTCCAGGCTGAAGAGCTTCGTCGCTTCCCAGTCCAGGTACGCCTCCGGGTCTTCGACGAAGGCGGGTGGTGGCAGTAAGGGGGCTATCACGGCGCGGAGTTCCCCAAGCCCGACACGCCGGGCGAACGGCCGGAAGCGCTCCTCGGGGAGCCGCCGCGACCGGTAGTCCTCCACAAGGGCGCGCACGGCCTGGGGCGCACGGCGAGCCGGAAGCCGGGCGAGCAACTGGCCAAATCCGTTGCTGTTGACCAGCAGGTGGTACATGGGCAGGAGACGGCCATCCGCGTGCAGCGCGCCGCCGTAGAGGCCAATGTCGGCTACGGGGTGCTGGCCGCACGCGTTGGGGCAGGCGCTGATCTTCACCTGGATCCGTCGGGCCGCCTCGTCCTCCAGATACTCGCTCTCCTCGAGCTGACTGATCAGGGCGCGAGCCAGCGCCTTGCCGTTGGTGATGGCGGAGGCGCAGGTCTCCGCCCCGGGACAGGCCACCGGGTCGAGGAGCGTTTCTGCTGTGGGCTGCGCCAGGTTATGGCGTGCCAGCGCGGCATGGAGAGCGGGCAGGTGCTCCTCCCGCGCCCAGCGGAGCACGATGTTCTGGTAGATAGTCGTGCGCGGTCGCAGGGCAAACTCGCGGGCGATATCGGCCAGGGCGCGCAACTGGCCCGCAGTGATCTTGCCCGCCGGCAGCGCCACCGCTGCTACCGCGAATCCGGCCTGCTTCTGGGGGAGTACGCAGACCTGTCGCCAGCGATGGTACTCAGGAGTCCGCTCCGCCGGCGCTGGCTCGCCTGTCCGGAGGGGCGCAGGCTCTTCTAGTTCGGCCCGCGTATCAAGAAGGTCGGGCGCCGCCGGCACCTGCCGGCGCTCTTCGTGAACCAGCTTGCGGAAGGTCTCCAGGCCCAGCCGCGCAAGGACGAACTTCAGCCGCGCCCGCTGGCGACGCTTGCGGTCACCCGTGCGCTGGAACGCCCGGACGATCGCTTCGCACAGCGGCACCAGCTCTTCTTCCGGAACGAACTCCTCCAGTACGTCAGCGCCGCGGGGCAGGGCGCCCAGCCCTCCTCCCACGAGAAGGCGGAACCCACGTCGGTCACCGGAGACGGCCGCCTGCGCGCCGATATCGTGCACCCAGGTCAGGGCATGGTCGCAGGGGCATCCCGAGAGGGCGATCTTGATCTTGCGGGGCAGCTCCTGCGACACCGGGTTGCGGAGGAAATGGCCGGCGAGCGCATCGGCGTGGGGGGTGACGTCAAAGACCGCGTCGCCGCAGACGCCGGACAGGGGATCGCAGGTGACGTTGCGGACGATGTTGCCGCCCGCCTCGCGTGTGGTGAGGTCGACAGCCGCCAGCTGCCGCAGGAGCGCCGGCATGTGCTCCAGGAGGACAAAGTGGTACTCGATGTCCTGGCGCGTCGTGACGTGGGCGAAGCCTCGGGAGAAGCTCTCGGCGATGTCGGCCAGGGTGAGAAGCTGCTCGGGCGTGAGCCGTCCCTGGGGGACCCGCACGCGCACCATGTATCGTTCGCGCTGGCGCTGCCCGTAGACGCCGTAGAGCGTCCGGCGCGGGCGGAACTCCTCGAGCGAAAGCTCGCCGGAGCGGAACTGTGCGACGTTCGCCTCCAGCTCGTCGATCTCTTGCAGCGCTAGCTCCTCCACGCCGTACGTCACCGTCCTCGAAAGCCAGGTCTAGACTTGGAACGCCAGCACGTTCACGCCACCGATGCCGGCGTTCTGCACGAGCCCTACCTTCGGGTCCGCCACTTGGCGCGGCCCGGCCTGGCCGCGCAGCTGGCGCACGATTTCGGTGATCATGGCGCCGCCAGTGGCCCCCATGGGGTGGCCGCGGCTCAGCAGGCCGCCGTCCGTGTTCACCGGGAGGCGACCGGTGATCTCGGTGCCGCCTTCCCAGACGAAGGGGCCGCCTTCGCCGGGCTTGACGAAGCCCAGCTCTTCGATGGTGAAGATCTCGCCTGGAGAGAAGGCGTCGTGCACCTGGCAGACGCCTACGTCCTGGGGGCTAATGCTGGCGGCCTGGTAGACCTTGCGGGCCAGGAGCGCCGTCGGCCCTTCGCTCAGGCCGGGCTCGTCGGGGTCGAAGATGGGCGTGCCTCCCGCCCAGGCCGTGAGGTACACCGGCTGATTCGAAAGCTGGCGGGCCCGCCGCTCCGACGCCAGCACCACCGCCGAGGCGCCGTCCGAGGTGGGACAGCACTGGTAGAGGGTGATGGGGTCGGCGATCATGCGGGAGTTCAGCACCTCCTCCAGCGTCAGCTCGGTCCGGTATTGCGCGTACGGATTGTGGACGGCGTTCTTGTGGGACTTGACGCTGACCTTGGCGAAGTGCTCTGGCTTGGTGCCGTAGAGATGCATGTGCCGGCGGGCCATCATGGCGTAGGCGCCCGGGAGGATGGTGAGGCCCAGGAGCGCCTGGTAGCTCCGCTCCCCACCCGGCTGGAGCATGCCGCGCTCCATCTTCTCCACGCCGATGACCATCGCCACCTCCACCGCTCCCGACCGGATGAGGTCGGCGGCGTGCATCACGGCGCGGGAGGAGCTGGCGCAGGCGAGCTCGACGTTGGTCACCGGGATGCCGGTGAGGCCCAGCTCGCCGAAGACGCGCTGGCCGACGCCGATGCCTAGCTGCGTCACCCGGCCGAGGAAGCCGGCCTCCACGTCCTTGTAGGAGAGTCCGGCGTCTCGCAGCGCCTCCAGGGCGGCCTCCCGGCCCAGGTCCTCCACCGCCTTGTCCGGGAATCGCCCGAACGGGTGGAGGCCCACCCCGACCACGGCTACCCGTCCGTTCTTCATGACTTGGTCTCCTTCGCAGGCTTCTTTACGGGCCGGAAGGCGAAGGCCAGGACGTCGCGCCCCTCCTCGTCCTCCCGCACCTTCACCGGCGTGATCTCCACCTCCATACCCACGCGCACCTCCTCCGGCGCGCAGTCGGTGATCAGGCTGCTCACCAGCACCGCCTCCGGCAGCTCGATCCGAGCGATGACGTAGGGCGCCTCCACGATCGCCCCGGGTGGCACCTGGTGGGCGATGGTGTAGGTCCAGACCTTGCCTCTCCGGCTCAAGTCTACCTCTTCCAGACCGATGTGGCCGCAGCCGGGGCAGATGGTTCGGTGCGGGAAGAAGTGGTGGCCGCAGTCCGGACAGCGCCAGCCCAGGAGCACAGGAATACCTCCCTCCGCCTCGTCCAGGCGGAAGAGGCGTTCATTCAGGGGCACTGCCGGTCGGGCACGATCCTTCTGCTGAATGGCCATAGGCGCTCCGTTCAGTTCGAGACCGCAAGCTACAGTTGCTTCGAGTTTGGGCGAGCCACTGCCGCGTCACAAGAGGCGTTTGGCCCTTTCTCAAAGGCCGTGCGGCCCGTAGCCCGCAGCTCGGCTTCCCGCTATCGAGCTTACACCAAAGATGTGACCTTTGGCACGGCCGGAAGGCCCGCTTCGGCCCTATTCCGGTGGGGCCATGCTATGATACTCATGCTTCGTACCGTATCGAGTCCTGGAAGGAGAGCAGCATGTCGCCCAGAGCCCGCTCCGCCAAGCGAAGCCGCCAGATCGCCATGGTCTTTGATCTCAACAAGTGCATGGGGTGCCAGACGTGCTCCGTCGCCTGCAAGATGCTCTGGACGCGGGACGACGACCGCCGGGACGGCACCGACTACATGTGGTGGTGCAGCGTCAACACGATGCCCGGACGCGGCTATCCCAGGGACTGGGAGCAGATGGGCGGCGGCTACCGAGAGGGCGTGCCCCACCCGGGCGCCCTCCCCACCCGCGAGGAGTTCGGCGGCGGCTGGGACTTCAACTATCAGGACGTGTACTACGGCGGCAAGGGCACCTCGGTGCACCTCGAGCCCGTGGGCGAGCCGCCGACCTGGGGCCCCAACTGGGACGAGGACCAGGGCGGCGGCGAGTGGCCCAACAGCTACTTCTTCTACCTGCCCCGTCTCTGCAACCACTGTACTCATCCCACCTGTGTGGAGGCCTGCCCGCGCGGGGCCATGTTCAAGCGAGAGGAGGACGGCCTGGTGCTGCGGGACGAAGACCGCTGCCGCGGCTACCAGTTCTGCGCCGAGGCCTGTCCTTACAAGAAGATCTTCTTCAACTACACCCGCCGCATCAGCCAGCACTGCATCCTCTGCTTCCCCCGGCTCGAGCTGGGGGTGGCGCCGGCCTGCGCCCGCCAGTGCCCCGGCCGGCTGGTCTTCGTCGGCTTCCTGGACGACAAGCGGGGCCCTATCTACAAGCTGGTGCACGACTGGCAGGGGGCCCTGCCCCTCCACGCGGAGTAC
>MGOB01000048.1:41268-44632 GCA_001796995.1 Chloroflexi bacterium RBG_16_68_14 | reverse complement strand
CCCCTCTCGCCCGCCCGCCTGAACCAGGACGGCTCACCCGACGAGGAGCACCCGCGCATCCCCACCGAGTACCTGGAACGGCTCTTCGGCCCCAAGGTGGGCCAGGCGCTGGGGACGCTCAAGGCGGAGATGGCCAGGACCCGCGCCGGCGGCAAGTCCGAGCTTATGGACATGCTCACGGTCTATCACTGGAACGAGCTTTTCGGCCCGTTCACCGGCGACCCCGCCGCCGCCAAGCCTGCCGCCGCGAGGAGGCGCTAGCATGGCACCACGAGCGCCTCGACCGTCCATCCGGCGCACGCGCAGGGGAGCGCGGAACGGCGCCGACACCTACCGCCAGCAGTGGAGCTGGGACAGCGTCGCCTGGGGCACCCACTGCGTCGACTGCTACCCGGGGAGCTGCGTCTATCACGTCTTCGTCAAGGACGGCAAGGTCGCCTTCGAGGAGGTGGCCGGCAACCAGCCGGCGCCCTTCGAGGGCGTGCCCGACGGCAACCCGATGGGCTGCCAGAAGGGCGCCGCCTGGAGCCGCACCCTCTACGGCGAGGAGCGCGTCCTCTACCCCCTGCGCCGCAAGGGCGAGCGGGGCGAGGGGAAATGGGAGCGCGTTTCCTGGGACGAAGCCCTGGCCGACATTGCCGACCACATCCTGGACGCTATCGAGGAGGCGGGCCCGGAGACCATCGTCCACGAGATGACGCCGGCGGAAGGCGGCACCATGGCCATGTGGCCCACCCAGCGTCTGCTGGTGGGGCTGCTGGGCGGCGTCGCCACCGACGTCAACGCCGTCATCAACGACTTCCAGCCGGGCCACTACATCACCTGGGGTAAGTTCAACCCGGTGAGCGGCGCGGGGTCCCAATCGTACACGAAGCTGCGCCTCATCTGGCACAGCAACCCGGTCTACACCACCATCCCCAACTATCACGCGACGCCCGAAGGCCGCTACCAGGGCTGCGAGGTGATCCACTTCGCCCCGGACTGCAGCCCCTCTCACATCCACGCCGACTACTACTTCCCCGTCGGCGCCGGCACCGACGCCGCCCTCGCCCTGGCGATGTGTCAGACTATTATCGAGGAGAAGATCTACAACGAGCAGTTCGTCAAGGAGCAGACGGACCTGCCCCTCCTCGTCCAGCGCGACACCCGCCGCTTCCTCCGTGAGGCCGACCTGAAGGAAGACGGCTCTGAGGAGCAGTTCTACGCCTGGGACACAGTGAAGAAGCGCCTCGCCCCTGCGCCCAAGGCGACCCTGCGCTGGGGGAAGGTGAAGCCGGCCCTGGAGGGGGAGCACCAGGTGCGGCTAAAGGACGGCTCGCGGGTGGTGGTGGCGCCCGTCTTCGCGCTGCTGCGGGAGAAGCTGAACCGGGAGTACACGCCGGAGCAGGCGTCGGAGGTCTGCGGGGTGCACCCGGATGTCATCCAATCCGTCGCCCGCAAGGTGGCCAGCAAGCCCACCTCCATCGCCATGGGGATGAACCTCTGCAAGTATTACCACGGCGACCTGGTGCAGCGGGCGATGCTCCTCCTGATGGGGCTCACGTCCAACTGGGGGCGGCTCGGTTCCGGCATCGGTAGTTGGACGCCCGGGGCCGGGCTTGAGGGGCAGAACCTCTTCGGTCTGAAGCAACGTCCAGGCCTGGCCGAGACGCGCCGCATCCTGGAGATGCGGGCAGGGATGGAGCGGATGGCGGCAGCGCAGGTCGGCGACGATACCCAAGAGATCGCCGCCATCGACGGCATCGTCAACGCTGCCCGCGCCGGTGTGGTTGGCATGGTCCCGCCCGCCTTCTTCTGGTACTACCACTGCGGCTACCGCGAGCGCTGGAACAACCGCGAGTGGAACGACCCCGCCATGAAGCGCTCCTTCGACGAATACCTGCAGGAGGCCGTCCAGAGCGGCTGGTGGGAGGGCGTCATCAAGCCCGACGCCGATAAGCCGCCGCGGGTGCTCTTTGAGGTGGGGGGCAACATGCTGCGCCGTCAGCGAGGTGGCCGCACCCATCTGCTGCGCCACCTCTGGCCCAAGCTGCGCTGCATCGTCAGCATCGACTGGCGGATGAGCACCACCGGCAGGTACTCGGACTACGTCCTGCCCGCCTCCCAGCACTACGAGAAGCCCAACTTCCACATGGCCAGCCCCGCCCTGCTCCAGCTCAAGTACTCCGACAACGCCACCAAACCGGAGGGAGAGTCGCTGAGCGAGTGGGACATCTTCCGCCTGCTGGCCAAGAAGATCGAGGAGCGGGCGAAGGCTCGGGAGTTCGTCGAGTACACCGACAGCGTCGGCCGGACGCGCCGGCTCGACAACCTCTACTACGCGATGACGCTGGGCATCGAGGACGTGGACCAGCTCATCGACGAGTGGGTGCGGGACACGGTCGCCGCCGGCATGATGGCTAAGGGCGAGAGCCTGAAGACGATGCGGAAGAAGGGGCACGCCACCTTCACCAGCGTGAGTCAGAACGTCTACCGCCTGAACCAGGCGACGGACGTGGAGCCCGGCAAGCCCTACACGTCGCTCACCTGGCACACGGAGAAGAGGCTGCCCTACCCCACCCTCACCCGGCGGGCCCAGTTCTACATCGACCATCCCTGGTTCCTGGAGGCGGGCGAGGAGCTGCCCGCCCACAAGGAGAACCCCAAGATGGGGGGCGACTACCCCTTCGTCCTCACCTCCGGCCACAACCGCTGGAGCATCCACTCCATGAACATCACGAACAGGATGATGCTGCAGACGCACCGGGGGCGGCCGCACCTGGTGATGAGCCCCCAGGACGCCCAGGCGCGGGGTATCGAGGACGATGAGGAGGTGCGGGTCTTTAACGACGTGGGGGAGTTCCTGGTGCCGGTGAAGCTGTCGCCCTCGTGCCGGCCGGGGCAGGTGATCTGCTACAACGGCTGGGACCCCTACCAGTTCCGGGGCTGGCGGGGGCCGATGGACCTGGAGCCGGGGATGGTGAAGTGGCTACACTTAGCGGGGGGCTACGGCCACCTGCGCTACTGGCCCATCCAGTGGCAGCCGGTGCCGGTGGACCGGGCGGTGCGGGTGGACGTGGTGAAGCTGAACGGCGCCAGAGTCTAGCGCAAGTCTAGCTCTCGGAGCAGGCGCAGGAACCGCTCTGCCTGTAGCTGCGGCGAGTCGCGGGCGATCTTCTCCT
The DNA here is from genome assembly GCA_001796995.1 of Chloroflexi bacterium RBG_16_68_14. Taxonomy (GTDB): domain Bacteria; phylum Chloroflexota; class Dehalococcoidia; order DSTF01; family RBG-16-68-14; genus RBG-16-68-14. Next base: position 41,471 of record MGOB01000048.1, on the reverse strand, counting down.
CTTGACGCCCGTGCGGCAGGACGCCCCCGCCGATGACTGCCTGCCAGCGCTCCTCGGCCGAGAGCCCGCTATCCACGGCGGCCTGCCCGCTCGCCTTCGGCTTGGGTGGGCCGATGCCCTCGATGTGCAGTCGGGCTTCTTCCACCGGTAGCCCCAGATCGTCCCGTCCCCAGGTTTCGATAGGCATAGCCGATGCCCGCAGG
>MGOB01000048.1:25772-41233 GCA_001796995.1 Chloroflexi bacterium RBG_16_68_14 | reverse complement strand
GGGCGATGGTGGCGACCGCCGGAAGCGGGCAGCGCACCAGGGCGCGCCGGGCGGCGCTCTCGCGGCGCTCCGCGTAGAGCAGACCGTCTCGGATCTCCAGGCCCCCGGCCTCCAGCACCAGCGGCCAGCCCAGCAGCTCGCTGAGCTGGATCGGCGTCACGCCGGTATCGCCGTCGCCGGCGCGGACCCCGCAGAGGGCGAGGTCGGCGCCCAGCCGGCGGACGGCGGCGGCGAGCGCCCGCGCTGTCGCCAAGGTGTCGGCTCCCGTGAGCAAGTCGTCCCAGGCGCGGACCGCGTCGTCGACGCCCGCGATGAAGCAGGAGCGCAAGGCCGTATCCACGTCAGGCGGGCCGACGGCGAGGGCGGTGATGCGGGCGGCCGGCTCGGCGTCGCGCAGGCGCAGCGCCTCCTCAATGGCGTGCTCGTCGGCGCGGTTGAGGGCGCGGGCCGTCTCGGACGCGTGGTGCGTCTCGAAGGGCGGTGGGCTCTCGCGAGGGAGCGCCGCGGCCACGCAGACGACGATGTGGAGCGCCATCATGGGCTCCCCAGTGTTGCGTTCTCTTCGTCCAGCCGGTCGATGAGGGCGGCCACCACCTCCCGCACGTCGCCCACCAGCGCCAGGCCAGCGCGGCCCATGATGGGCGCGTAGGAGTCGGTGTTGATGGCGACCACCGTCTCGGCGTCGCGGATGCCCGTCAGGTGGTGCACGGCTCCGGAGATGCCGCAGGCGATGTACAGCCGCGGCGCCACCACCCGGCCCGACTGGCCGACCTGGCGGTGGTAGGGCACCCAGCCGGCGTCCACGGCTACCCGGGAGGCGGCTACGGCGCCGCCGAGCCGCCGCGCCAGCTCGCCCAGCAGCGCGAAGCCGTCCGGGCCGCCCACGCCGGCGCCACCCGCCACGATCACCGTCGCCTCCTCCAGCTCCATCTCGAAAGGATCGACGGGCCGCACCTCGAGTACCTCCGGTCCTGCGGGCGCGGGCTTCGGCGAGGACACGCGCAGGAGCTCACAGTCGGCGGGCTGCCCCGGCGGCGGTGCGGTGGCGGAGCTCAGCTCCAGCGTCAGGACGGCAGGTTCCGAAACGATGAGGAGCGTGCAGGAGGCCCGGCCCTCGTAGGCGGCGCGCACGACCCGGATGCCTTCTTCGCACGTCTCCGCCCATCGGCAGCCGGTGGCCAGCCCGGCACCCAGGCGGGCGGCGACGCGAGCGGCCAGCTCGCGGCCCTGGGGCAGGTCCGGCAGCAGCAGCGCCCGAGGTGCGTGGTCGCGGGCGAGGCCGGCGAGAGCAGCCGCCGCGGCGGACGATGAGGGCACTCCATGGTCGCAGGTGACACAGTAGGCCCGCCTGGCGCCGTAGTCGGCTATCGTGGAGCGAAGGCTGTCAGGAGGCTCGCCGAAGATGACTGCCTCGATGGAGGCTCCGGGCGGCTTGGCCAGGCGTCGGGCGCTGGTGAGCAGCTGCGATAGGGCGTCTGCTGCGGTCGACGGTGGAAGGACGGCCCAGACGGGCGGCGCCTCCACAGCGCTACGACCCCTCGGCGGGAGCCTCCTGGCCGCCTGCCGGGGCGGGCTGCTGGAACTGGGGAGCGACGACTCGCGCCTCTAGATTGAGGGCGTGGCGCACGTACTTCAGCTCGTCGTCGCGCCAGGGCAGGGGCGCCGGCTCCTGGACCAGCCCGTCCCGCTTCAGCTCCTCGACTACCTGCGGGTCCTCCTCGAAAGGCGTACCGCACTTCATTTCGGAGAAGAGGTCGGTGAAGGGGGCCTTGCGGGTCTGGCCGCCCGCCTCCCACGATTCGGCTGGGTAGCCGACGGACATGAGGCAGACGGGCACCGCCGTGTCCGGCAGGTTGAGGAGCTTGCCGATCTGCTCCAGGCGAGGGGTGCTCATGCAGCAGGTGCTCAGACCCAGGTCCCAGGCCATCATGGTCGCCTGGGCTATCGCTTGGCCCAGGTCCATGAAGGCGAGGGGCGCCACCGCCGACTGCTCCCAGGTGGCCGAGAAGGCGGCGCGCAGGTTCTGGTCGATGACCTGCTTCGTCAGCTCCGGGTCGTCGCCGATGCGGCGCTGGTCTACCAGGTCGAGCAGGTTGCCGATCCACTTGTTGATCTCGTACGCGGCCTTGTCGTGGTACCAGAGGATGAAGCAGGGGGCGGTCTGCATCTGCTGGTAGCCCAGGGGTGGTGTGATGGCCTTGATCAGCTCCGAGGAGGACTGGTCCTTCCAGATGACGACGGCCTTGGCCGAGTTGACGTTGCCCACGCAGGAGGCGCGGCGGGCCGCCTCCAGCATCTTCTGGACCTTGCTGCGCTCTACCGGCCGGTGCGGGAGGTAGAAGCGGATGGTGCGTCGGTTGCCCAACACCCGCTGGAGTTCCATGTCAGCCTGCTCCCTTCCGTTAGACCGCCCGCCCCGCCCGCAGGCCGTCCAGCGTACAGTAGTAGAGCTTGCGAGGCGAGAGGCATTGCCCCGCCCCGTGGACCTCGATGCCGCTGTCCTGGAGCGCCCGCCACAGCTCATCCCGTGCCCGGCTCCCCATGGCCACGACCACGGTATCGACCCCTTCGATGCGGCGCTCCCGGCCGGACAGCGGGTTGAAGGTGATGACGGTGTTGCCTTCGACGGCCCGTATCCCGGTCAGGGTGGAGATGGTCACGCCCTTGCCGTAGAGGCGCGCCAGGGTCATCATGTGCGTGATCTGCTCGACCTCCGCTCCGGCGGCGCCCTGGGGCACCAGCACCTCCACCTGCTTCCCGCGCTCGGCCAGGAAGTCGGCGGTGCTCAGGCCCTCCATCCCCTGGTCGGCGGCGAGGAGCACTACCCGTTCGCCCACCTCGCAGCGTCCCATGAGGACGTCTCGGGCCTGCACCACGCAGCCGCTCTCGTTGGGGAAGGGGGGATCGCCCGCCCGGCCGCCGGTGGCGACGATGACGGCGTCGGGCGAGGCCTGCCGGATGAAGTCCAGGTCTACCTCGCAGCTGAGGTGCACCTCGACGCCCAGCTTCTCGAACTGGCGCTGATAGTAGCGCACCGGCTCGGCCATGTCCTGGCGGCCCGGCGCCTTGGCCGCGATAAGGAGCTGGCCGCCCAGCACGGTATCGCGCTCGTAGAGGCTGACCTTATGGCCGCGGACGGCGGCCGCCCGCGCCGCCTCCATGCCGGCGATGCCGCCGCCCACCACCACCACTCGCTTGGGCTGCGGGGCGGGGGCGAGGGCCAGCTCCTCCTCGCGACCCGGCGTGGGGTTCAGGGCGCAACTGATGCCGGTGTTAAAGCCCACCCGGCCCCAGCACGCCTCGTTGCAGGCGATGCAGTAGCGGATCTCGTCCAGACGGCCTTCCCGAGCCTTGTTCGACAGCTCCGGGTCGCAGATGTTGGCGCGGGTCATGCCCACCATGTCCGCCTGGTGGTTGGCCAGGATGCGCTCGGCCATCACCGGGTCGTTGATGCGGCCGATGCAGAAGACGGGGACGTCCACCGCCTCCTTGATGCCGGCCGCCAGGTAGACGAAGGAGCCGGGCGGAATGTACATGGGCGCGATGACGGCGCCGCCGGCGCCGTAGAAGCTCACGTTGATGAAGTCCAGCTTGCCCGACGCCGTCAGCGCCTGCGTCATGCGCTGCATGTCCTGGAGCGTCAGCCCGTTGGGGTCAAACTCATCGGCGCTGATGCGCATGCCGGCGGTGTACTCCGGCCCCACGGCCTCCCGCACCGCGTCGATCACCTCGTGGGCGAAGCGGAGGCGGTTCTCCTCGCTCCCGCCGTAGTCGTCCGTGCGCTGGTTGGAGGAGGGCGACATGAACTGCTCGATGAGGTAGCCGTGCGCGCCGTGGATCTCCACGCCGTCCAGTCCGGCGCGCTTCATCCGCTCGGCGGCCGTGGCGAAGCCCTCGACCACCTCCCGGATCTCGCCGACAGTCATCTCGTGGGGGATCTCGCCGTAGAAGGGGGAGGCGAGGGGGGAGGGCGCCCAGACGGGGTAGCCCAGCGCCCGGCTGCTGCTGTTGCTGCCGGGCTGCCAGATCTGGGCGAAGATGCGCGCCCCGTGCCGGTGCACCTCCTCCACGACCGGCTTGAACGCCTCGACGCAGCCCTCCTCGTAGAGCCGGATCATGCCGTCGCCGCGACCGGCGCTCGGGTGCACCGGCTGCACCTCGGTGATGATGAGGCCGATGCCGCCCTTCGCCTTCGCCCCCCAGTACTGTCGGTGGCGGTCTGAGGGCTTGCCGTCCTTGGCGAAGCCGGTGAAGTGGGCCGTGCTCAGGATGCGGTTCCGCACCTGGCAGGAGCCGACGGCCAGGGGGGGAAAGAGATATTCGAACTGGACCGGGCTGGGAGCAGAAGCAGCCATGGGTACCGCTCCTCGGCGGCTACTGCTCTAGCATAAGGGAGTGCCAGCCGTTGGAGAAGGCCTTGATGCCGCCCCGCTCTCCCTGGCTCCCCTCCCACACGGCGAAGGCCACCTTCATCGGCCGGCCGGGGCGGAAGCCAACCGTCCCCGCGCTCTGTGGTGAGCGCAGCGACCGACCGACCACCACCCGCCACACGCCGTTGTCCCAGGAGCTCCGAGCGAGCAGTCGCCCGCCCGGCGTCTCCGTGACCGTCCCCAAGCCGGTAGCAACGATGTGGTGAGGGGCCTCGTCGTCGGCGCGCCAGTACCAGGCGCTGACGGGTGCTTTGGGCGAGCCCATGGTCTGGAGGGGCGCGTCGCCGTTGACGGGGAAGAGGATGCCGGCGGCGTCGGGGAAGCTGGGGCCCGAGTGGGTGCGGTTAGGCGTCTCGTCTCTCCACTCCAGGTGGAAGAAGAGCTGGCGGCCGTTGTGGGCGGGCCGCACCGTCAGCGCCCGTACCGTGCCGGTGGGCCTGTCGCTCCACTTGGCCCGGATGTAGCGCGAGGGCTGGAGCTGCACGGGCGTCCCTTCCAGGGAGATCACGTCGGGCGCCACCTTGGCCCAGTGGCGCGAGCTCGGATTGAGGAGTTCCTCCGTCGTAGCGTCCAGCTTCTTCGCTTGCATAAGCACTCCCAAGCGTAAATCTGTGCCTAATTCTCCTGGAAGCGGTCGGGAGGGACTAGGGCCGAACGGCCATACTGCGGGGGCCATTGGTCACGTGTCGCTACCGCACTGGCCAGAGCGGCGGCGCAGAGCCGCGCCGGTGCGCCCGGTCTGGTAGCTCTCAGGTTCGCAAGTGTGCTGGTCGATACTTCATGAGGAGCGAGCTTTCTGTTCAGCTCCAGCTTCGATTCGCGGGCTGGGAGGTCGAAACTCGGATATCCGGCGTGCTTGACAAGAACTACCCGCCGTTCGCTGCTGTCGCCGATCTGGCCAGGGGCCAGGCCAGGCTGCTGCGCCTTGTCGTAGCGGCCGGCTGCCTGTTCCTCGTCTTCTACACGGTTGCGCTCATCGTCATTCCTAGCGAGCTCTATCTCGGTATCCACAGCAACGTCCTCTACAATGTGCCGCCCATGGCCGCCCTTGGCCTGGCGATCTTCCCCATTCGGAGGAGCCGGGGTCGGGAGCGGCTGGGCTGGCTGTGCCTGGCCTTCCTCCTCCTCACCTGGGAGATCGGGGAGTGGACGTACTCCTACTATGACCTCGTGCTCGACACTGAGACGCCGTTCCCCGGCTACGCGGACATCGCGTACTACGCAGGCTATATCGCCTTCATTGCGGCGATCCCGCTCCTGGTATTTCCGAAAGAGAGGCTGGAGGACCGGCGCTGGATCATCGACGCGCTCATCGTCATGGCCATTGCCGGCGTCGTGTCCTGGGAGTACATTCTCGAACCGACCGTCACATCGAGTGGGTACAGCGCGCTGTACGAGCTCATCGCCCTCGGCTACCCGCTCCTGGATATAGGTCTGCTCACAGCCTTAGTGGTGACGTTGTACGCGTCCGGCGGGAGGTTCTCCTGGCGCAGCCTGGTCCTGGTGGGAGCCACCCTGGCCAGTATCGTGGCGGACGGCATCTACACGTACGCGGTGGCCACCACCGGGTACGACAACGTCGGCAATCCCCTCGAATTGGGCTGGCTGCTGGCCTACGTCCTGCTTGGCATCTGCTTCGTCCTCCCGGACGAGCGACCTCAAGAGGCTGCTCCGCCGCGACCTTCTTCGGTGGGGCTGGTGCTGCCGTACGCGGCCATCTTGCTGGCCTCGGGCCTGGCCATTGGGGGCGCCGTCTGGGGGAGCCCTTCGCCGGTGCTCATCGGCGGAGCGATCGCGGTGGTGCCGCTTGTCTTCCTGCGCCAGCTCCTGACCCTTCGCGAGAACTCTACTCTCAATCGGAGGCTGAGGCGCGAAGCCGGTGTGCAGCGGGCGCAAGGACGCGTGCTGGAGATGGTCGCTTCCGGAGCGCCGCTGCACGACACGCTGGATGAGTTGGTTCGCATGGTCGAGAGGCAGACGGAGGGCATGCTCTGCTCGATCTGTCTGATCAGCGACGATGGCACGAAGCTGTTGCCAGCGGCAGCGCTCGGCCTGCCTGTCGCGCTTACCAATGCGATAGCAGACGGGATTCCCATCGGCCCCCAGGCTGGGTCCTGCGGGACGGCGGCTTACCGCAAAGAGCCGGTCGTCGTGTCCGACATCGCTGTCGATCCTCTGTGGGCCGGCTTTCGAGAAGTGGCCCTAAGCAACGGCATTCGCGCCTGCTGGTCTACCCCCATCTTCTCCCCAACCGGGGGCGTGCTGGGGACGCTGGCGATGTACTATGGCGAACCTCGCGCTCCCGGCGAGGAAGAGCGGCAGCTCATCGATACCGTCACGCACCTGGCTGGCATCGCTATCGAGCACGATACGGCGGAGGCGTCACTACGCGAGAGCCAGGCGCGGCTCCGTTTGCTGAACGAGCAGGCGCCGGCCGTGTTGTGGGCAGTGGACAGAGAGCTCCGGTTCACCTCCTCCCTGGGTACGGGACTTAAGACGTTAGGTCTTCAACCCAACCAAGTCATCGGCGTGACGCTCTTTGAGTATTTCCAGACAGATGATCCTGGATTCCGGCCTATCGCGGCCCACCGCCGCGCGCTGCGGGGCGAATCGGTGCGATACGAGGGGGCCTGGGCCGAGCGGGTGTTTGACTGCCAGGTGGAACCGCTGCGCGATGCGGAAGCCAACATCATCGGGGTCATCGGCGTCGCGACGGATATCACGGAGCGCAAAGGGATGGAGGAGGCGCTTCGAGAGCAGACGAGGCGCGATCCCCTCACCGGTGCCCTCAATCACGCCGGCATCATCGAGGAGCTCCGGCTCTGCATCTCGAACGGCAACCGCGGGTTCGCCATGGCGATGGTGGATGTGGACGGCCTGAAGGCGGTCAATGATACCTACGGTCACCAACTGGGCGATGCCGTGCTCGTGGCCGTCGCTAACGCTCTCTCGCAGGACGGGGCAACCGTGGGGCGGTACGGTGGCGACGAGTTCATCGTGCTCCTCCCGGACACTGACCGGGCGGGGGCAGAACGGTATCGCTCAGCCATATTAGACGTACTGGCGCGTGCCACCCTGAGCGACCCTGAGGCTCGCGCTACCGTCCCGGTGGTGGCGAGCGTCGGCCTCGCCGTCTACCCGGATGAGGCCGGTGGTATCGCTGAGCTGATCGAGCTGTCGGACAACGCCATGTACGTGGCCAAGCGCCAGCGGCCCACCACTCCTGAGGATCTCAGCGGCGCACGCTCGCTGGACGACGACCAGGCGGCGAAGCTGGTGGGCGAGATCGTGCCCTTCCTTACCGCTCCGGGCGATGCGAACGAGAAGCTGCGCCTGGTGGCCCACCGCCTTTCGGTGGGCGCCGGATACGACGGCGTGAACATTGAAGTGTTCTGGCCGGACCGCAGGGCGCCGCCGACCTCGCAAGACGCCTTCGCCGAGGCGCCCGATGAGCTGATGCAGGCCTGGAACCAGGAACAGCGAGAACGCGTCGGCCACCCCATCGGCGATATCCTGGAGCGCACCCTTCGCCCGATCATCATGAATGACCTGGAGCACGACGAGCTGCTTACAGACCTCCAGCGGGAGCTCCTGCGTGGGGCGGGGATCAAATCGGGCTTGGTCGCACCGATGGTCTGGGAGGGCCGGCTAGTCGGGACGCTCTCCGTAGGGAGTAAGCGATTGGGGGCGTTTACGCCGAAGGATGCCCAGTTCGTCATGACTGTGGCTACTCAGATGACGGCCATCACCCGGATGGGAACACTAATGGAGCAGCTCCAGCACTCCTCCAACAGCCTGGTGCGGGCGCATGAGGAGACCGTGCTGCTGCTCGCCGCTGCCGCCGAGGTCCATGACCGCTCCACAGGCCGCCATCTGCACAGCATGCGCATGGTGGCCGAGCACCTCGCTCTTGAGCTCGGTTATGGTGGGGAGGATGCCGGCCGCATCGGCCTGGCCGCCGTGCTGCACGACATCGGCAAGATGCAGGTTCCGGAGGCGGTGTTGTCCTGGCCAGGCAAGCTCGCTGACAGCGAATGGCGGGTGATGCAGCAGCATACCGTCTGGGGCGCCGAGTTCTTGGCCGGCCATCCGGGCTTCGAGCTGGCGGCCGCCATCGCCCGCTCCCACCATGAGCACTGGGACGGTAGCGGCTATCCGGACGGGTTGGCCGGTGACGAGATCCCCGGGGTCGCCGCCATCACGACCGTCGCCGACGCGTTCGACGCCATGGTCAGCGGCCGCCCGTATCGGAAGCCCCGCTCCGTCGTCGCTGCCGTGCGCGAGATCGTGGCGTTCTCAGGCAAGCAGTTCAGCCCTAAGGTGGTGGAGGCCCTGGTGCGGCTCCACCAGCGGAAGGTGCTCACCCGATTGCGGCGGGCCCTGGCAGACGACCGCGCGGCGGCGTGAGATCGATGGCGCGGGGGCAGGATAGCCAGAGTTCCATCTGTGTCCGCCTCAGCGCGCCTCCAGCCCCTGTGCTAGATCAGTTCGTCTAGCTGGACCTCCCGCCGCTCGCGGGCCGAGAGGTGGGCAGCCAGCGAGAAACGGAGCACCTCTTTCCCTTCCTGGTCGGTCATCTCGGGCGGCCGTCCCTCGGTGAGGGCGTCGATGAACTCGTGGGTAGCGGCGACGAAGCTGGACGCCCAGTCGGCCTCCATGTCGTCGAAGGTCCGTAGCTTGCCGTCCCGGTAGACGACGAGTGGCGGCAACGGCAGCATCTCGCCCGTGCACCTGGTGACCCAGATGACGCCGCGGCTGCCGGTAATCTCCAGCCACTCATCATTGCCGTAGTACTTGGAGGGCACGGCCAGCTCCCGCGAGCCTACCGTTTCCCACATACCGTAGCGCTGGCCCTGGTGGTGCTTCCACATGATGTAGGAGGGTGTGTCCCAGAAGACGCCCGGCGCCACCTCTGTCTTGCCAATCCAGGCGAAGACGCGCTCCACGTGCCCCAGGAAGAACATGGCGCTGGAGAAAATGTGGTAGCCGTGGTCGAAGACCGAGGGCCCTCCGCCGCTGAGCGCCTCGTCCAGCCGCCAGGCCCAGGACGACCTAGGGACGGCCCAGCCCTGGCGCGCGTCGCCGCCGATGACTTTCACGCGCAGGGAGAGCGGCTCACCGATCTCGCCGCCGTCCACGAGCCGTTTGGCGCGCACGTAGGGTGGGTAGAAGCGGTAGTTCTCGAAGACGCGCAGGGCCTTTCCGGCGCGCTCGGCGGCGGCGATCATGGCGTCGGCCTCGGCCAGGTTCAGCGCCATCGGCTTCTGCACGGAGACGTGCTTGCCCGCCTCCAGAGCGGCGACGGTCATCTCGGCGTGCAGATGGTGGGGAGTGAGGATCTCCACGGCATCGATGGCGGGCTCTGCGAGGAGTTGCCCGTAGTCGCTGTACCAGCGCCCAACGCCCCATTCCCGGGCCCGCCGCTCTGCTGTCTCCGGGACGGCGTCGCACACGGCAGTCACTTCGCCCCGGGGGTTGTCGCGGTAGCCCAGGATGTGCAGGTCGGCGATGCGCCCCAGGCCGACGAGGCCGACGCGGACCTTGGACACGGTGACACCTCCTCGAAGTGACGGCGTGCGCCCCATCATAGCATGGGCCGCAGGCCGTCCCCGCATAGGGGGCGACTCGCTGTCCTGCTCTGCCTCGACGCCAGCGTGGGGCAGGGCCACTCATCGCTTGGCCGGGCAGTGGTGATCCTGTACCTTTGCCTTGGGTTCCGAGCGTGCCACGAGCTGTGACCTGCCGACGGGATGGGCAGCGCTCCGGCTCTGCTGGGCTCTCACCGTCCGCACCCGGCGCCATAGCTATGGAAGACAAGGGCCTCGCTAGCAGACTCACCGAGTACGGCGACCGAGAGTTCGCTCTCTATCTGCGCCGCTCCTTCGCCAGGTCCATGGGGTTCAGCGACCAGGCGCTGGGCAAGCCCGTCGTCGGCATCGTCAACACCTTCAGCGAGCTGAACAACTGCCACCGGGGGTTCCGGGAGCTGGCGGAGGCGGTCAAGCGGGGCGTCTGGCAGGCGGGCGGCCTGCCCCTGGAGTTCCCCACCATCTCGTTGGGCGAGGTCTTCCTGTACCCGAGCAGCATGATGTTCCGCAACCTGATGTCGATGGACGTGGAGGTCATGCTGCGCGCGCAACCTCTGGACGCAGCCGTCCTCATGGGCGGCTGCGATAAGACCATCCCCGCCCTGCTGATGGGCGCCGCCAGCGCCGGCCTACCGGCCATCGTCCTGGCGGCGGGGCCGATGCTGGCTGGCAGCTATCGGGGCGAGCGGCTGGGCGCCTGCACCGACTGCCGCCTCTACTGGGCCCGGTATCGCCGCGGGGAGATCGACCGGTCGATGGTGGAGCAGGTGGAAGGACAGCTGGCGCCCACCGCCGGCACCTGTCCTGTCATGGGCACGGCCAGCACCACGGCCTGCCTGACCGAGGCGATGGGCATGATGCTCCCCGGCGGCGCCACCATCCCGGCCGTCCACGCCGACCGGCTCCGCCACGCCGAGGAGACCGGCAAGCAGGCGGTGGAGCTGGCTCGCTCCGCGCTGACCCCAGACCGGATCATGACGGAGAAAGCGTTCGACAACGCGCTGAGGGTGTTACAGGCGCTGGGCGGTTCCACCAACGCCGTCATCCACCTTGCCGCCATCGCCGGCAGGCTCGGCATTCGCCTCGACCTGGGCCGGTTGGACGAGCTAGGCGAGACGACACCTGTGCTGGTGGACCTGAAGCCCTCCGGCCAGTTCTACATGGAAGACTTTCACAGGGCCGGCGGGATGCCGGTGGTGCTTCAGGAGCTGAGGCGCTGGCTCCACTTCGATGCGCTGACCGTGACCGGGGCGGCGCTGGGTGAGCTGCTCGATGAGCCGTATCAGTGGCCCGCCTGGCAGGAGGTGATCCGGCCGGCGGACGAGCCGCTGCAAGAGAAGGGTGGCCTGGTGGTGCTGAAGGGCAGCCTGGCGCCGGAGGGAGCCATCCTGAAGCGTTCGGCGGCCAGCCCCGAGCTCCTGAACGCGACGGGGAGGGCGGTGGTCTTCACGTCTCTGCAAGACCTGGCCGCTCGCATCGACGACCCCGACCTCGATGTGCGCCCGGACGATTTCCTCGTCCTTCAGCATGCGGGGCCGGTGGGGGCTCCCGGCATGCCGGAGGCGGGTTACCTGCCCATACCCAGGAAGCTGGCAGGCGTCAAGGACATGGTGCGCATCTCCGACGCCCGGATGAGCGGCACCGCCTTCGGCACCGTTGTGCTCCACGTATCGCCGGAAGCGGCCGTCGGCGGCCCCTTGGGGCTGGTCCGAGATGGCGACCTCATCGAGCTGAGCGTCGAGAAGCGGCAGCTCAACCTGCTGGTGGCCGAGGACGAGCTACGGGCGCGCCGGGCCGGGCAAGCTCCCTCTCGACCACCCCCTGCCAGAGGATACGAGCGCCTCTATTGCGAGAGCGTGCAGCAAGCGCACCTGGGAGCGGACTTCGCCTTCCTGCGCCACGAGTCGCTGCAGGGAGACTAGGGGAGGAGACGCCCTGCGAGGGCAAGATACGCAAGTCCCGAGGAGCGCTGTTCGTCGCCATCGTCAAGCGCGCCTGCGCCGACCGGGGCATCTCGCTGCAGCCACGACAGCCGGCGTTCCAAGGCGTCGGACTATAGCGCGACTTCTGTGTGTAAGCCTGATTATACTCGGTTGGCTGGCCTCGCAAATCTAGCTGGCGCTCGTCAGTGAACCCATAGAGCGCCCTTCGCGATGCTATCGGCCCGATCCCTCACAAAGGCGTTTCTCGTCATCCAACGAGCAGGTTGTTCAGCTTTATTCTCGCGCAGAATGCGTCTCTGACAGAACCCATCCTGGGCATCACGGCCCGGGCGATCCTCCGGGGCAGGCCTACTCGCGGCTGAGCTCGACGTCCATCGGCATTTCGGCGAGCCCGCTCCGAGCGTACGCTCGGCCTTGAAGCTCCCCGCCGATGCTGGCGAGGCGCAGGAAGACAGTCCAGTCGCCCAGGTCTCCAACGGCCACCTCGAAGTACCCGGAGAGATGGCCGTTCCGGGCGCTGAAGTCTTGAAGTTGAGCCCGCTGCGCTGAAAGGGCTGTCACGCTGCCTCGTTCGGCATCCATTATGTCGAGAGTCACTGGCACCGGGCCCATCGGTGAGGAAACAATGCCTGCCCAGCGTCCCGCGAGGTCCGCGTCCAGGGTGGCAGCCGGCGGGACGTCGCCCGACCGTCGGAACAGAAACGGGTACACCCCACCCACGAAACTGTTGGCGGTGCCGTCGGCATCGAACTCGAACGTGAGTTCCCAGCCGCCAAAACCACCATCGTGTACACGAAACCGGCCTTCCCCGATGCGCTCCAAATACGACACGCCTTCCACCGGATCGATAGTACCTCCTGGGTGCGTCCTCAGGGTCAGGATCCCCTCGTCGGCGCGAAGCTCGGCGCGGGCCCAAAGGTTTGAGATGTAACGACCGGTCAGCCGCTCACATTCTGCCGGTGGTAGCCTCCAGGCGTCCTGCGATGTCCCGACCGGCGTATCTCGCCCGTCAGCGGCCAGGGCGTGCAATGCGGAGTGAACGATCGCGGAACGTGCCGTCTCGGCGTTGGCCAGGTTGATCAGGAGAACAACGCCCACGTTCTCCTCACATGAGCCGCAGATGAATGTGCTCCCGGCCGGCCCGTTGCCGGCGTGCCAGAACAGGCGCCGTCCACCTACTTCATCGACCATGAAGCCAAGCCCCATACCCCTCCAGGCAGGCCCTGTCGGCGCCTGGACGCGCTTCATCTCGTCCGCGGTTTCCTTTCGGAGAATTCGCTTGCCGTCGCGGACGCCACCGTTCAGGTGCGCTATGAGGAACCGAGCAAGGTCTTCGGCTGTCGAGTAGAGCGACCCGGCAGGACCGGGAGCGCCTGCATCCGGACGGAAGTCTGACCGGTAGCGCTTTCCATCGGCGCCGCTCACATAATAGCCGGCGGCCAGGCTGGCCCCCGCCGGCGCGAGGGTCAGCGCACTCGACCGCATGCCCAGCGGATCGAGGACGTTCTCGTGGATGTACTCCTCGTACGGGCAACCCGCGAAGCGGCCCACGAGGTGACCGAGGACCGCGTAGCCCCAGTCTGCATAGATGACTTCTTCGCCGGCGGGACGCACCGTCCTGGCCACCGCGCCAACGTACTCCTCCAGGCTGGAGAACGAGCTTCCCAGCGGGTATGCCAGGGCGACCGGTAAGCCGGACGAGTGCGTGAGGAGGTGACGGATGGTGACAGGGGTCTGCTGTTCCCACTCGTTCTGGAGCTTGACGGCCCCCATGTGGACGTTCACCGGGTCGTCCAGCGCGAAGGCACCCCGTTCGTGCCACTGCATGATGGCGGTGGCGACAACGGGCTTGGTCACCGACCAAACGGGGAACACCACCCCAGGGGTGACGGGCAGTCCGGCCTCGAGGTCAGCCAACCCGTACCCCTTCGACCACACGATCTCCTCGTCTTTGACCAGGGCGACGGCGAGGCCCGGGAGGCGGCTCCGCTCCATCTCGCGAAGGATGACCTGCTCAACCTCATCAAACATGGCGTCACCGATTGTAAAAGTTCCGAGGGCGCTGAGCAATCGCGTCGCCCTCCGCCCCACGGCCTCGCCCGTCGGCCTTCCCACATTGCTCAAACCGTATACCCGCGAGTACAGTGAGGTCGTCTGGAGGCTAAGGGCCTCGCCTGTTGGAGGCAGAGGGCTAAGATAGGGTGTCTGAGCTGGCGGTTGAATCTAGTGGAGCGGGAGAAGGGACTCGAACCCTCGACCCTCTGCTTGGGAAGCAGATGCTCTGCCAACTGAGCTACTCCCGCTCAGCTCGATGATAGCACAGCGTCGGGCCGGCGAGGCAAGCTGTCGATGCTGAACGGGGCGGCGGGCGCGCGCTCTCAACCGCTCACTGGTAGATGACCACCGCCGGCCGCGGCACGAGGTCGAGCACGTCCTCTTCCGACATCAGGTCTGGATCGTGGTCGAAGAACAGCTTGATGGCGGCGCGGGAAGCGTACGAGCGCGTGGCGTATCGCTGATAGGTGGCCCGCTTGATTGCGGCCAGCCCGAAGCCGTCCATGTCCACGATCAGCTCGACATCCGGATAGCGCTGGATGGCCTCACCGCCCTCTACCATGCTGTCGGTGAACTGATGGACGATGAGGAGCTTCGGCGGCAAGCCCTCCTCCCGTACCATTTCCTGAAGGGCTGCCTGCGCCTTATCGATGTCGGCCGCCCGAAGGCTGCCCAGATTGACGCCCGGCACCTGTTCGGAACCGACGGCGAACTCCGGGTCGATGGCCAGGTGGACCTGGGGGTAGCGCAGATAGGCGCGCACCTTCTCCAGCTCCGCCTCCACCGAGCTCCTCCCGATCTGGAGATCGAGGAACAGGAGCATCTTCCGTTCTTCGGTCAGATGCAGCAATCGATGCATGTCCGCGTCATCGACGTACTGGAGATAGAGGCCGTTGCTCGTCGGATGGGGTTGCGCCACGGCGTAGACGACGTGAAGAGCGGGCACGACGCCGGTAGGGCCGTTCAGCGCGTCATACCGTGCGGCGTGCTCCTCGACCCGCGATACGATCGTCTCCAGGTCTGCGGTTCCCAGGATCCCCATCTCTGCCGTGTAGAGACTCCCGTAGTAGCTGACGACCTGGCTGTCCGTCAGGATCGGCGGCTGCGGCGCAGGCTCACGCTCTAACGCTAGCCACGAGAAGCGGTCGGCGAGGTTGGTGGTCAGCAAGGGCCGGAGCACGAGATGTGGCCGAAGCTGGACTGCTGGACGCGAAAGGACGGCGCGCACCTCCCGCTCGGCGCCAGGTGGCGCAGCGGACGCGCCAGCGCTCTCGCCTCCGGCGTCGCGAGCGGTCACCGCGCCCACGGCGACGATCACCACGAGGGAGCAAGCCAAGAGCACCATGAAGCGTTGGTCGGCGCTCATCATAGGGACGCTGCACTGAAACCCCAGCCACTTGAGGTGAGGCTAGCTTATCGTAAACCTCGGCTTGGGTCGAGCCACC
>MGOB01000048.1:16599-25759 GCA_001796995.1 Chloroflexi bacterium RBG_16_68_14 | reverse complement strand
TGCGTCCGGTGCTAGAAGCGCGACCGGCTGTCGCGCCAGCGGGCGAGGGCGGTCCCGGCCGCGAAGATGACGGCGCCGCCCACGCTGAAGATGATCCCGTTGCGAATTGGCGCCCAGGTCAGCTCCTGGCCCAGCGTCAGGAACTCGCGCGCCAGATAATCGTCCAGGCCGTCCGCTGCCACGCGGAAGGCGAAGCGTAGCGCCACGGCGACGATGAGGAACGGCGCCGCCGCGAGCAGGACGCTCAGGCCTAGTCCCCAAAGCCGGCCGTAGCCCCGGCTGGTCAGCGCCAGCCCCAGCGCCAGCACCCCCGCCAGCGAGGCCAGGGAGATGGTCAGGAGCGTCAGCACCCGGTGTGGGGTCGGCCGCAGGAGGTCCATGCCCGTTCGTATCAGCCCTTGTGTGGAGAAGAAGCTCACCTCGCCTCCCCGCTCCTCCTGGAGGATGAATACGCCCTCCTCGTGAATCCGGTCCGCCGCGCGGGTGAGCAGCAGGGCGCGGAACTCCTCCCGGTCGGCGGCCCGGATCTCCTCAGGACTGAAGGACACCTGAACCGGAAAGTCGGGCAGAGTGAGGGTCTCTTCCTGCGTCTGCGCCGCCTCCTGGCGCAGCGTCTCGAAATGGTCGTCTAGGAAGGCATCGACCTCAGTCAGGATGGCGAGGCTGTGGCGCAGGCTGCGCTTGGCCGGCCCGTCCGCCGTCACGTTGGCGAAGGAGAGGACGAAGAGGAGGACACCTATATCGATGACCAGCAGCGCACCCAGGAGCCACTTGGCGGTGCTCTGCCACCAAGAGCGGCCGCCCGCCGGCGGTCCCCCGGCGGCAGCGCCCTCCCCGACGGCCGGCCGCGCTGGTTCGGGCGGGCTGGGTGCTGACCCTGCTTCGCCCGTCACGGCTGCTCGAGGTGGACCACCAGGGTGTGGGCGAGACGGTCGTGGAGGGCGCGCCGTTCAGCGTCGAGGAGCATCGCCAGCAGGCTCACCGCCGGCGAGACCAGGCAGAGCAGGACCAGGGCCAGGGTGACGACCAACACGACCTGGCTGAGGGTGAGGGAGACGACAAGCAGGGAGAAGATAGCCCAAATGGGCAGCAGGAAAGGATGAAAGAGGAGCGGATGCAGGCCAAACCAGCGCAGGAGCATACGCCCAGGCGTCAACGGGCCGTCTTCGCCTACGGTTCTGATGCCGATGACGTACATGCCCGTTGTCTGGCCTCGCCAGCGCATCAGCGCCAGGTTAAAGGCGGTCCAGGAAAGAAGTGAGCCCCCCAGGAAGATGGCGATGGAGGCGTAGTACGCTGAATCCGGCGGGTCTCCCCGGCCGAGGTCGCTGGAGAAGAGGAGCACGGCGCCGCCGATGACGAAGAAGACCAGGATGAAGGCGAGGAGGACGACGGAATCGACCAGGTAGGCGGAGATGCGGGCGTTGAGATGCGCTACGGGCCGGGCCGTCGCCGTTGACGTGCTGGCCGTCATCGATTCTGCAAGGGCACGGTTCGAGGCGGAGACCATCTGCGGCGATTATAGCACGGGGGCCGCGAAGCGCAGCGGTGGTGGTGCCGCAGCGGGCGGCAGGCCTGGTTCCAATCCGGCGAGAATGCTGGGTCTGGTAAGGTGAGAGTGCCTCGTGGAGCTCATGCGCCAAACGCTCGCCCGCTACCAAGCCTGGCTCGTCCTTGCCCTTACGTCCATCGTCTGTCTTGCCGGAGCCTGGGCCATCTCTCTCGCCCTGCCGCCCTCTGGGCGCGATGAGTTCAACTTCGTCCGATGGGAGATGCGGCACCTGCCGGGCAAGTGGCTCTACTTGACGGGCCGGTTCTTCGCTGGCGGCCTCTCGCCGGAGGAGCAGGACCGGCGGCTGGGCCGCTTCCTGGTGCTGAGCGCTCGCATCCGCCGGTTGGAGCACAGCGTCTCCAGCGAAAACCCAGCGCAGCTCGAGGAGCTGTCGCGGCTCTTTCGAGAGCGGGCTGCCCTGGAGAACGACGCGGAGGCGATCATCGAAGGCCGCCTGACGGCGGTGCTGGAGGAGGCGGATCTGGAGTCCTCCATTCCCCTCTTCCCAGCCGCGCGCTGGGTCTTCCCTCCGGTCGATGTCGAGTTCGATCACCCTCCGAACGTGCTCGCCGTATCGCTGCGGGACCGCATCGAGCTGGTCGAGCAGCGCCCGCTCCGTGCCGGGCTCAGTCTGGAAGAGATCCGCCAGGTCGAGGCGCGTATCGAATGGGAGGGCACGAGGTCGGCGCTGGTGGACGATGTGGGCGGCGTCGCCGCGTATCCCAGCATCGTTGCGCCGCGCGGCGACTACGAGGTGCTGGTGGAAGCCGTCGGGCACGAATGGGCGCACCAGTACCTCTTTTTCAGGCCGCTCGGTCGCCGCTACTTCTCGAACTTGGAGCTCCGGACCCTGAACGAGACCGTCGCGGACCTCGCCGGCAGAGAGCTGGCGGCGCTGACGGTGCGGCGCTTCCCGCTCCCGCAGGATGTCGCCTCCCAGCTCTCCGCGCTCTTGCCCGGGGAGTCGCCGGTGGATGTGGATACCGTCTTGCGTCAGCTACGGCTGGACGTGGAGGCGCTGCTGACCGACGGCGAGATCGAAGCCGCCGAGGCGCTGATGGAGCAGCGACGGCAAGAGCTGGCCGCGCAGGGGGTGGTCTTCCGCCGGATCAACCAGGCCTTCTTCGCCTTCCGCAGCCTCTACGCCGGCGATCCGGCCTCTATCGATCCGATAGGCGGCAAGGTCGAGGCGCTGCGCCGGCGCACCGGCTCCATCGGCGACTTCCTGCGTCAGGCCGCGCGGCTGACCAGCGAGGCCCACCTGGACGGGCTGCTGGCGGGTGGGACTAGGGCTGCAGGTGGTAGGGCACGTCGATGACGACGGTGTTGGGACGGCGCAGCAGCGCTCTCTTCAGCCGGACGGCCGACTGATTGTGGAGCAGCCCTTCCCAGATGTGCGCCGGGACGAACTCCGGCAGCACCACCGTGATGTACGTTCCGGGGTCGAGGCGGTCAACGGCATCGATGTAGGCGAGCATGGGCGCGAGCAAGGAGCGGTAAGGCGATTCGATGATGACGATGGGGATGTCCGCGACGGTCCCTTCCCACCGGTCGCGCAGCGCCTCTCCCTCCTCGATCTCATCGGTGACGTGAACAGCCGTGACGTTGTTGGAGATGGTGCGGGCGTACTCCAGGGTGCGCAGCACGGCCTGGTTCAGCTCGTCCACCGGCACCACCACCGGCCGGCCGCGGTCCCGGTCATCCCTGGGGGGCGCTGGTACTGCCGGCGCCATGGGGCGTAGCTCTAGCTGTTCTTTAACGCGCCGGTAGTGGTGGTGGATGCGGGCGAAGAGGAAGGTGAGGAAGGCGATGGCGCCGACGGTGATCCAGGCGCCGTCCACAAACTTGGTGACGCCGATGATGACGGCCACCACCCCGGTGGCGACGGCCCCGACCGCGTTCACCACGAGACTTGCCCTCGCTGCTGGCGAAGGGTCGCGGTGCCAGTGCCACACCATCCCGGCCTGGGAGAGGGTGAAACCGACGAAGACGCCCAGCGCATAGAGGGGAATGAGCGCGTGGGTTTCGGCCTGAAACAGGATGAGGAGCGCGGCCGAGGCCAGGCCAAGGGCGATGATGCCGTTAGAGAAGGCCAGCCGGTCACCCCGGAAGGCGAACTGGCGGGGCAGAAAGCGGTCCCGCGCCATCACTGAGGCCAGCGCCGGCAGCCCCGCGAAGCTGGTATTCGCCGCCAGGATCAGGATGAGCGTAGTAGTGACCTGGACGATGTAGAAGAGCGGCGTCGTCCCGAAGACGCCCTGCGCCACCTGTGCCACGACGGTCTTCGTCTCTGAGGGCGTCACGTCTAGCTGGTAGGCGAGCACGGTCAGGCCCAGGAAGAAGAAGGCGAGGATGCCGGCCATCCAGGCGAGCGTCACGTTCGCGTTCCTGGCTTCAGGCGGCTTGAACGATGGGACACCATTGGAGACCGCTTCGATGCCGGTGAGGGCAGCCGACCCAGAAGAGAAGGCGCGCAGGATGAGGAAGAGGCCGACCGTCTGACCACCCTCCGCGATGACGTGGGGCGGCGTCTCCGCCGTCAGATCATGCCCCAGTGCCAGCCTGACGAGCCCGGTGACGATGAGCGCGGTCAGGCTGACGATGAAGAAGTAGGCGGGTATCGCGAAAACGGTGCCGGACTCGCGGATGCCGCGCAGATTCGCCAGCGTGAGCACGGCCACACTCCCAACCGCCAGTTCGATCCGCAGGTCGTGGAGCTCGGGGAAGGCCGAGATGATGGCGGCCACCCCTGCCGCCGTGCTCACCGCCACCGTCAGCGTATAATCGACAACGAGAGAGGCGCCGGCCAGCAGGCCGGGCAGCGTGCCCAGGTTGGCCTTCGCCACGGCATAGGAGCCACCGCCACCGGGATATCCACGGATCACCTGGCTGTAGGAGAGGGCAACCACGGCTACCAGCGCCGCGATGGCGAAGGCGATGGGGCTCGACCACTTGAGGGCCACGGTGCCCGCCAGGAGGAGAATGAGGAGGATCTCCTCGGTCGCGTAGGCGCTGGAGGAGAGCATGTCGGAGGAGAAGACGGCCAGCGCCTTGAGCTTGCTCAGCCGCTCCTCGATGAGCTGGGAGGTAGCCAGCGGGGCGCCGACGAGGACGCGCTTGAAGCCCAGCCAGAGCCCTTCCAGGGCGGTGCGCGGCCGGATCGCCGCCTCCGTCGCCCGGTACTCGCCAGACTCCAGCCGCTCGAAGGGCCGATCGCGCCGGCGGGTGAGGCGGACGTAGCGCGAGCCCGGCTTGGTCCCCTTGCGAATCTCGCGCAGCTCCAGGTCCGGCGTGAGCGCCGGTCGACGGGAGGTCTCCGGGGGGCGAGGAGCACCTTCCAGGTCGGCCTTGCGGTCTTGGTCTTGCTGCTGCCCTTCCACCGTGTCCATCTACGGTGGCCCGCGGTTAAGTCCGCCGGGCGCCTGTTCCGCAGGCGTGGCAGTGGCGAAGGGCTCCACGGTCGGAGTCGGCGTCGCGGGAGCCGTCGGTGGCAGCACCAAGACCTGCACGCGATCGATGATCTCACCCCGCTCTTCGTCTACCACGACCAGGCGTATGGTGTAGAGAGTAGGGGGGAGCAGCCGGGTGTCCCACGAGCCCAAGGTACCATCGGAGACGGGACTGGCGCTCTCCGTGATCAGGGTCCAGTCCCCCCGCGGCGTGTCAGACCGGTACTCCAAGCGATAAGAGACGAACTTGCTGGAGGCGGCGCGGCCGGTGATGGTGATCACGCCCCGCACGGTGGCAGCATTGGCCGGAGAGGTGATGGCGACGGGCAGGTCTGACGGCTTCGTCTGCTCCTTCGGCACGTCCTCCGCGCTGGCCTCGAGCTCCTTCGCCCACTCCAGCGCCTGGTCCCGCGCGAACCCGGAGACGTACTCCGGTATCTGGAGAAAGCGGCGCTCCTCCACGTACTGGGGCGGCGTCAGCGGGCTGGCGAGCTTGCCGGTGCGGGTGTCGATGCGCGCCACCTGCCACCAGTCATCCTCTTTCTGCGGCACCGCCCCCGCGGCGAAGAGGTCCGGCGGTGTGGTCTTGGCGCAGGCGGGGGTAGGCTTCAGGCCGGAGGGGACGCAGACGCTGGCGGTGGCCAGCCCATCGGGCCGGGCGAAGGGCTCCACCGGCAGGTTCTCGTGGTACGCGATCATCATGTCGCGCACGGTGCGCCAGGAGACGCTGGTGCTGGTGATGTCTGTCATCGGGCTGTTGTCCGCGTTGCCAAACCAGGAGCCAACGACGACCTGGGGCGTGTAGGCAATCGCCCACGTGTCGCCGATGGCGCGGAACTCATAGGGCTCGCTGGTGCCGGTCTTGACCGCCATCGGCCGGCCGATGCTAAGGCCACCGCAGCCGAAGGTGAGGCATTGCGCCTGCCCGTCGGAGAGGATGCTGGTGATCAGGTACGCCTCCTGGGCTGGCGCCACCCGCTCCTCCAGGATCTGCGGGCCTTCGGGGGCGGGCTGGCCGTCCACCAGAGGATACAGCACCTCGCCGTCGCGGCTCTCCACCCGCAGGATCGCCACTGGGTCGAGGGAGCGGTTGCCCTCGGGCCGGGCGACGGCGGTCTCCACGCCTTTCAGGACGCCCAGGTTCGGGAACACGGTGTAGCCGTACACCATGTCGATGAGCTTCACGTCTACGCCGCCCACGGTCATGGACGGGCCGAGCTGCCTGTTGTCCAGGCTGGTGATGCCCATCTTCTTCGCCTGCGGGATCACGTTCTCCACGCCGGTGTACAGGATGGTCTTGATGGCCGGGATGTTGAGGGAGTTGCCCAGGGCGTTGCGCGCGGTGATGGGGCCGGAGTGAGCGATAGGATTGCGGGGCGGGTTCGCGCCGTCCCAGTACTGCGAGGGTATGGGGCTGTCCAGGATCATCGTGCCGGGGCCCCAGCCCAGGGTCATGAAGGCGGTGATGTAGGTGAAGGGCTTGAAGGCGGAGCCCGGCGAGTTGAGGGCGGCGGCCATATCGTTCTGGCCGTCGATGTCCTCCCGGAAGTAGTCGCGGCTGCCCGCGTAGATCTCGATCTCGGCCGTCTTCGGGTTGATAGCGACGACGGCGCCGTTGTGACCGCCCGAGTACTCGAAGGTGGTGATCCACTCCTCCAGGATCGCCTCTGCCCGTCGCTGCTTGTCCAGGTCCAGGGTAGTATAGACCACCAGGTCGTCCCGGCGCAGCGCCTCCTCACCGAAGAGGCGCTCCAGCTCCGGCTGGACGACGTTGAAGACGAAGTGTGGTGCCTCTATCGGGAAGCGCTGGGGCTTCACCCCGAGCGGCTGGGCGACGGCCTCCCAGAACTGGGCGCTGCTGATGAAGCCCTCGTCGTGCATCCGTTTGAGCACGTGGGTCCGTTGCTTGAGGGCCGCGTCAGGCTGGTTGATGGGGTCGTAGCAGCTAGGGCAGGAGGGGATGCCGGCCAGGGTGGCCGCTTCTGCCAGCGTGAGGTCTTGGGCCGGCTTGCCGAAGTAGCCCCGGCTGGCCGCCTCGACGCCGTTGTAGATGTTCCCGTAGGAGATCAGGTTCAGGTACCACTCCAGGATTTGTTCTTTGTCGTACTTCCGGGTGAGTTCCAGGGCGAGCACTGTCTCCTTCAGCTTTCGCTGAACGGAGCGCTTGGCGCGCTCCTCCGGCGAGAAGTAGACGTTCTTCACGAGCTGCTGGGTGATGGAGCTGCCGCCCCGGCCTTCGAGGAAGCCGGGCGTGCCGCCGAAGGGAGAGAAGTTCTCCAACGCCGCCGCCGTCAGCCCGCGGAAGTTGACGCCGGGGTTGTCCCAGAAGCTGGAGTCCTCGGCGGCGATGGTGGCGTCGATCAGGTAGTCGGAGATCTCGTCCAGCGGCACCGGCTGCCTCAGCCCCGACTGGTCGTCGACGAACTGGTAGAGGAACTTGCCGTTGCGGTCCATGATGCGGGCGCCGCTGCGCGGGAGCTTGGCGAGCGCTTCGTCCGGCGGGACTAGGTCGTCGGCGTAGCTGCGGTAGAGGCCATAGCCGACGCCGGCGATGATGCCGAGGGCGAGGGCGGAGAGGGCGGCCAGCGCGAGGAGCGCCTTGAGCCAGCCCGGCATGCCCTTCCCGTTGCGCCGCCGGTGGCGGTAGGCCTGGTAGCGGTAGTAGGCGCCGTTCCTAGCCATGGGTCCCCTCGCCTGCGCCTCCCTCTTGGCGCGTACGGAGGACCAGGAAGTGGGAGAGGCCGAAGGCCCGCAGCGGCGTCCGCTCGAGCGGATGGAAGACGTTGCGCAGGAACCAGCCCACCGCCCGGCTGCGGGCGGCGATGTTATCGAAGCCGGGGAAGACCCGGGTGTGCACCACCACCTCCGCCGGGAGGCCATCGATGAGCCGGCGCAGGCCGCGGCCCGTGTAGGCGCGGGCGTGGGGCACCAGCCGGCGGCGCAGCGAGTTCGGCAGGTAGTTCACCAGAGGGATGTTACCGAAGACGTAGCGCTTCCCCAGGTACACCCCGTGCGTCTCGAAGGGGTAGAGGCGGTTGGGCGCGTAGATGACCACGTGGCCGCCCGGCCGCGCCACGCGGCAGGCCTCCCGCAGCGTCGCGGTCTCGTCCTGGACGTGCTCGATCACCTCGTTGAGCAGCACTAGGTCGAAGGCGCCGCTTGCGAAGGGCAGCCGTTCGCTGATACCAACTGCCAGGCTGCCGGTCTTGCCCTGCCGCACCCGCCCCGGCTCGATATCGATCCCGTAGACGCGCGCGGAGAGCTCCTGCAGCTTGCGGACGTAGGTGCCGATGCCGCAGCCGATATCGAGGATGCGGGCGCCTTCCAGGGGAACATAGCGGCGGACGAGGCTGAGGCGGCGGTCCTGCCCGGCGCGCCAGACGAAGCTAGGGTTCCCGAGGGCAACCTGGTCTCTCGATGGGGCGGTAGCGGCTTCTGCCATCGTGTGTGCTCTGCTCGCTCCTCTGATCGTAACAGCGGCGGTGCCGTCGGACAACAAGGGTTCCGCGTGCTATACTCCCCTGCACAGCTTTGGGAGCGCCTTCCATGAGTCTGACGCGAGACGAGGTACTACATATCGCCCGGCTGGCCCGAGTGGGCCTGAGCGAAGAGGATGTCGCCAGGTTCCAGGAGCAGCTCTCGGAGATCCTGGACCATTTCGAGGCGCTGCGAGAGCTGGACACGGAGGACGTGCCTCCCACCGCCTATCCGCTGGCCCTGGAGAGCGTGATGCGCCCGGACGAGGTGCGGCCGTCGCTGCCCCGCGACGAGGTGCTGGCGAACGCTCCTCTGGCTGAGGGCGATGCCTTCCGGGTGCGGGCGGTGCTGGAGGAGTGAGCGGCGAGAAGATACTGAGGGGTTACATCTAACACACCAAGGGGGATGCCATGGGCGTCCACGAAAGTAGTGTTAATTACGAAAATCTAATCCGCGGCTTGGCGGAGATGTACCCATTCGAGGTAGCCGAAGTTGTGCTCGTAGAACTGGTTGCCAACTCGCTGGACGCCAGAGCCACGCGCATCTCAATCGAATTCGATCCTGAGCAAAAGACCCTCATCGTTGCGGATAATGGAACGGGTATGAGTGCCTCCGACTTCGACGAGTACCATGACTTTGCACCTGGCCTAAAGACGCGCGGGATGGGCATCGGCTTCGCCGG
>MGOB01000048.1:12629-16590 GCA_001796995.1 Chloroflexi bacterium RBG_16_68_14 | reverse complement strand
CTTCAATATTGCCAATAGGGTTTTGACTGAGACACAGAGCAAATCATTCTCTGGCGGTTCCAACTGGTACTTGCAATCAAAGAAGAAATTGGTGTGGGAAGACGTCGAGCCTATTCACCTGCGCGGAAACGGCACACGGGTAGAAGTGAGGTTTAGAGCGGAGAGAAAGCTACCCTACTCGTCAAGGGACGACGTGGCTCAATTGCTAAGGCACCACTACCTTCCCCTGTTCGATCAAGAATTCCTCGACTTGTACGAACGGATGGGTGTCTACTCTCATAATCTGAGATTCGAAATCAATGGTGAAGCCTTAAGCCCTAGCGAGACCAGTATAAACTTCGGGCTTAGCAGTGTGAGGAAGTTCTTTCCAACAAGTGCTGGCAACAGAATTGGTTACGGGGTAATCGGTCTTGCCGAGGCGGAATACCCGGCAGGGCCTGATTATTGCGGCTTGCTTCTCTGCACTCGAGGAAAAGTGATAAAGCCGGATCTCTTCAACCAGTTTCCGGGGAGTCTTGGACCACGGATCTTTGGTGTCGTGGAAGTTCCGACCTTCGTCGAGTTCTTAACTACTGCCAAGACAGATTTCGTGCGCGGGCCTAAGCATCGAAAGTTTGAGGGACTTTACGGCCCAATTAGAGAGCAGTTTAGGGCCTGGCTAGCAGAGCAAGGAATACAGCCTACGGAGATCGCCGGTACGGATGAAGCGACCAAGCTGGAGAGGGAATTGAGGAAAGTCTTGGAGGACGTTCCCGAGCTCGGCGAGTTCTTCGGGTTCCGGACCGGAAAGACTGTCCTTCGGCAAAGCGACGCTGGAGAAGTGGGCGCTGGCATTCATGACGGGATCGAGACAACCTTTCCCGTTGGCGACGGCAAGGGTGGGGGAAGCCCTGGTCCTGTCGACGTAGGAGATCAACCAGGCGAGGCCCTAGTCGAAAACCAAGAGAGCGGAACTGTCAGGGCATCACCAATCAGCCGTACGGGGCGGCGCGGCCCAAAGATTACTTTTGCCGAACAGCCCGACCGAGTGGAACTGGCTTGGGTTGATGGCAACACTGTGGTCATCAACAGTGGTCACCCATCGTACGCCAAAACCCGTTCCGACAGCACCGCCAGGAGGCACCACTGCTTATTCGCAATAGGTAGCGCAATCCAGAGGTTCTTAACTGGCAATGAGGACGCAGCAGAGTTGAAGTTCTTGGACAGAATGATGGCGGCTTGGGGCAAGAAGTGACTTCACATAAACGCGCCTTTGTTTCCTTTGAGCCAAGAAACGGGGAATTTGACGCCTTCCTGTCAATGGAAGGACTCTTCGCAAGTGAGGGCGATCCTGAGTTCGCCCTTCGAAGAGCTGCTCGCCAATATCAACGCTCCATACAGGCGATGCGGGATATTGTAGCCGAAATACGCGCCTTCAGAACGCTGCGCAAGCTTGTACCTGCTCGCAAGATTTGGAAGCTTGGGAATCTCATCTTCCAAATGACCGACGAACTTGCAAAAGCCTCCCTGCAGCTTAACGACCTTTATGGGCATCTCGTCCGCGATCTCGGTGTAAAGAGAAAGTGGCTGGAAAAGGTGATCATTTTTCGCCGATACCTGCTAACAGAGGACGCAATCCCGCAGTCGCTAAACTGGGGACGGTGTGAGAAGGGAACACGCCGAGTCGCGGAGCGCTTAGCGAAGGGATTGCCTCTGGGCTAGGTTAGGTACTAGCTCGGCCCTGGCTGGGCTGGAAGGCTGGGAGGAAATCGACACCGTACAGAGTATCACCCATGACCGAAAGGGAACAGCTTCTGCTTGCTCAAGAGGCGAGTATTGCGTTGGTGAAGGCCAAGAGCGCTGACGATTTGCGCCGGGTCTGGCACCGGTTCTACCGCCGCTTGGGCCACCGTGTACTTGGACGCCTCCTGCTGGGCTGGGGACCGGAGGAAGCAATAGGGCACAGCAGCCCCAAAGAACGTGAGCGCCAACCGATGGATGCAGCGGAAACTATTAACGAACTAGAGACGTTTGCTTGTTGGCCCCGTGCCTTCTCTGTTGACGAACTCCTGGCTTTCGCGGACTGCGACGTTGACAGTGAGTCGCTTCGGCGCAGCCTTTTGGGTGACCCCAGATTCATCTCGCTGAGTTCAGAAACCTCAGAAGAAAATTTTCTGATACCCAAGCGTACGCTCTTTCGCTGGTTCAGTCATCTCAGCCTAAGACTAGCTCAAGCGCGCCGAGCAAGGCTTGATCGCGGCCAGTTAGCCTTAGCTATCAGCTCGGTTCGTCTCCATGGTCGATGGGATATCGTACCACCAGAGGCCATTGAGTTTGGACAACGCTTTGCTTTCTGCGAACCTGCCTGGACGACGGGACAGTACATCTTCCCCATCGCCAAGATTCTTTCATTTGCTTCCGTTGGCTCAGCCAAACGCGCTCTTGCCATTCTTGAGGGTCTTATGGAGGCGGAGGACCTGAACCCCGATGTTGTTCTGCTTGAGGCGGTTGAAAGAGGGCTCTCCACGCTGACTGCCAGACAAATTCGTGTAGTCCGGGCTAGAGAGGGTCTTCAAACGGGAAAAAGAATGACCCTTGAGCAGATAGGTATGCCCCTACGCATTACAAGAGAACGCGTACGCCAGATAGAAGAAAAAGCATGGAAAAGGATCCATCATCCCGTACGCAGAGCAACGTTTCTCGTGGCCTTACTCCGCTATGCGCTGTTCAGACAAGGCAGTCTCGTAGTCAGTACTGATTCGCCCGACCTAGACCTCCTGAGCTTTGTTAGCAAAGCCGCAGGCGCACCGCAGGCGGAGTTGCCTGACATTGGGCTGATGATTCTAGGAACTTCACCTAAAGATGTGGAGGGCCTCGAATCTCTGTGGTCGATTCCTGACGTTATGAGTACAGAGGCCTTAGCCTCTCGGCTAGACTCGGAAAGTCGCTTGTGCCTCCTGGCGACAGACCTCATTAGTGTTAGCGAGAGGCTAGCCCGCTCTTGTCGAGGGCGGCTTTACAAGACGCAGAAGGTATATCTCGCACTACGTGAGATTGGAAGGCCCGCTCACTACTCAGCGGTCGCGGAAAAGTACAGTTACCTGTTCCCCACTGATGAGTGCTCCGAGCACTACATCCACTCGATCCTCAGCAGTGAGAAATACGGCGTCGTTTGGATCGGGGTCAGTGGTACGTTTGCGCTGAAAGAATGGGGCTATGAGCGGCCGTCAAAGAGTCTATTCGACGCAGTCACGGAGATAGTGCAGGACAGGTACCAAGCCACTTGCAAGCCAGTTCCTTTTACAGTCATCGCTGCGGAGATTGGCAAGTACCGCCGCGTTGTGAAACCGTCAAGCCTAACATTCGCGGCACATTTTAACCCCAATTTGCGGCGTGTGTCTAAAGATTCGTTTGTGCCTAGGCCGCCTGGTGGTGATGAGCAAGAGGAAATTGGAGTGGAGGAGCTAGACAAAATCCTACGCGACTTTGAATCCACCCAACACTCATGACCGACCATCTCCATCAGCTCACCGCCCACGAGGCACAGGCGCTCCTATCGAAGCGGGAGGTGAGCGCCCGAGAGCTGACTGAGGCGGTGCTCGACCGCATCCGGTCGGTGGACGGCCGGGTGCGCGCCTATCTCACCGTGACGGAGGAGCTGGCGCTGCGCCAGGCGGCGGAGGCGGACGAGCGGCTGGCCCGGGGCGAGGGCGGGCCGCTCACCGGCGTGCCCGTCGCCGTCAAGGACGTCATCTGCACCAAGGGCGTACGCACCACCTGCGGCTCGCGGATGCTGGAGCACTTCGTGCCGCCCTACGACGCGCACGTCATCGAGCGGCTGCGGGCGGCGGGCGCGGTAGTCGTGGGCAAGACCAACATGGACGAGTTCGCCATGGGCTCGTCGGTGGAGCACTCGGCCTTCTTCCCCACCCATAACCCCTGGGCGCTCGATCGCGTGCCCGGCGGCTCGTCGGGCGGCTCG
>MGOB01000048.1:2203-12607 GCA_001796995.1 Chloroflexi bacterium RBG_16_68_14 | reverse complement strand
AGACGGTGGTCGCCCTCGGCTCCGATACCGGGGGCAGCATCCGGCAGCCGGCGTCCCTGTGCGGCGTGGTGGGGATGAAGCCGACCTACGGGCGGGTGAGCCGCTTCGGGTTGGTGGCCTTCGCCAGCTCGCTCGACCAGATCGGGCCGCTGACCAAGGACGTGCGGGACTGCGCCCTGGTGCTGAACGCCATCTGCGGGCACGACCCGCGTGACGCCACCTCGGCGCCGGTGGAGGCGCCGGACTTCACCGAGGCGCTCACAGGCGATCTCCAGGGCCTGCGGGTCGGGGTGGTGCGGGAGTACGTGCCCGACGACCTGGACCCGGCCGTCCGGGGCGTGGCGGAGGCGGCGGCAGGCAAGATGGAGGAGCTGGGCGCCGCTGTGGAGTGGGGCGTCTCTCTCCCCAGCACGCCCTACGCCCTCGCCTGCTACTACATCATCGCCCCCAGCGAGGCCTCGGCCAACCTGGCGCGCTACGACGGGGTGAAGTACGGCTTCTCGTACCAGGAAGGCGCGAGCATGTGGGAGAACATGGAGAAGACCCGCCAGTTCGGCTTCGGCGACGAGGTGAAGCGCCGCATCATGCTGGGCACCTACGCCCTCTCCGCCGGCTACTACGACGCCTACTACCTAAAGGCGCTCAAGGTGCGCACGCTCCTCCGGCGCGAGTTCGAGGAGGCGTTCCAGCGCTTCGATGTGCTCCTCGGCCTCGTCTCGCCCACGCCGGCCTTCCGGCTGGGCGAGAAGGTGGACGACCCGTTCCAGATGTACCTGAGCGACGTCTTCACACTGCCGATCAACATCGCTGGCATCCCCGCCATGTCGCTGCCGGCGGGCTTCGTCTCCGGCCCTGCGGGCGAGCGGCTGCCGGTGGGGGTTCAGCTCATGGCCCGCCCCTTCGACGAGATGTCGCTCCTGCGCACCGCCTACGCCTACGAGCAGGCGACGGAGTGGCACACGGCGAGGGCGGAGGTGTGAGCGTGGTGGGCAGCGACATCCCTCCCGGTGAGCTGGCCGGGCTGCGCGCCTTCGCCGTGCGCGTCGGCTGCTACGCGGGGCATCGCTATCCGGAGCGGCCCCAGTGGGTGGAGCTAGAGGGCACGCGAGTGGAGGTCGCCTCGGTCGATAGCGAGTGGCGGGAGGAGGACCGGCTGGGCTACCTGGTCACCTTGCGCGACGGCAGGCGCCTCCTGTTGTATTATGTGCCCAATGAGGACCTCTGGTCTGGAGTGGTGCAACCGTAATGGATGACGGTCAGGTGACCCATCGAGGCGCGATCTCTCAGCACGTCCAGGGGCTCCCTGCCTCGGGCATCCGGAAGTTCTTCGACCTGCTCTCCAGCATGGACGGCGTCATCTCCCTGGGCGTGGGCGAGCCGGACTTCGTGACGCCGTCGCACATCAGCCAGGCGGCTATCCGCTCCATCGAGGAGGGGATCACCCATTACACCTCCAACTACGGGCTCATCGAGCTGCGCCAGGCCATCGCCCACCACCTCCACCGGCTCTACGGCATGGAGTACGACCCGGCCACGGAGATCATCGTCACCACCGGCGTGAGCGAGGCGATCAACCTCGCCATGCTGGCCATTATCGACCGCGGCGACGAGGTGCTCTGCCCCGACCCCTCCTACGTCGCCTACCTGCCGGCGGTGCTGCTGGCGGGCGGCGTCTTCGTCCCGGTGCCCACCTTCGCCGACAACGGCTTCAAGGTGCGGGCCCGGGACCTGGAGGAGCGGATCACGTCGCGCACGAAGGCGATCCTCATCGGCTACCCGTCGAACCCGACGGGGGCGGTGATGGAGCGGGAGGACCTGCTGGCGGTGGCCCAGGTGGCCGAGCGTCACAACCTCTTCGTCATCTCGGACGAGATCTACGACCGGCTGGTGTACGGCGTGGAGCACACCTGCTTCGCCTCGCTCCCCGGCATGCGGGAGCGCGCTCTGCTCATGGGCGGCTTCTCCAAGGCCTATGCGATGACCGGCTGGCGGCTCGCCTATACCTGCGCCCGGGTGGACGTGACCGAGGCGATGATGCGGGTGCACCAGTACATCACCATGTCCGCGCCCACCATGTCCCAGTACGCGGCCCTGGAGGCGCTGCGCAGCGGCGAGGAGGACGTGCGGGGCATGGTGGCCGAGTACGACCGCCGGCGTCGCCTCATGGTGCCCGCGCTGAACGCGATGGGCCTCACCTGCTTCGAGCCGCGCGGCGCCTTCTACTGCTTCCCCTCGGTGAGCGTCACCGGCCTCAGCGACGAAGCCTTCGCGGAGGGGCTGCTGATGGAGGAGAAGGTGGCGGTGGTGCCGGGCTCCGCCTTCGGCCAGTTCGGTGTCGGCCACGTGCGCATCTGCTACACGGCGCCCTACGAGGTGCTGCAAGACGCGCTGGAGCGGATGCGCCGCTTCGTCGGGCGCCACCGGCGGGCGGCGAAGTGACCCGACGGTCGCTAGTCGCTGGTGGCTGGGCGCTGCTGGCTCCCCTCCCCCCCGTCCCCTCTCCCGCTCGCGGGAGAGGGGCGACCGTCAGGTCGGGGTGAGGGTGGACGGCGCCGGCCACGGCCTCACCGAGCGCTCGACGATCTGCTCGAGTTGATGAGTGGTTAGCTGGCGGAAGGTTCTTACTCCCGCCAGCGCACCTCGAAGATGTGCGCGGGGTCCTCGAAGCCTCGCAGCGCCCTCTCGCCCCGGTCGGCGAAGAGGAAGCCTTTGCCCGCGACGAGCTCGCGCACGACGTTGGAGGCGAGGATCTCGCCGCCGGAGGCCCGCGTCGCGATGCGCGCCGCCATGATCACCGCCGTGCCGAAGAGGTCGTCGTCCTCGGCGATCGGCTCGCCGGCGTTGAGGCCCACGCGCACGCTGATCGGCTCGCTCGCCGACTCGTTGTGGGAGGCGAAGGCGCGCTGCATGGCGATGGCGCACTCGACGGCCTCGGTGGCGGACGAGAAGGAGGCCATGAAGCCGTCGCCCATGGTCTTGACCTCGCTGCCGCCATGGGCGCGGAGCGCCTCGCGGGTGATGCGCTCGTGCTCCCGCAGCACCTCGCGCGCCCCGCTGTCGCCGAGGCGCTGGGTGAGGGAGGTGGAGCCCTCGATGTCGGTGAAGAGCACGGTCCGAAACCGGCCGAGCGGGGGCGGCTCGGCGGCCGGCGGCGCCGCGTCGGCTTCTTCCAGGAACTCCTCGACCGCCTGCGCCACCCTTCCCAAGGCCGAGGCTCTGTCGGCCTCCTCGTAGACCACCAGGCGAGCGCCGGGTATGTGGGTGGCGAGCTCCCTGGCGGCGTCCAGGGTCGACATAGGCAGCCCGCCACGATTGTGAAGCACCAGGGTGGGACACTGCACCCGCGAGAGGAGGGACGTGACGTCAAAGCGCTCACTGGCGTCCACGACCTTCTTGTGCGTCTCAGGGGTGATGGCCTCACGCATCAGCTCGGCGGCGCCCGGGAACATCCGGCCGAAGACGCTCACGTAGGTCGGCCAGTCGGCCTCTCTGAGGGCGCGATAGGCCCGGCCGGAGGCGGACTGCCAGTACTCGGAGCCCCGCACGACGGCGCCGGAAAGGACCAGGTGGGAGACGCGCTCCGGCGAGGTTGCCGCGTAGGCGATCGCCGCCGCCCCTATGAGCGTCATCCCACACAACACGAACCTCTCGAGGCGGAGGCCATCGACCACGGCCGCCAGGTCGGTCACCATGGTGTCGATGTTGATGTCGGCGACATCGCGTTCTGACATCCCGCAGCCCCGGACGTCGTACCGGATGACCGTCCTCTTTTCCGCCAGCCTCTCGTAATAGCCACGCAACGCGGCGCTCTTCCACTCCTTCTCAACGTGGCTGAAGGACGGATACATCATGTAGACCAACGGCTGTCCCCGGCCGATGGCCCAGAAGGCGATACTGACGCCGTCCGAGGTCTGGGCGTACTGGATGCGCGGCTCCATGGTGGCTCCTATCCTACCACTGCCGGTGCAGGCGCGGCTACCCCTCCGGCGTCTCCGTCGGGCTGGCTGGCGCTTCCTCCGGGTAGCGGAGCCAGTTGCCGGCGGCCCAGCCGTACCCCTCTAGCTGCCACCACTCGAAGCCGTCGATCTCCACCGGCCCGGAGCTGACGGTGACGGCGGCGCCGTCGTCGAGGCAGGCGATCTCCGGCGCCTGAATGCCGGCCCGCTCGCGGACACGCAGGCAGTCGCCGGTGCCGGCGACGACGACGGCGACGCCCACCTCCAGCGGCCAGGGGATGCCGGGCACCGGCGGCAGGTTGGGGTCGCGGTTCTCCAGGTGCTCGATGGTCCAGGTATCGCCCACCTGCTTCAGGATGATGAGCCGGGTGTACTCGGCGAAGGTGGGCCCCAGCTCGTAGGCGAGCAGGCCGCTGCGCTCGCCGAGGAGGCGGGCGCACTGCTTGGCCACGTCGTCGGGGCGCTGGGCGGCGTCGCAGTCGGCGACGAAGCCCTGGTTCAGCCGGCGCTGGACGAACAGGCGCAGCGCCTCCTCCGGGGGCACGGCGGGCTGCTGGGTGACGCTGGGCGTTGTGGTCTTGTCTTCGTCCCCTGCGCCGTCGCCGCCTACGAGGCCGCACGCGACGGCAAGGGCGGCGGTGGCGCAGAGCGCCACGACCGCTGCCGTGACGCCCGTCGGGAGACTGCTGAATAACACTGCGGGTCGGGCTTCAGCCCGACCGCGACAGGCTAAAGCCTGTCCCACAGGAAATTGGGGAAACCTGGTCGACGTCTCTTGGAAAGCGCCCAGCAGAACCTTGTTCAGCAGTCTCCTCGGCCTCCCTGCCCTCCGGCTCATCTCAGGTCTCGTCCAGGCGGTCGAGCGCGGCGGCATGGGCCTGCCGCCAGCGGAGGAAGTCGGCGTGTGCCTTCGGGGCCCCCGCCATCACTGTCCGCGACGAAATGGCGATCGACGCACCGCTGTGGTCGGTGATCGCGCCGCCGGCCTCCCGCACGAGCAGGATACCGGCGGCGATGTCCCAGGGGAAGAGGTCGTGGTGGAGGAAGAGGTCGTAGCGGCCGCAGGCGGCGTAGGCCAGCCCGAGGGCGGCGCTGCCCGGGATGCGGACGCTCTGGACGCGGGGGAAGAGCTGGTGGAGAAGCTGGAGGACGGCACGCCCGCGGCGGTCATCGTAGCCCAGGTCGACGCCCAGGACCGAGGCCTGCACCGTCACCTTGTCGGAGGCGCGGGCCGGCTGGCCGTTCACCCAGGCGCCGCGACCTCGCTCCGCCCAGAAGGCCTCGTCGTGGTTCGGGTCGTGCGTCACGGCGACGACGGGCTCGCCGTTGTAGCAGAGCGCGATGTTGACGCAGAAGAAGGGGATGCCGCTGACGAAGTTGCGGGTGCCGTCCAGCGGGTCGACCACCCAGACCCAGCCCGAGGCCTCGGTCCCGGCCGCCGTCTCCTCCGAGAGGACGCGGTGGTCCGGGAACTCCTGCCGCAACGCTTCGTGGAGGTAGCGCTCGATCTCCAGGTCGGTCTGGGTGACCAGGTTGCCCCGGCCCTTCACGGTGACCTCCTGCGGCTGGCGGAAGCGCTCGAGGGCGAGGCGGCCGGCCTCGCGGGCGCAGGCGCGCGCCACCTCCAGGGCGGAGCGGCCGCTCTTGGAAATTGGAAGCGGGACGCGAGATGCGAGACTCATTCCAACTTCCCGCTTGCCGCCTCCCGCTTCCAGATCACATTCGGTCGGGGGTGCTCATGCCCATCAGGCCGAGGGTGGTGGCCAGGACGGACTGCGCGGCGGCCACTAGCTTCAGCCGCGCCCGGGAGAGCTCCGGGCTGTCGTCGTCCACCACGCGGCACTTCTCGTAGAAGTCGTGGAAGGCGGTGGCTAGGTCCTGGGCGTAGTAAGGGAGGTGGTGGGGCTCCAGGGTGCGGGCGATGGTCTCCACTAGCTCGGGCAGGAGGAGCATCTTGCGGATGAGGGCGAGCTCGGCGGGGTGGGTGAGGAGGCTGGTGTCGCCGCCTGCGACGTCGCCTCCGCCTAAGGCGGACTCGCCAGCGTGGTTGAGGATGCCGGCGATGCGGGCGTGGGCGTACTGGACATAATACACAGGGTTCTCGGCGCTCTGCCGCTTCGCCAGCTCCAGGTCGAAGTCGATAGCGGCGTCGGCGGAGCGGGAGAGGAAGAAGAAGAGGCAGGCGTCCCTGCCGACTTCGTCCATCACCTCGCGCAGGGTGATGATGTCGCCGCTGCGCTTAGAGATCTTGAGCACTTCCTCGCCGCGGCGCAGCGTTACTAGCTGGCCGATGATGATGTTCAGCCGCTCCGGCTGGATGCCCATCGCCTCCGCGGCCAGTTGCAGGGGCCGCACGTGGCCCTGGTGGTCGGCGCCCCAGATGTCGATCACCCGGTGGAAGTCGCGGACGAAGAACTTATCGTAGTGGTAGCCGATGTCGGTGGCGAGATAGGTGGGCAGGTTGCTGGAGCGCACCACCACCTCGTCCTTGTCGGCGCCGAGCTGGCTGGTGGCGAACCAGACCGCCCCCTCGCGCTCGACGATGAGCCCCTTCTCCCGGAGGAGCGCCATCACCTTGTCGAAGTGGCCGGCGTCGTAGACGGTCTGCTCCCGGTACCAGTGGTCGAAGTGGACGCCCAGGTCCGTTAGGTCGCGCCGGATCCAGTCCATCACCTGCTCCATGCCGAAGCGCCCCAGCTCCTCCGGCGCCGGCTCGCCCTGCGGCCGCAGCATCGCCTCGCCGAAGCGTTCCCGCGCTTGCTCCGCCAGGTCCACCATGTAGGAGCCGACGTAGCCGTCCTCCGGCACCGGCGCCTCGCGGCCGAAGAGCTGCTGGTAGCGGGCGTAGAGCGTCCGGGCGAAGACGTCCACCTGGGAGCCGGCGTCGTTGAAGTAGTACTCCGTCTCCACGCGGTAGCCGGCCGCCTGGAGCACGCGGGCCAGGGTGCTGCCCAGCGCCGCCCAGCGTCCGTTGCCGGCGTGGAGGGGGCCGGTGGGGTTGGCGCTGACGAACTCGACCTGCACCTTCTGCCCCTGTCCTACGGGCGCCTGGGCGAAGGCCGCCCCCGCCTCCAGGACGGCATCCACCTGTCGGGCCAGCCACGACTCGCTCAGGTGGAAGTTGACGAAGCCCGGCGGCAGCACCTCGACCCGTTCGACGGCGTCCGACGGCGGCAGGCGGCGCACGAGCGCCTGCCCCAGGTCGAGCGGGTTGGCCTGGGCGGCGCGGGCCAGCCGCAGCGGCAGGCTGGTGGCATAGTCGCCGTGCTCGGAGCGCTGCGGCCGCTCGATGACGATCTCGGGCAGGGCGATGGCAGGCAGCTCGCCCGCCTCCTGGGCGCGGGTCGCCGCCTCCTCCACCATGCGGGCGATCTCGTCCTTGATCATCGTTCCTCGAAGGGCAGCCGGCCGTCTCGGGCGAGGCTGAGCAGCTCCTGGACGGCGCGGCGGGCCTGCGCGATCACCTCTGGAGGATAGCCCATGCGCTCGCTGTTCTCCAAGAAGTCGTCCTCGTCCAGCACCTGGGGCTCGCCCTGGGCGGGGACGATGACGTCGAGATCGAGGTCAACATAACGGATGGTCTCGCCGTCGAACTGGGCGGGCGTGGCGATGTTGCAGTACCAGCTATGCAGCCCTCCGCCCTGGGGCAGCTCGCAGCGGATGACGTTGTACCAGCGGTCGGACCAGAAGTGGTTGCGCGTGTGGTAGGGCGTTGTCCAGGGGCCGTTCCAGGTCTGATACTCGTGGCCAGCGAACTCTTGGGTAATGAGGAGCGACCCTTCCTTGAGAACGAACCAGGAATCGAACTCCCAGTGGGGGGAGCCGTCGTACTTGGTGGAGCAGACGCGGATCCTGCGGCCGATCACGCCACCAGTGTACTTCGCTGGACGCCGGTGGTGATAGCTTCACCTCGCTCTAGCGCAGCTCGGGGGCCTGCAGCTCGTCGATGGTGTCCTTGCGCTGGAGGAAGTTGAACCAGAGCCCCTGGGTGCGGAGCGAGCGGATCTCGTACTGCTCCCAGAGGCGGGGGTCGATGAAGAGCTAGCTCCGGCCGCTGGGCCGCGAGGGCGGGTCGAAGCGCGCCCGGAACTCCTCCGTGGTGATTGGCCCAGGCTCGGCGTCGTTGGGGATGATGATCTCGGGCCGGACCTCGTCCAGCACGTAGTCGTTGTTGTACTTCTCATGCCCGGCGATGCCTCTACCGAAATTCGGGACGTCCGTGTGGGCGATGACCACGTCGTTGATGCCCAGCAGGTCCAGCACGTCGCGGTCGGTGTAGTAGCCGAGGGCGCCGACGGCGTAGGCGGCGATGGTGAAGTCTTCAGGCGTGTGCTCGGTGAGCCACTGTCCCAGGACGCGGCGCGGTGCGATGTCGTCGACCTGGCGGCAGATGATCTCCTCGCGCAGGCCGGGGAAGAGGGAGAGGGCGCCCAGCCCCAGCGCTGCGGAGACCACGAAGGTGGCCCGCGCCGGGTCGAGGGCGAGGCGCTGGAGCAGGGTGGCGTAGCCGGCCAGCCCCCCCAGGTAGAGGAGCGGCAGCAGGGGGACGATGAATCGCCCGTGCCCGAAGGCGTCGCCGCCTTCGATGACGACGCCGGCCAGCATCAGGGCGCTCACGGCCAGGAGATAGGCGGCGTCGTGGCGCAGGCGCGGCCGCGCCAGCAGGAGAGCTATCCCGACCACCATGGCCAGCAACTGGTATCGGAGCCCGTAGAACCAGAGGTAGTTCAGGCCGCGCTCCAGCACCGGCCGGGTCAGGTCTACCTTGGCGTAAAAGGTGTTGGGCAGCAGGTGGTCGTAGTAGGTGTAGCGCCAGAGGAAGTAGGAGCCGTAGAGGAGCAGGAAGACGGCGCCCCATGACAGGAGTCTGGCTAGCGACCTCCTGCGGTCGACCGCGCCCGCCAGGCCGGCCAGAAGGAAGCCGCTGGTGACGGCCGCCGCGATGAGGCCCTCCGGTCGCGTCATCGAGGCGGTCGCTAGGGCGACCGCCGACCAGGGGAAGCGCGCGCCGCGCTGCTCCCGCAGGTAGCAGTAGGCGCCGCCGGTGATGGCGGCCGTGAACAGGGGCGTCTCCATGCCGGAGAAGCCCCAGAAGGTGGTGCCGTCGGTGAGGGCGAGGCCGACGAAGACGGCGGCCGGGAGGACGGGACTCTGGATGCCGCTGTTTCCTTCCTCTTCAGCCCAGAGCCTCCAGATCCGGTAGACGAAGAGGAACGTCGTCAGCAGGGCGAGGAAGCCGAAGACCTCCGACGCCTTCACGATGTCGAACCCCAGCTTGGCGACGCCCGCCAGGGTGCCCATCCAGAGGAAGCTGGTATAGCCCTCGACGCGCCCCTGGCTGTTCCAGTTGGGGCCCAGCCCCTGCGCCAGGTGGTCCGAGTAGCGGAAAGAGATGTAGGCGTCGTCGGCGAAGCAGTCGAAGTAGACCGGCCCGAGGAAGAGGAGGAGGACTGTAGCGCCGACGAGTCCCGCGGTGATGGCCAGCCAGGGCCGCTGGGCCAGCAGTCGAACGGCTATCAGGGTGCCGGCTGCGATGAGGGAGCTGACGAAGACGAAGAGCGGGAAGGGCATGACGTTGCAGGGTGAGCGATGCTCCCGGTCTCTCCTCCTCTATCTCAGGCTGTGCGCCTTGAGTTCGGCGACGGTGTCGTTGCGCTGCAGGAAATGAAACCAGCGCCCATCCAGGTACAGCGCACGAACCTGGTAGCGTTCCCACAGGCGTGGGTCGGTCAGGAGGGCGTCACTGGCTCGTATGAGCGAGGAGGTGCGGATGAAGGGCTGAAGCTCCGCCGCCGTGAGCGGCCGCCGGTGGACCTGGCCGAGGACGATGATCTCAGGACGAACGCGTTCAAGGACGTAGTCTACGTTGTACTTCTCGTGCCCGGCCACACCTCTGCCCATGTCCGGTATCTTCGTGTGGGCGATGACCACATCGTTCAGGCCCAGCAGATCCAGGAAGGCGCGGTCGCTGCCGTAGTAGGCGATGGCGCCGATCTGGAAGTCCGCGATCGTGTAGTGGGGTGGCGTGTTCTCGTTGAACCAGGCGCCAAGCTGGCTGCGCTCTTCGATGCCGTTGCGCCCTGGAGCAAGAAGGAAATCGTAGGAGGTCGGCAGGAGGGAAAGTCCGCCCAGGCCCAGGGCGAGAGACGTCACGAGGACTGCCTGCCTTGGATGAACGGTGGCGCGCTTGAGCAGCGTCGCCAAGCCGGCCAATCCACCGAGGAACAGGAGGGGCAGCAGCGGGACGATGAAGCGGCCATGGGAGTCGCCACCACCCTCCACCACGATGGCCGCGAGCAGCATCCCGGCCAGGACGATGATGTAGGCCGCGTCCTGGCGAAGGCGTCGGTGGGCGGAAAGGATCGCCAGTCCGCTGAACATGGCCAGGAGCTGGTACTGGAGGCCGGAGGTCGCCAGGTACTGGAGGCCGCGATCCAGGGTCGCGACG
>MGOB01000048.1:157-2168 GCA_001796995.1 Chloroflexi bacterium RBG_16_68_14 | reverse complement strand
GGAGCGGGTAGCCATAGTAGGTGTAGCGCCAGATGAAGTACGAGCCGTAGAGGAGCGAGAAGACGCCGCCCCACAGAAACGCGCGAGCCAACGTCTGCCGCCAGCCGGTCCCTCTCGCTGCGTCGACCAGGGTGAAGCCGCCGGTGACGGCCGCCGCGATCAGGCCCTCGGGTCTGGTCATCGCGGCGGCGGCGAGGGCTATCGCTGACCAGGGGAGTCGCGCTCCGCGCCGTTCGCGGAAGTACAGGTAGGCGCTGGCGGTGAGCAGGGCCATGAACAGGGGCGTCTCCATGCCGGAGAAGCCCCAAAACGACACGCCGTCGTTGAGGGCCAAGCCGAGGAGAACAGCGGCGAGGAGCACCGGGCTCTCCAGCCCGCTGTCCTCCTCTTCGTCGCGCCAGAGCTTCCAGATCAGGAAGACGGAGAGGTAGGTGGCGAGCAACGCGAAGAAGCTGAGCACGCGCGACGCATCGACCAGATCGAAGCCGAGCCTCCCGACCCCCGCCAGCATCGCCATCCAGAGGAAGCTGGTGTAGCCCTCCACCCGGCCGTCGCTGTTCCAGTTGGGGCCGAGCCCTTCGGCCAGGTGCTTCGAATAGCGAAGGGTGATGAAGGCGTCGTCGGCGTAGTAGTCGAAGTAGATGGCGCCGTGGACGAGGAGGAGCGCCGTGGCCCCGCCGAGGCCGGCGATCACCGCCAGCCAGCGCCGGCGGGAGAGCAGCCGGACGGTTACCAGGGTGCCACCAGCGATGAGGAAGCTGAGCGATACGAAGAGCGGGAAGGGCATGTAAGGTCACCAGCCGCCGGCGGTCCCGGCAAATCGAGTCTTAGTGTACTTCGCCGGTGACCTCTTCGAACAGGCGAGCGACCACCCGGGCGAGGGCGGCGTGCTCCGGCTTCGCCAAATCGGGGTCCGCTTCCAGGAGCCGGGCCGCCTCGGAGCGGGCTAGCTCGATGAGGCGGGTGTCCAGCAGGCTGGCCACCCGCAGATCGGGCAGGCCGGACTGACGGGTGCCAAAGAACTCGCCCGGGCCGCGCATCTGGAGGTCCGCCTCCGCCAGCCGGAAGCCGTCGGTGGTCTCCTCCATCAGCCGGAGCCGCTGCTGCGCCTCTAGCGACGGGCTCTCCGCTAGGAGGAGGCAGTAGGCCTGGTCGGCGCCGCGGCCGACACGGCCGCGGAACTGGTGGAGCTGGGCCAGCCCAAAGCGGTCCGCCCCCTCGATGAGCATGACGCTGGCGTTGGGCACGTCGATGCCCACCTCCACCACCGCCGTCGAGACCAGGATCTGCGCCTCGCCCGAGCGGAAGCGCTGCATGGCGGCGTCCTTCTCACGGCCGGGCAGGCGGCCGTGCACCAGCTCCAGCCGCAGGTCCGGGAAGACCTGGCTACGTAGCCGCTCGAACTCCTGCACCGCCGCCTTGACTTGTAACGCCTCCGACTCCTCCACCAGCGGGCAGATGACGAAGGCCTGTCGGCCCGCCTCCACCTGCTCGCGCAGGAAGTCGTAGGCGTCCTGGCGCCGCTCGGGCGGCCACCAGCGGGTGACGGTGGGCTTGCGGCCCGGCGGCAGCTCATCGATGACCGAGACGTCCAGGTCGCCGTAGAGGGTGAGGTAGAGGGAGCGGGGGATGGGCGTGGCGGTCATCACCAGCAGGTGGGCGGAGCGGGCCGACTTACCCCGCAGCGCCGCCCGCTGCATCACGCCGAAGCGGTGCTGCTCGTCCACGGTGACGAAGCCCAGCCGGGCGAAGGTCAGGCCGGCCTGGATCAGCGCGTGGGTGCCTACCAGGACGTCGACCTCCCCCTCCTCGATGCCCCGGTAGACCGCAGACCGCTGGTTCGCGCGGATGCTGCCCGTCAGGAGGGCGAGGCGCAGCGTGCGGCCGAGGTAGGGCGGCGCCGCCTCGGCCAGCGGCCCATCGACGGAGTGCGCGCCGAAGAGGTCGCAGAGGGTGCGGAAGTGCTGCTCGGCCAGGATCTCGGTGGGCGCCATGATGGCCGCCTGCTGGC
>MGOB01000048.1:0-107 GCA_001796995.1 Chloroflexi bacterium RBG_16_68_14 | reverse complement strand
CTGCCCACGTCGCCTTGGAGGAGGCGGCTCATGGGCACGTCGCGCGCCAGGTCGTCCAGTAGCTGGCCCAGCGCCTTCTCCTGGGCGCCGGTGAGGGTGAAGGGGAG
>MGOB01000047.1:16922-18593 GCA_001796995.1 Chloroflexi bacterium RBG_16_68_14 | reverse complement strand
GATCCTGGTCTCCAATGTGGTGCGCGAACTGGCGGCAGGGAAGCGCTTCATGTTCTCCGACCGGGGCGAGTTCGTGCCGAAGGGCTTCGATGACGCCGTCCGGCTGTACGAAGTCAGGTGGCGGGAGGATAGCTGATGGAGCCGCGCATCCAGTACGCAATGACCAGCGATGGCATGAACATCGCCTGCTCCGAGATGGGCCAGGGGCTCTCCTTGGTGAACCTTCAGGGCCAGCCCTTCACCAACATACAGCTCTTCCAGCAGAGTCCGTTCTTCCACCGTTGGTTCGAGCGGCTGGGAGAAGGCCGGCGGCTGATCCTGCTCGACGGCCGGGGCAGCGGGCTCTCACAGCGCGAGGTGACCGACTTCTCCCTCGACGCACGGGTGCAGGACATCGAGGCCGTGGTGGACAAGCTCGGCCTGGAGCGCTTCGCGCTGATGGCGTTGAGTAACGCGACGCCTGTCGCGGTCACCTACGCCGCCCGCCACCCGGAGCGCGTGTCGCATCTCCTCTTATGGGAGGCCCTGGCGCGAGGGGCCGACTACTTTGACGCCCCGCGCGTGCGGGCGCTGTGGTCCCTCATCGAGAAGGACTGGGAACTCTTCGCGGACACGGTCGGGCATATCGTGTACGGCTGGTCCCCGGATGAATCGCGGGAGTTCGCAAAGCTGATTCGGGAGAGCCTCACGCAACCGGGCTTGCTCGCGTTCACCGAGGCGGCTCGCACCGTGGACGTGACGCACCTGCTCCCCCAGATCGCGGCACCCACCCTAGTAGTGCAGATGAAGGGCACGGACTACCGACCAGTGGCGATGGCGCGGGAGCTGGCAGCGCGCATTCCCGACGCACGCCTGGTGGTGCTGGAGGGGTCGTGGCTCGACCTGTTCGGGAACTCACAGACGTGGAGACCAGCAGTCGACGAGTTCCTCGGGACAGCGCCACAGGCGGCACAGGATTCGGCTCCCCAGGCGCGGGACGACATCCACACCATTCTCTTCACTGACATCGAGGGCTCCACCGCCCTCACCCAGCGCCTCGGCGATGCGAAGGCCCAGGAGGTACTCCGCGCCCATAACACCATCGTCAGAGACACTTTGCGGGAGCACGGCGGCCAGGAGATCAAGCACACCGGCGACGGCATCATGGCATCGTTCCCGTCGGCCTCGGGCGCCCTGGAGTGCGCCGTGGCCATCCAGCTCGCGGTGGCCGGGCGTAAGGAGCCCAGCCTCCGAATACACATCGGCCTGAATGCGGGCGAGCCCATCGCCGAGGACGACGACCTCTTCGGCACCGCGGTGCAGCTTGCGCG
This sequence comes from Chloroflexi bacterium RBG_16_68_14, assembly GCA_001796995.1. Taxonomy (GTDB): domain Bacteria; phylum Chloroflexota; class Dehalococcoidia; order DSTF01; family RBG-16-68-14; genus RBG-16-68-14. Next base: position 17,283 of record MGOB01000047.1, on the reverse strand, counting down.
GCGCATCTGCGACCACGCAGAGGGCGGCCAGGTCCTGGTCTCCAACGTCGTGCGCGAGCTGGCGGCGGGGAAGGGCTTCCTCTTCGGCGACATCGGTGACGTGGTGCTGAAGGGCTTCGAGCAGCCGGTGCGGCTGTATGAGGTGAGGTGGCGGGAACATAGTGATGGGTAGCGACTTCGACGCGGTCATCTTCGACTATTACGAAACGCTGGCGGATCTCTCATCCTCGATTCGGGCGCGAGCCTTCGATGACCTCGCCCGTCGCGTAGGCGCCGACCTGGCGCCGGGTGAGGCTTTTCAGCACTGGCGTGAGCTCCACACGACTGAAGGAACCGTGGCCACAGGCAGCAAATCGCCATG
>MGOB01000047.1:16528-16908 GCA_001796995.1 Chloroflexi bacterium RBG_16_68_14 | reverse complement strand
CCGCCGCCGTATCGCCGCTTCCGCGACATCTGGCTGGAGTTCAGCGGACGGCTATTCAAGCGCTGGGACGTCGATGTGCCGGCGAAGTTGGGGGTCGATGCCTCTGCTGACCTGCACGCCACGGCCGCCGTCTATGCTGACGTGCCAGGAGTACTTGCCACGCTGCGAGGCAGCTACCGGCTGGGACTCCTGGCGGACGCAGACCGGGATTTCTTGGAGACCGGCATCCGGAGGAACAACCTCACGTTCGATGCCATCGTGACGTCGGAGGATCTCCAGGTGTACAAGCCTCACATCTCACTGTTTCGAGAGGCCTGCGCCCGTCTGGCCGTTGATCCCACGCGGACCGTCTATGTAGGGGACAGGTCCTGGCCCGACAT
>MGOB01000047.1:16068-16499 GCA_001796995.1 Chloroflexi bacterium RBG_16_68_14 | reverse complement strand
GTGGATCAACCGCGCGGGCGCGGCCTGGCCAGACGATCTTGATCCTCCGGCCTCCACCGTGACCTCGCTCTACGAACTGGTCAATCTTCTGGCCGGATGCGCGACTCTGTAAGGAATCAACGATCAGGTGCGCCTGTACGAGGTGCGCTGGCGGGAGTCCGCCGGAGGCGGATGATGGAGCGAGGAGCGACATGAGCGGAAAGCGCTTGGGTATCGGGTTGGTGGGTTCGGGCTTCGTCGCCCAGTTCCACATCCGGAGCCTGGTCAGCGTGCGCGACGCCGACGTGGTGGCGGTGACCAGCCCGACGCGCGCCCACGCCGAGGCGGCCGCCGCCCTGGCGAAACAGCTCGGCGTGGGGACACCGCGGGTCTACGGCAGCGTCGGCGAGATGGTGGCCGACCCCGACGTCGACGCGGGGTGGATCTGCTCG
>MGOB01000047.1:15571-15974 GCA_001796995.1 Chloroflexi bacterium RBG_16_68_14 | reverse complement strand
CGCGGACGGTCGCCGAGGCGAAGCGCCTGCTGGAGCTGGTGGGGCCGACGTCGCTGCTGCACGGCTACCTGGAGAACCAGGTCTTCGCTCCCAGTCTGACTCGCGGTAAAGAGATCATCTGGCGGAGAGCGGCGCCCATCGCCGGGCGGCCCTACCTGGCCCGCGCCGCCGAGGAGCACAGCGGGCCCCACATGCCCTGGTTCTGGTCCGGCGCCCGGCAAGGGGGCGGCGTGCTCAACGACATGCTCTGCCACAGCTACGAGGCGGCCCGCTTCCTCCTCACCGCGCCCGGCGAGCCGCGCGACGCGCTGACGGTGACGGAGGTCAACGCCCAGATCGCCTCGCTGAAGTGGACCCGGAAGCAGTACGTGGAAGAGCTGCGCGAGATGACCGGCGGGGCGGT
>MGOB01000047.1:10760-15559 GCA_001796995.1 Chloroflexi bacterium RBG_16_68_14 | reverse complement strand
CGCCCGCCGAGGACTTCGCGCGGGCCACCGTGCGGCTGCGCACCCCCGAGGGCCTGCCCGCGCTGGTGGAAGCGACCACCTCATGGGGCTTCGTCGGCCCCGGCCTCCGGCTGCGCATGGAGCTGCTCGGCCCGGAGTACTCCATGCAGGTGGACACGCTCGACAGCGAGCTGTCCGTCTTCCTGAGCCGGCGCGTCACCGGCTCCGAGGGAGAGGACCTGGTCGAGAAGCAGAACGCCGAGCAGGGCCTGATGCCGGTCGTCCCGGAAGAAACCGTGAGCTACGGCTACGTGGCAGAGAACCGCCACATGGTCCAGGCGTTCCTCGAGGGCCGCCAGCCGGACGAGACGTGGGAGGACGGCCTCGCCGTGACGACGGTGCTCATGGCCTGTTACCTCTCGGCGGAGCGGGGGCAGGACGTGCGCTTCCCCGCGCCGGAGCTGGACACCTTCGTGCCGGCGGTGGCGCAGGGGACGTGGCGGCCGTAGCGGGCTGACGCTACGGGCTCTTCAACAGATACACCCGAGAGCTCAACTTCCCGATCATTCGGTAGACGTGCCAAAGACAGTCGCCGAGCTTGATGTTGTAGGCCGTCTGCCCGAACATCGCAATGTAGCGCTCAGGCGCCCGCAGCAGCCGGGCGGTATGGATGAGGTGCCGAGCGACCTGACCAGTCTGCTCTTCAGCGTATTCTCCAAACTCGCTCGCGAGCTCGATACACTGGTCGATCTGAAAGCCCGCGCCCACGAACGCTGCTTCGACGTGCTGCGGGTTAGTATTGGCAGGCACGACACCCAAAGTGGCCCACTGCCACTCGGCCTCTCCGGGCTCGAGCCGATCCGTGGCAAAGTTGTGATAGATGAGCAGGTATCCACCCGTGCGCAAGACGCGGCGGCACTCTGCAAAGGCGTTGTCGAGTGAACCGATGTGGTAGAGCACCTCCCGGCACCAGATCAGGTCAAGGCTCGCATCCTTCATGGGTATTGACTCGGCCGCTCCGAGCTCAAAGCGCACAAGCTTGCCTACTTCCGGCCCGTCCTTTGCGGCTTCATCCAGCCGTTGGTGAGCGAGCTCGATGTGCCGCTGGACAGGGTCGATTCCACGTACTGCGAATCGGAAACGCTTCGCCAGCTGGATGGAATGCTGCCCCTCTCCGCAGCCCAGGTCGAGGACGTTTGCTTGCGGAGGCAGGCGAAGCTCGCCCACCAACTCGTAGAGCAACTCAGGCCCGCGGGGATTCAGGCTCTCGTCGAGGGCATCCTGGAAGGCGGCCTCAATCCGCGGATATTCGTCGTAGGACTCGTGAAGAAAGGTCGATCCCATTGGTTCTAGGTGCGGCTCCATAGGTCGCGCTGGTCATGTGCGGGCAGGGCTGAAGCCCTGCGGCTACTCCTCGACGGGCACCTCCCGCCCCTCCTCCGCCGAGCGGTAGGCGGCGTTGAGGATGCGCTGCACGTTCATCGTCTCCTGCTCTTTCACCGCCAGCTCCCGCTCGCCCCGGACGGCGGCGAGGAAGCTGCGCATCTGCGCCTCGTAGGTGTTGCGCGGCAGCAGGTTCTTGAACTCCTCGTTGGCCAGCACGCCGTTGCGTGTATGGTACAGAGCCGGCGGGTGGGTGGTGGCGCCGCCCTCGCTACCTAGGATGAGCACGTTGCTCAGCTCTCGTTCGGCGATGTGGGCCGCCCAGGAGGCCCGGAGCACCAGGTCGGCGCCGCTGTCAAAGCGCACGAAGGCGACGCCGAAGTCCTCCACGTCGAAGGCGGCCGGGTCCCAGGCGTCGCGCATGATGCTGGCGATCTCGGGCCGCTGGCCGAAGCGGCGCTGGGTGACGGCGGACACCCGCACCGGCCGCGGGTTACCCAGCAGCCACATCGCCTGATCGAGGATGTGGACCCCGATATCCAGGATCGCCCCGCCGAACGACGCCGATTTCTGGTGGAAGACGCCCCAGGTGGGGATGCCCAGCCGCCGCATGGCGGTCGCCTCGGAGTGGTAGATCTCTCCGAGCGCACCGCTGTCGATCACCCGCTTGATAGCCGACGCCTCCGCCTGGAAGCGGAGATGCTGGGCCGCCATCAGCAGGCGGCCGGCCCGTCGCGCCGCGTCGAACATCTCGTGCGCCTCGGCCACGCTGGTGGCCAGGGGCTTCTCGCACAGGACGTGCGCGCCCGCCTCCAGCGCCGCGACGGCCACCTCTCGATGCAGCACGTTGGGCAGGCAGACGCTGACCACACCCGGGCGCTCCTTCTCCAGCATCTCCCGCCAGTCACGATAGACCTGAGGGATGCCGTACTGCTTGGCCAGCGCCTCCGCTGGCTCCGGCCGGAGGTCGCAGATGGCGGCCACGGGCGCCTGGTTGGCGGAATACCCGGGGAGATGCACGACGCGAGCGGCAAAGCCGGCGCCGACGATCACGATCTTGAGGTCAGCCATCCACCACCCTCCCCCTCAGAAACATCGATTCAGATCAAGCGCTCCAGCAGCGCCTTGCAGGCCAGGATCCCCTCGCGCTCGGACAGCCGCTCACCTTCGAACTCGATGCCCACGTAGCCGCGGTAGCCCGCGCGCCTAACGATCTCCATCATCCGCGCGAAATCGATGGTCGTCTCCTCCCCATCGGGACCGAAGTCGTAGCACTTGGCGCTGACCGCCTTCGCCTGGGGCATCAGCTTCGCCACGGCGTCGTACCGGTCCACGCCGGCGGGGAAGTTGCCGAAGTCAGGGAGGGTGCCCAGATGAGGGTCGTTCACCAACTCGACCAGGGACGAAAGCCATGTTGCATCCGACGAGAGCCCGCCGTGGTTCTCGAGGATGATATCGATGCCGGAGCCGGCGGCATAGTCCAGCAGGTGACGCAGCCCGTCGGCGGCCCGCTCGCGGGTCGCGTCGGGGTCGCTCTCGTCGCCGTGGACGTTGCAGCGGATGGCGTGACAGCCCAGCACGGCGGCGATGTCCACCCACTTCCGGTGGTTGTGCGCCGCCAGGACGCGCCTCTCGGCGCGGGCGTCCGCCAGGTCGCCCTCCAGGTCACACATGATGAGCAGGAGCTCAACGTCCAGCTCGTCTGCCCGCTTCTTCAGGTGGCGCAGGTAGGCGTACTGGGGCGACGGGAAGAAGGTGTTGACCATCTCGAAGCCGTGGATCCCCAGCTCGGCGCAACGCTCCACCATGCCGAGCTGGTCGATCTCCTTGGCGAAGAACGCCCGGTGCAGGGACCAGGCCGCCAGCGAGATCTTCAGGTCCTTCGTCTCCTCAGCCATGACGGTCACTCCAACGGCTCAACGCTCACCTCCCGAAAGTAGACCACAGAATCTGCGTCGTGATTCTGCAGTCCGATATAGCCGTACTCCGGCCGCGGTCCCCGCTCCGGCTCGTAGGGGAACCGGCGTGGCGGCACCGGCAGCGACGGGTCGAAGGTGGTCGCCTGGATGCCGTTGAGGGTGACCTCTATCCGCTCTCCCTGCATCGCGATGTCCAGGATGTTCCACTCGCCCGGAGGCTTCTGGGCGTCTGCCTGGGCGCTGGTCATGGAATAGATGCAGCCGGTGCGGTGCCATTCGTCGCCCGTCGCCAGGATCTGGACCTCGTAGCCGTGATGCACCGCGTACCAGGGATCGGGCGGGCGATCGGCGATGCGGACGAAGACGCCGGAGTTGTCCTCAACCCGGCTGACGCGATAGACCGTCCGCAGCCTCACGTTGCCGAACTTCGACCGCGTGTACCAGAGCAGGCCCATCCCTCCCTGCGCCTTGAGCGCCCCGCCCTCCACCACAAAGTTCCCCTCTCCGACCATCTGCCAACCGGAGAGATCCCGCCCATTGAAGAGCCGCGTACGACCAGAGAACCGTTCCGTGCTCATGCGAACATCCAGGAGCGCTATGCTACCGCCGCCCAGTATACACGACGACTTGGCCAAGGGCTGCTTTGAGAGTCTTACAGCTTCGATCAGGCCATCTAGTCTGACATCTCGATCACTCGATGGCGCTCTGTCGCCTTAGGCCGAAGCTGCGACCTTATCGAAGCGCTTACTAGCTCCAGTCGCTAGGCTCCATCTCAGACTGGGGCCACATTCGTTGACATAGCCAGACCCTTATCGTAAAGTCACACCTCTCAGGTACGCACCTCGTACGCCGATGGTCCGGCCTCCTGCCTGCCGACGGGCGGGGCGAGGTGCAAGGGGTGGAACCCCTCAGCTAGCTCAAGGATGAGGCGCCGGGAAGGAGTCCCGCATGGGGGGAGCAGGCGGTACCGAGCATAGCGCCCAGAAGGCGTGGCTCCTGCTGCTCTACGCGGAGGTCCGGCGGGCGGCCGAGCTGCTCCAGCGGCTCCCACCGGCCAAGTACCAGCTCCTCTCCTGTCCCTGGTCCGCCATCACCGATGGCTGGGTAAGAGAACTTGATCCTGACCTGATCCTGCTCGACCCTCCCGCGGAGGAGAAGCAGCTCCTGGAGACCTGCACGGCCGCCCGCGCTCAGACGGAGCGCCCCATCGTTGTCCTGTCGGAGCGCCACGACGAGCGCCTGGTAGCCCGCGCTCTCGCCGCAGGCATCGATGAGTACCTGGTGGAACCGATCGGCGACCGCGAGCTCATCGCCCGGATTGACGCGATCCTGCGGCGGATGCAGCGCTACGCGGGCTCCAATGACCGACAGCAGGTGGGAGACCTCCTCCTCTCCTACGCCGACCACTCGGTCGAGCTGAAGGAGCGCAAGATCTTCCTTTCGCCCATCGAGTTTCGCCTTTTGGCCTGCCTCGCCTCAGCGCCGGGCCACGTGCTTACCCATCAGACGCTGATGTCG
>MGOB01000047.1:9943-10695 GCA_001796995.1 Chloroflexi bacterium RBG_16_68_14 | reverse complement strand
CTCGAAGAGGACCCCACAACGCCCCAGCTCATCGTCAGCGAGTGGGGCGTGGGCTATCGACTGGAGGTGGCCGATTCGGCACCGCAGCGGCGAGAGACAACTCTCCCCGCTTCCAGACGAGCGGCCTTGCCCCGCCCTGTGTGATCTTCGTTAACGGCTTCTAACACTTTCAGCAAGAAGATTCCTACCTTCTTCATTCCGGTTTCGAATTTCGTTACTCAAGTTTCCGCCATACACTGGCTCTAGAAACGTCAGCATGGAGGCCAGGGGTGGGGGACTACCTCCTTCTTCTCGATGGAGCGCACGCGCCGGGCGCCACGCTGAGCGCCCACATCGCAGAGTGCGGTTTCCCCGCTCGCGTCGCTGACAACCTCGACGAAGCCCTCCGCAGCTTCCAGGACGACTCACCCCTCCTCGTCGTCATCCAGAGTCATAATGGGACCGCCGTCCCCTGGTGTCAGCTCCTTCACCAGCTCTTCGGCGTCCCCATCCTCGTCGTCTGCGCGGAGCGAGACGAGCAGACCGTGATCCACTACCTGGAGGCGGGGGCGGACAGCGTGCTGACGGCGCCCCCCTCCCGTCGCGAACTGGCAGCGCGCATCCGCGCCGTCCTGGCTGGCGCCGACCGTGCCAGGCCCGCCTCTCCTCGCCTCGATACCTACCACGTCGGCGACCTGCTGGTGGATGCCGAGGCCCACGTCGCGCTCAAAGCCGGCCGTCACCTGTCCTTAACGCCCACCGAGTTTCGTCTG
>MGOB01000047.1:9544-9930 GCA_001796995.1 Chloroflexi bacterium RBG_16_68_14 | reverse complement strand
CGCGTCGCGCCGGGCGCGTCGTGAGCCACCGGGACCTGCTCACCGAGGTCTGGGGTTCGACCAACGGCGGAGGTGCGGAGAAGCTTCGCCTTTACATCGGATACTTGCGCCGCAAGCTCGAGGGCGACCCGAAGCGGCCCCGCATCCTGCTCAACTGCCGCAGGGTCGGTTACCGGCTCGGGGAGAAGCCCGCGGCGTATGGGGAAGGGAGACCGAACGACCGTGTCCCCGCACGGTAGCGAGCCGTCGGCACAGGGGCACATCGCCATCTACGCTCGCGACGCGCGCTGGCGGCGGGGCGTAGCCAAGGCGCTCGCCCGCTCCGGCCATTCCTACCACGAGGCCGCAACCCCAGAGGAGCTGCATCGACTCCTCGCCTACCAGCG
>MGOB01000047.1:7106-9524 GCA_001796995.1 Chloroflexi bacterium RBG_16_68_14 | reverse complement strand
CAACGTCCACAGCGAAGCGGACGCCCAGGAGATCGCTCAGGCGCTGGACGGCGTGCGCCTGCCGCACCACGGCATCCTGGCCGGCAACGCCAGCGCCCTTCCCCTGGTGGTGGGAGCCAGGCGCGGCGGAACGTTCCGCTACGTGCCCGGCCCGCTCGCAGGCAAGGAGCTCAGCCGCCTCGTCGACGCCAGCATCAGCGCCGGAACGTGGGACGACGGTGCGGCGGAACATAACGCCTGCGCGCAGATCGAGGAGGTGGACCTGGAGGAGGTCATCGAGAGCGCCGCCTCCACCGTATACGCGCAGGCGAAACGGAGGCGTCAGCGCTTCTCCACGGTAGTGGAGGGCCCGGTCGAGCGCGCGCTGGGCGATCCAGCCAAGATCAAGCGCGTCTTTGTCGCGCTGCTCAAGCTCGTGGTGAGCCTGGCGCCGCGGGGCGCCCACGTCTCCGTCGAGGCGCGGGCGGGCAAGGACGACTGGACCATCCGCTTCCGCGCCTCGGGCGGCCGGAGGAGCGCCGACGGTACCGCGCTGGCCGACTCGCTGCACGAGGAAACACGAACCCTCGCCGCCGTCTCTCGCGACGTCCAGTCGCAGGGCGGACTGCTCTGGGCGGAGCTGATGGGGCCGGCGGCGCTGGCGCTCTGTTTGACGCTACCCCTCCCACTGGAGGCGCAGTTGCACACATCGGCATGATCCAGCGGGGCCGCCGGCACCCCGCCGGCGGCGGCCCCCTGCTCGAAAAGGAGGTGAGGCAACAAAAGACAACAACTCGATTGATGATGAGACGTAAGGACTGCGACTGCTGCCCGGAGCAAGGGGTGGGGCCGCGAGCTAGAAACAGGAGGAACGAAGATGGCAACGTTGATCAACACCGTACTGCTGCGCGCCATGGTGGCCGTGGCTGAGCTGCGGACCCGCCTGGCCGAGGAGCGCGGCCAGGACCTGCTGGAGTACGCCCTGCTGGGCGGGCTCATCGCGGCCGCTATCACCGCCGCCGCCGTCGTAGGCGTGATGACCGGCGCGCTGGAGGCGATGGCCGGCGGTATCGCCGACTGCATCGACTTCGACAGCGTCACGACCTGTCCGTAAGGGTGACGCCTCCTTGGGAGGCAGGCATGGAGCGGCGCCGGATCTGGATCGCCGGCCAACGAAGCCAGGCGCTCATCGAGTTCGCCTTCGTGGCGCCGCTGGTGCTGATCTTCCTCCTGGCGGTCGTCGACTTCGGTATCGCCATCGACCGGCGCGTCGTCCTCCAGCACGCCGTGCGGGAGGGGGTACGCTACGCCGCCGTAGGAGGGGAAGCGCTCACCACCGGCGTCCCGGCGACGGAGGCCGAGATCAGGGCCCACACCGCCGGCCAGTCGCAGGGCATCAGCGACGAGGACGGCGCCCCGGGGAGCGCCAACTACATCGAGGTCTGCTACGAGGACAGCAACGGGAACGGCTCGCTGGGCGATGTCGGCGACAGCGTACGGGTGCGTATCCACTACCGCCATGACTTCGTCACCGGGTTCACGGCGTTCTACGATACCTCCCTGGCGAGCATCGATATGGACCCCAGCGCCAGCGCCCGCGTCGAGCAGCCGGTGGAGGGCGCGCCGACCGCATGCGCATAGGAGGTAGGCCACGGATCTCAACAGGCGCTCTGGACGAAGAGGCGAGGGCGGGCAGGCGCTCATCTTGCTCGTTGGGCTGTTCACCGTCCTCCTCGCCATCGCCGCCATCGTCATCGATTTCGGCCTCTGGCTGGGCGAGCGCCGCGACCTCCAGAGCGTGGCCGACCTGGCGGCGCTGGCGGGCTCCCAGGATTTGCCCAGCGATGACGATACGGCCATCGCCAGCGCCCTCACATGGGCGGCCAAGAACGGCTTTCAGGACGGTGTGGATGGAGTGGAAGTGACGGTGGAGCTGCTCTGCAAGAACACCTTGAGCGATCCGCCGGACGGGATCTGCACCAACAGTAACCCTCCCGGCGCCGGCCCCAGCGACTGTCAGCCGGGGGCAGGGTGCGATAGCCTGCGGGTCACCATCCGCAAGCCGGCCGAGCATCTCTTCACGTCCATCTTCGGCTTCGGCGAAACGGAAGTCACGTCCAGCGCGACCGCCGTGGCCGGCCTGGACATCGACCTGGTCGCCATGGACACCATGATCCTGCTCGATGCCAGCAGCAGCATGTCCACCTCCCCGTGCAATAGGGCGCAGAACAACAATGGCTGCCCCATCAAAGAGGCGCGCGACGCAGCCCACAGCTTCGTTGACGTGCTGGTCGCTGAGGCCAACCCGCAGAGCCAGGTGGGGTATGTACCTTACAACTACTGCTACAACCCGCCCGGCGTCAGCCAGTGCGTCTTCGAGTCGATTGTGCTCGACCTGACCACCGACTCTGACCAGCTGCACACCGCTATCGACGCGAC
>MGOB01000047.1:1900-7090 GCA_001796995.1 Chloroflexi bacterium RBG_16_68_14 | reverse complement strand
TGCCTTCCGCTTCTGCGCGCGCTGCAGAAGCTGAGCGGCCCGGCTGCCCAGCCGGGCGCCGGTGTGCGTCGGTCGGTCGTCCTCCTGACCGATGGCGACAACAATTACCACGACGGACTGTTCTACACGAGTCGGTATCGGCCGCCATCAGCTTGCCGGCCCAGTTCGACGTCCAGCGTCGATCTCAACAATCTGGATTGCGGCCCCGCGTGGCGGCAGGAACGCGAACTGGACGTGAAGACGTGGCAGATGGCAAGCCAGCTCAAGAGCCAGGGCGTGGAGATCTACGTGGTCGGGCTCGGCGTGTGCGGCGGCGAAGATGGACGGACCGCATCGGACCCCGGCTACTGCAACGGCATCGGCGATACGGCGCACGATGATGTGGCCAATCAGCGGCTGCTGAAGTGCATCGTCTCGTCCCAGGACAAGTATTTCAGGGTCTCCTCGGCGCAGGAGCTCCCAGAGATCTTCCAGGAGGTCGCCAGCGGCATCGTCGGCCGCGGCCTGCTTCGCTAGGAGCCTGAGCGGGAGGAGCATCATGGCACGAGTCATCGCAGGGACCTCGCCGGAGCGGGCCAACCGCCTGATGCTGGCGGCCGCCGTGGTGTTCGCCGCCATCGCGTCCCTCCTGGTGTTCCTTGCGCTCCAGCGTCAGGGAGACGGCGGCAGCGGAGGCGCCGCACAGACCACTGGTGTGGCCGTGGCCGCCCGCGACATCCCGGCCAACACCAAGCTGACGCCGGACATGCTGGAAGTAAGGCCGCTCCCCGGTGACGCAGTCCTCGATGGCGCCTACGAAAAGATCGAGCCGCTCGTTGGGCTCCCCACCCGCTTTCCGCTGGCGAAAGGCGAGCAGCTTACGCCGCTGAAGGTCGGCCTGGAGGCCATCCAGGACGAAGATGACCTGGCGCTGGTGCTGCCGGCGGGCAAGCGAGGCGTCGCCGTGGAGGTGACGGAGGTCACCAGCGTCGGCGGGCTGCTCCTGCCCGGGAACCGGGTAGACGTCATCGCGGTGTTCGATGCCGGGACTACCGGCATCGACAAGGCGGTGACGCTGCTGCGAGACGTGGAGGTGCTGTCTGTCGGGCAGGAGGCGCAGCAGCCCGTCCCCGCGGGCGTAGAAGCGTCGGGCGAGACCCAGGCCGGCGACCCCATCCGCGGCCAGCGCCCGGACAACGTGGAACGGCAGCCGGGGGCACGAACGGTAACCCTGGCCGTCAGTCCGGAGGAGGCCCAACTGCTCGCGCTGGCGCAGGAGAACGGCAAACTCTGGCTCGCCCTGCGGCCCCTGGAGGACACCGAGGGCCTGTCGCCGGGCGAAGCGACCCTGCTGCCGTTTCTGACGCCATAGGAAGAGGGGATAGGAAAGCCATGGGCGAGAAGCCAAGAGTCCTCATTGTCGACCACGACCCGGACGTCCGCTTCCAGGTCCAGGGACTAGCCGGGCAAGCCGGGTTCGAGGTGTGCGGCCAGGCCGGCCTCGGCACGGAGGCCGTGTCGCTGGCCGCAGAAGTCCACCCGGACCTGATCCTCTGCGGCCTGAAAGAGCCCATGGCGCGGGTGCAGCAGACCATCGAATCGCTGGTGCACTGCCTGCGCGGCGTGCCCGTCATCGCCTACTCCGAGGCCAGCGACCTGGGGGTGATCAGGAAGGCGATGCTGGCCGGGGCGCGGGATTTCCTCCACGCGCCGTTCAAACCGGACGAGCTGCGGCGTTCCGTGGCCGCAGCGCTGGAGGCGGAAGAGCGCGGCCGGCGCCAGGAGGCCGACGGCGCGCCCGGGCCGCAGGGTGCCATCATCACGGTCTTCGCCGCGAAGGGCGGCGTCGGCAAGACCACCGTGGCGACCAACCTGGCGGTGGCCCTGGCCCGGCACGCCCAGCAGGCCACCGTGCTCGTGGATGCAGACGATACCTTCGGGGACGCGGCAGCCGCCCTCGCCCTCATGCCGCAGGGGACCGTCACTCAGTCGCTCCGCTCCCTGGGCGACGGGGACGGCGCTGAGGTCAAGCGGTTCCTCGCCTACCACAGCAGCGGCCTTGCGGTCCTAGCGTCCCCGGAGAGCCCGTTCGAGTGGAGGGACATCCCGGGCGAACGGCTGGAGCAACTACTGCGACAGCTCGCCCGCCAGTTCGATGCCGTGGTCGTGGACACAGGCGTCACCCTGAGCGACGTGACCATGGCCGCCCTCCGAGCCGCCTCGCTCATCCTCTGGCTCACCACGCCGGAGTACACCAGCGTCCGTGACGCCCTCCAGGCTCTCGGCGCGATCCGGGGACTGGACTTGCCGGAGGACCGCCTGCGGGTCGTCCTCAATATCGCCTCGCCCGAAGTCCAGGTCCAGCCAAGCAGCATTGAAGAGGCGCTAGCACGGGAGATCTTCTGGACCATCCCCTACGACCAGCGGCTGCGGCTAAGCGCCCAGTTGGGCCGGGTGCTGGTCGATGACCCACACCCGCGCAGCCCCGCCGCCAGCAGCCTTAGAGACCTGGCCCTGGCCCTGAACGGCATCCCGCCCAAGCCCCCTAAGAACGGCCTGCTGCGTCGCCTCGTCGCCGGGCGCAACGGTGGCTCTCAAGGGCGCCCCCGGTTTGAGCTGAAGGTGGTGGAGCGAGAGGTGGAGCTATGACCCAGCTCCTCCTGCGGAAGGACGCGAGCGACCTGGAGCCTGCGCCCCTCGATACGGGCGAGAGGCTGCTCAATGAGGAGCACTCCGATCTGGTCTTTCGAGCCCACCAGCGGCTCCTCCAGGAGTACGACTTGGCCGCCCTGGAACGGCAGACCTCGGACGGGACTCGCCAGGGCCTGGAGACGGCGGTCCGCGCGCTGGTAACGGAGATGGCCAGCGGCCTCTACGGCGAAGCGAGAGAGGCGGTGGTGCGGGCTGTCCTCAACGAAGCCATCGGGCTCGGGCCCATCCAGCGGCTGGTGGACGATGAGAGCATCTCGGAGGTGATGGTCAACGCGCCCGACGAGGTGTACGTGGAGCGGGACGGCATCATCTACGTTGCGCCGGTGCGCTTCCGGGACGACGCGCACATCATGCGCATCGTCGACAGGATCATCGCCCCGCTGGGCCGGCGGGTGGACGAGTCCTCGCCCTACGTGGACGCCCGCCTGCCGGACGGCTCCCGGGTGAACGTGATCATCCCGCCGCTGGTCCCGCGCAGCCCCACGGTCACCATCCGCAAGTTCCGCCCGGACAAGTACACCGTGGACGACCTGCTGGCCAACAATACCCTTACCGCGCCGCTGGCCGAGTTCCTGCGGGTCTGCGTCCGCCTGCGCCTGAACATGGTGGTCTCGGGCGGCAGCGGCACAGGCAAGACGACGATGCTCAACGCCCTCTCCACCTTCATCCCCAAGACCGAACGGATCATCACCATTGAGGATCCCATCGAGCTGATGCTCCAGCAGCACCACGTCATTGCCATGGAGGCGCGACCACCAAGCATCGAGGGGCGGAACGAGGTGACGCAGCGCGACCTGCTGCGCAACGCCCTGCGCATGCGGCCCGACCGCATCATCGTGGGCGAGGTGCGCGGGCCGGAGGCCTTCGACATGATGCAGGCGATGAACACCGGCCACGAGGGCTCGCTGACCACGGTGCACGCCAACTCGCCCCGCGACTCCCTGGCCCGCATCGAGAACATGGTGCTCATGGCCGGGCTGGACCTGCCGGTGCGGGTCATCCGGGAGCAGATGGCCTCCGCCCTGCACATCGTGCTCCAGCTGGCGCGGTTCAGCGACGGCCGCCGCCGGGTGATAGCCGTCACCGAGATCACCGGGATGGAGGGCGACGTCATCGTGACGCAGGACCTGTTCCGGTTTGTCCAGACAGGTTCGAGCACTGAGGAACGACTGGAGCCTACCGGCATCATGCCTACCTTCGCCGACCAACTCGCCCGGACGGGATACCGCATCGACTGGGGCGAGCCGCTAGTGGGCCGCTGGGGTGAGCCATGATCGCTCTCGGTGCCAGCTTCTTCCTGTTCCTCGCCCTCGCTGCCGGCTCCATCGCCATCTTCCATCCTGCCGGGAGCAGGCGCGGGCCGCTGGCGGAGCGGATCCGCGCTCTCCGGCCTGCCGGCGGAGTCGCGAGGCGCAGCGGGACGCCGGCGCCCGGCCTCAGGCCATCGCCCTCATCCGTGCCCTGGCTCCGGCGTCTCCTGAGCGATAGCGCTCGGGGCGAATCCATCGCGCTGGAGCTGCGGCAAGCGGACGTGGGGCTCCGGGTGGGCGAGTTCCTGCTGCTGCGCTGGCTGCTGGCCGCGCTCCTGTTCCTCGTACCAGCGCTGCTCTCGCGGCTGCACCCGGTCGGTCTTCTCGTGGGCCTTGCTGGTGTCCTTCTCGGGTACCTGCTTCCAGGCTTCTACCTGAAATCGGCGCGACGAGGGCGCCTGGCGAAGGTGGAGCGGCAACTGGTCGAGTTCTTGCCGCTCCTCGCCTCCTCCCTCCGCTCCGGCTTCGCGCTGCCCCAGGGCATCGAGGCGGCGGCGCGACAGCTCGGGCCGCCGCTCGGGGATGAGCTGGCGCTGCTCCTTAGCGACGTCAACCTGGGAGCGACGACGCAGGCGGCCCTCGAAGACCTACAACGGCGCGTCGGCAGCCCGGGCCTCGACATCGTCGTCACCGCCATCCTGGTGCAGCGCACCACCGGCGGCAACCTGGCAGAAGTGCTGGATCGGGCGGCCGAGACCTTGCTCGAGCGGGAGCGGATCCGCGGCGAGCTCCACACGCTGACGACCCAGCAGCGTCTCACCGGGCTCGTTCTCATGGTCTACCCTATCGTCGTTGGGTTGGTCCTCCTGGCCCTCATGCCCGGCATCTGGTCCAGGCTCTTCACGGAGCCCGCCGGGCAGATCCAGCTGGCCATCGCCGGAAGCCTGCAACTCCTGGGCTTCTTCGCCATCCGGCGGGCCCTGCGTGTCGAGTACTGAGACAGGGACCGTGGCGCTGCACCTCGTCATCGCTGCGACAACGTTTCTGGCGCTGCTCCTGCTGGCGCTCGCAGCCTTTCGCGGCGTCAAGAGTCCAGCAGAGGCGCGCATCCGCGCCCTGGCGGTGGCGCGCCGGAGCGGGGCCGATCTCTCGTCCGTCCCCTTCCAGCAGCGGGTCGTCCTGCCTTTGGTCGAATCGACTGGGAGAAGAGTGGCCGCGCTTCTGCCTGGAGAGCTCGTACGCCAGGTCG
>MGOB01000047.1:0-1893 GCA_001796995.1 Chloroflexi bacterium RBG_16_68_14 | reverse complement strand
GAGCGGCGGCTGACGCTGGCCGGCCAGCCGGTGACGGCTACAACCTTCTGGACGCTGGTGTTCGGCGCTGGCGCGGTGCCGGCGGGAGCATATGCCCTGCTGATCCTGGTGGCCTCTCAGGGGAGGCCGTCCGCCGCCCTCCTGCCAACGGCGCTCTTCAGCGCGCTGGGCGCGCTCCTGCCCGTCTACTGGCTCTCCTCTCGAGCGCGGGCCAGGAAGAACCGGATGCTGGCAGCCCTGCCCGACTCCCTGGACCTCCTCACCATCTGCCTCGAGGCGGGGCTGAGCCTGGACGGGGCCTTCCACCAGGTGGCGGAGAAGCAGAGCGGGCCTCTGGTAGAAGAGCTCCGAAGGATGCTGCGCGAGATCGGCCTGGGGAAAATCCGGCGCCAGGCGCTGCTGGACCTAGCTGACCGTACCGAGATCGACGACGTCCGCACGCTGGTGAACGCCATCATTCAAGCGGAGCAGATGGGCACCAGCCTGGCCCCGGTGCTCAGGGCGCAGGGCCAGCGCCTGCGCGTCCGCCGCCGTCAGCGAGCCGAGCAGGAGGCGCGGCGAGCGCCCGTGAAGATGGTGTTCCCGCTGGTCTTCTGCCTCATGCCATCGCTGTTCATCATCATCCTCGGGCCGCTCATCATCAGCCTCGTCGATTTCCTGGCCGGCCAGTGACAGGCTGACTCCCCCTGGGTGAGGGTCGAGCTATGGTGTCGCAGGCCCGGGGGCCTGCGCCCCTTCATCGCTGGGACCTTGGTCGCAAGTATACGAACCAGTAGACGGCACCAACGAGCAGCGCGCCACCGATGACGTTCCCAATCGTCACAGGGAGCAGGTTGCTCAGGAAGAAGTCGCCCCAAGTCAGGTTGGAGAGCTGGCTCGAGCTCAGGTCGGCGGCGCTGCGCGCGGCTGCGTGCTCTTTCACCAGGATCCCCATGGGAACGAAGTACATATTGGCGATGCTGTGCTCGAATCCGGCTGCCACGAACGCCGTGATGGGAAAGACGATGGAGAGGATCTTGTCAGTGTTGCTGCGGGCACTCAGCGACAGCCAGACCGCCAATGTGACAAGAGCGTTGCAGAGGATTCCCAATGCTATTGCCTGCCCAAACTCCAAGTCCACCTTAGCGTCGGCGATCTTGAGGGCACTCGCACCAATCTGCCCACCGTTGAACTCCCACTGTCCGGTGAAGTACACCAGAAGGACCGTCAGCAGGGAGCCAGCGAAGTTCCCGGCGTACACTACTGTCCAGTTCCGCAATAGAAGAGGCGTCGAGATCTTGCCGCTGGCCCAGCCCATCACGATAAGCGTGTTGCCGGTGAAAAGTTCCGCACCGCCGATAACGACAAGGATCAGGCCGAGGCTGAACGCCGCGCCCCCCAGGAGCCGGGTAGGACCGTAGCCAAGGTCCGAAGACGCAACCGTGACCGTGAAGAGCATGGCACCGAGCGAGATGAAGGCGCCGGCCAGCCCGGCCAGTACGGCCAGCGAGACGATGTTCATGGTCGCCTTCCTGACACCCACATCCTCGCAGGCCGCCGCCATTTGCGGCGGGAGGAGCGGGTCAAACGAGGGGCCCGATATCTCTTCCGGTGGGGCGCTCATTGTTCCTCCGTTGCCTCCGCTGGCTCGATGCGGACCGCGCAGGCCTTGTACTCCTGTGTCTCGGTGATGGGGTCGCAGGCGTCATTGGTGAGCACGTTCGTCCAGACCTGGTCAGGAAAGTGGAAGCTGAGGAAGACCACCCCCTCCGGTGAGCGGTCGGTGAGGCGGGCATGAGCGGTGACCTGGCCCCGTCGCGAGGTGATGCGCACGAGCCAGCCGTCCTGCACGCCCAGGCGCAGGCCGTCCCGCGGGTTGATCTCTGCCGTCTCGTGGGGGAGGAGCTGCCGGAT
>MGOB01000046.1:4884-6902 GCA_001796995.1 Chloroflexi bacterium RBG_16_68_14 | reverse complement strand
CCATGTCCCCGCACATCTGTAACCCATGTCTCCGGTCTGTACACAAGCGGGAGAGGGGTGCCCGAAGGGCGGGGTGAGGGAGCCAGGAGGACAAAGGCGAGGAGCTGGCCCAGGTGCTGGTGGACTTCATCGTGCAGGCTGGCTAAACTGCATCACCAGTTTCATCCGGTCTAGCATCAACGTTGCCGTGGCGTATTCCCACCTTTGGTCAAGAAGGTCTAATCATGGCTAGCGACGCGTCAACGGCGGGCTTGTCGCCCGTGACCAAGCGGCTAAAGGTAGTGGCGGAACTCGCTGCCAAAGTCGCTGCCCGTTTGGATTCCGACGAGCCGCTGAGCAAGATCCTTCCTCTTGCCAAGGAGTTGTTCGACCGAGTCGGTGATAGAAAGCACGCTCACTTGATGAGAAGTGAAATGTATGGTGCTAGGACCGCCCCCTCCGCTGCGCCCCTGTCCGACGACGAAAAGGTCGCTCGACGGGCGGCCATGGAGCTCTTTCTACACCTGCACGCCGTAGCCGACACTAGAGATGTCTCCGTTGATGATGTTGAAGAGCTGACTCGGCGGTCCTTGTTTCCAAAGGAAAGGCTGACCGGAAATTCCATCGCGAAGATTGAGAATAATGTTCGTGAGTGGCCCGAAACGGCAGAGCGTTTGCGCGCTGAGGCGCTGGCGGATGAGTACTTTCAACTCAGCGTGGTGCATTCGGGCCAGCAACGTGTTCTCCATGATGTCCGCATGTACGTCACTGAACAGGTGAGAAACGTTCTCCTCTGGGCAGAAGAGGAGCTGGAAAACCAAGATCTACTGGGAGTCGACTATCGGCTGGTCTTGGACAGCGTTAGCGCCCTGGAGACAGTGGTCGGAGACGAGTTGAAGGCGGCCATGCGCGCGCTGCGAAGCGATAACCCGGCTGAATGGTCCATGGCAGCGCTGGCATGCCGCAACGTCGTTCTTTCGCTGGGACGAAACCTATGGACTGTCCCAGGAGATACGTATGAATCGCAGCTAGCTCAACGGGAGTTGTTGATCAAGGGCAACGCCGAAAAGAACAAGCTTTGTGCGTACATCGATCAACATCGAAGATGCGCCACGGACGAAAGTGAGCGGAACAGGCTGGCTCAGACTGATGAGATCGTTAGGCAAGTCTATGAACGAGGGTCCAAAGGAAAGTCCCGCGTGACCTATGAGGAGGCGCGGCAGCTCATCGTAGATACGTTTCGTCTCGTTGCTGAATTGTCAGAACTCACCGGCATAACCCCGCTAGCTCAGCCCATTGCTGCGAACCGGTAGGGTTGATCTGCCGACCAAGTTTTCAGCCCCGCAGCGCCGCGACGGGGGAGCTGTCCGCCACCGCCAGGCCGGAGCGCGCCAGCAGAATCGCCTGGTCGCCGATGGTCTCGAAGCCGGCGCCCACGGTGCCGCCCGCCAGGAAGCGGTTGTACATGTTCTCCAGGATCACCGCCAGCTTGAAGTGCGCCAGCACGATGTAGAAGTCCAGGTTGCTCAGATCGCGGCCGCTCTTCTCCTCGTACCGCTGCGCCGCCTCCGCCCAGGTGGGGAAGCCGGGGAGGGTGATCACCCCGGTGCTGCCCACCGTCGCGCGCAGGTCCGCCGGGGCGTCCCGGTCGCGCCAGTACATCCGGAGGATGCCCAGGTCGGCCAGCGGGTCGCCCAGGGTGGACATCTCCCAGTCCAGCACGGCCGCGATGTGCCCGTCCGCGTCCACGATGGTGTTGTCCAGCCGGAAGTCGCCGTGGACGATGGTGGCGTCGCTCTCGGCCGGGATGGCGGCGGGCAGGCGACGGGCCAGCTCCTCCAGCTCAGGCACCTCCCGCTGCTTGATGTGTTCCAATTGCTCGCTGAACCGCCGCACCTGGCGCTCGATGTAGCCCTGGGGCCGGCCGAAGTCGCCCAGGCCCACCTGCGCCGGGTCCAGCGCGTGCAGGGCCGCCAGCGTGTCGATGAGCTCCTCCCCCAGGCGCCGCCGCTGCTCCTCATCGAAGCGCCGGGCGACCT
>MGOB01000046.1:0-4871 GCA_001796995.1 Chloroflexi bacterium RBG_16_68_14 | reverse complement strand
GTCGACCGGCACCAGCCCGTCCACGTACTCCATGATGTAGAAGGGCGCGCCGATGACCTCCGGGTCCTCGCAGATGGCGAAGGTGCGCGGCACCGGCACTTTTGTCTCGGCCAGCGCTGAGATGACCCGGTACTCGCGCTGCATGTCGTGGGCGGTGGGCTGCACGTGGGAGAGGGGCGGGCGCCTGAGCACCCACTGGCCGCCGTCGCTGTCGAGGCGGTAGGTCAGGTTGGAGCGGCCGTGGCCGATGATCCGCGCGCGCAGCTCCGCCACCGGCGCCACGTGCTCCCCGAACCAGGGGAGGAGGCGGTCGAAATCGATGCCGGGGACGCTCTCGCTCACTACGTTCGCTCGGTGGAACCTTGGAACCCCTGAGCATATTGGCTCCCAGGTTCTCTGGTTCCGTGGTTCTGCAGTTCTGTGGTTCCGTCCGCCTGCGGCGGACCGGCGTGACATTATACTCCATGGCGATTACAATGTCGTCGCAGCGCTGGTGTCGCTGGTTCGAGGCAGACCTACGACCAAGCCCCGCTCCCGGCAAGCCGCTCCCCGCGGGCTTCTCCGCCGCAGACGCACGCGTGAACCTGCGGCTGGAGACGGCGCTCCGTCTCTCGTCCCGCCCTCCGAGGTAATCGCGCTCGATGAGGCGGCCCTGTTTCGCCTGCTCGCCTCGTCTCCCCACGGTCTCTCCAGCGAAGAGGCTCAAGCGCGGCTCCGCCGTTACGGGCCCAACGAGGTTCCTGCGCCGCGGCCGCCGCACCCGCTGCGCCTGCTCTTCGGACAGGTAAGCCACATGCTGGCCCTGCTCCTGTGGGTCGGCGCCGGCCTGGCCTTCCTTGCTGGGCTGCCACAGTTGGGCTGGGCGATCCTGACCATCGTGCTCCTCAACGGGCTCTTCAGCTTCTGGCAGGAATACCGGTCGAGCCGGCTGATCGAGACATTGGGCCGGCGCCTGCCCTCGGCGGTCCGTGTGCGCCGAGACGGCGTCGAGCAGCGCGCCAGGGCGCGCGACCTGGTGCCGGGCGACCTCCTCGTCCTGCAGCGCGGCGACTGCGTGGCGGCGGACGCCCGCCTGCTCGCGGCCGCCGATCTGCGGCTGGACTGCAGCCTGCTCACCGGCGAGGCGGAGCCGGTCGAGCGGTGGGCGGAGCGCTCCCCGGCGGCCCGCCTCGCCGAGGCGGAGAACTGCGTGCTGGCGGGGACCACCGTCGTGGACGGCGGCGGCGAGGGGATCGTCTTCGCGACGGGGAGGCAGACGGCCTTCGGAAGTCTGGCCGAGCTGACGCAGCGTCTGGCTCCGGAGCCCAGCCCCCTGCAGCGCGAGCTGGCGACGGCGGCGCGGGCCATCGCAGCCGTGGCGGTCGTCGTCGGCCTGGTCTTCTTTCTGGCGGGCAGCGTGGCCGAGCGGCTCTCCACCAGGGACAGCTTCATCTTCGGCGTGGGCATCCTGGTAGCCCTTGTCCCCGAGGGGCTGCTGCCCACGGTAACCCTGGCGCTGGCCCTCGCCGTGCAGCGCATGGGCCGTCAGAACGCCATCGTGAAGCGCCTCTCCTCCGTCGAGGCGCTGGGCTGCACCACCGTCATCTGCACCGACAAAACGGGCACGATCACGGTGAGCGAGATGGCGGCCCGCGAGCTGTGGGCAGGCGACACCAGCTATGCAGTCGGTGACGGCGGCCTTCAGCTCGGCAGCCTCGAAGCGAGGGAGGGAACGCCGGACGACTCCGCACTGGCGGCGCTGCTGCGGAGCGCGGTGCTCTGCAACAACGGCATTCCTCCCCGAGCGGACGGCCAGGCGGGCGGCGTGAGCGATCCACTGGATGAGGCGCTCCTGACGCTGGCCATCGAGGCGGGGATAGACCCGGACGAAGAGCGCCGCAGTTACCCGCGCATCAAGGAGTTCCCTTTCCACGCCGAGCGCCGGCGCATGTCGACGCTCCACCGCAGGGACGGCCAGCGGAGGCTGTTCGTCAAGGGCGGGCCTGCGGAGACGCTGGCCTGCTGCCGGTACGAGCTCCGCGACGGACAGCCAGAGGAGCTGGACGGGCATCGGCGAGAAGTACTGCTGGAGCGAACGAACGCCATGTCGGACCGGGGGCTGCGGGTGCTCGCCTTCGCCTCTCGCGATGTCGCAGAGGAAGAACGGCTGGAAAGCGCAGAAGCGGCGGAGCAGGCGCTGGTGCTCCTGGGGCTGGTCGGCCTGGAGAACCCCTTGCGGCCCGAGGTGCCGGCAGCGGTGGCCCGCTGCCGCAGCGCCGGCATCCGCGCGGTCATGCTGACCGGAGATCACGGGCACACGGCCCTCGTGGTCGCCCGGCAGGCCGGCATCGCGGGGGAGGACGCCGAGGTGGTCACGGGCGCCCAGGTGGACGCCCTGGACGATGACGGGTTGGCGCGCCTGCTGGCGGAGAAGCGGCCGGCCGTGTTCGCCCGCGTTGCGCCGGAGCATAAGCTGCGCCTGGTACGGGCCTACCGACGACTGGGCGAGGTGGTGGCGGTCACCGGCGACGGGGTGAACGACGCCCCGGCGCTCAAGGCGGCCGACATCGGTGTCGCCATGGGCAGGACTGGCACGGACGTGGCGCGGGAGGCCGCGGACATGGTGCTGATGGACGATAACTTCGCCACTATCGTCCGCGCCGTCGAAGAGGGCCGCGCCGTCTACGACAATATCAAGAAGTTCCTCACCTACGTCCTCACCAGCAACGTGGCCGAGGCGGTGCCCTTCCTCCTGTTCATCCTGGCCGGCGTGCCCCTGCCCCTCACCATCCTCCAAGTGCTGCTGGTGGACCTGGGTACGGACCTCTTCCCCGCCCTGGCGCTGGGGGTAGACCCGCCGCAACATGGGTTGATGGCGCGCCCGCCCCGGCCCACGTCGGAACGGATGGTGAGCGCCCGGCTGCTCGTCCGCGCGCTCGCGTTGCTGGGCCTGCTGGCTGCCGCCCTGAGCCTGCTCGGCTACTTCTTCGTCCAGTGGGATGTGACGGGGCACCTGCTTCGTTCCTTCGTCGACGAAGGGCCCCGCTACCGGGAGGCGACGACCATGACCCTGGCCGGCGTGGTCGCCTGCCAGGTCGCCAACGCGTTCGCCTGCCGCAGCGAGCGGGAGTCGGCGTTCCGCGTGGGGCTCCTCAGCAACCAGGCGCTCCTCTGGGCAGTCGTCGCGGAGGTCTTGCTTCTGACGGCGGTCATCGCCCTGCCGCCGCTGCGCGGCCTCTTCGAGCTGGAGCCTGTGCACCCCCGGTACTGGCCGGTGCTGGCCGCCTTTCCGCTCCTGTTCCTGGGGGCGGAGGAGGCGCGGAAACTGGTGGTACGGCGGCTCTTGCGGAGGCAGAGATCGGCCGCCAATCCCCTCGCGCCGGCGTGACATTAGATACCACGCGCACTACAATGTCGTCGCAGTCCTGGTGGCTGCCCGCTCCTACCACGCTACAAAGGAGGATGGACCAATGCCCGTCGATTTCACGCTATCGCCCGAGGTGGAAGAGGTGCGCCTGCGGGTGCGCAAGTTCATGGACGAAGAGGTCCGCCCGATCCAGGACACGCTCCGTGGGGCCGGAGCGGACCGGCGCGCCTACGTGGAGCAGATCGTCAAGCTCCGGCAGCGGGCCAAAGAGGTGGGGATCTGGAACCCTCACCTGCCGGCGGAGTGGGGCGGTATGGGGCTGGGCCCCGTGGCGATGGCCTTCGTCTCCGCCGAGGCGGGCCGCACCGGTGGCATCGGGCCCTACATTATTAATGCGCAGGCGCCCGACGAGGGGAACATGCACACCCTGCTCCACTGGGGCACCCCGGAGCAGAAAGAGAAGTACCTGCGCCCCCTGGCCGAGGGCCGCGTCCGCTCTTGCTTCGCCATGACCGAACCGGAGGTGGCCGGCTCCGACCCCACGCTCATCCAGACGACGGCGGTCAGGGACGGCGACGACTGGGTGCTCAACGGCCACAAGTGGTTCTCCTCCGGCGCCCACGGCGCCGCCTTCGCCATCGTCATCGCCTGCACCGACCCGGACGCCGACCCGCCCCAGGCCCGCAACACCGGCTTCATCGTCGAAACGCCCACCGAGGGCTGGGAGATCGTCCGCGACGTGGAGACCATGGCCGGCCCGGCCAACCACCCGGAGATCCGCCTCACCAACGTGCGCGTGCCGGTGGACAACATACTGGGCGGCCGCGGCGACGGCCACCGCCTCGGGCAGGCGCGCCTGGGCCCCGCCCGTCTCGCCCACTGCATGCGCTGGATCGGCCAGGCGGAGGTGGCGCTGGAGATGCTGGTGGACCGGGCGCTCAAGCGCTACGCCCACGGCTCCTACCTGGCTGAGAAGCAGGCCATCCAGTGGATGATGGCGGAGTCGGCAATGGAGCTCTACACCGGCAAGCTGATGGTGCTCCACGCCGCCTACAAGATCGAAAAGGGCCTGCCCTTCCGGCAGGAGGTTTCCATGGCCAAGGTCCACGTCGCCAACACCCTCTGGCGGGTCATCGACCGCGCCATCCAGGTGCACGGCGCCCTCGGCTACTCCACCGACACGCCCCTGGCCGACATGATGCGCACCGCCCGGGCCGCCCGGCTGGCCGACGGCGCGGACGAGGTGCACATGCAGACCATCGCCCGCAACGTCATCTCCGCCTACAAGAAGGAGGGCAGGACGCGCTCGGCCACGGGAGACCTGCTGTAACGGTTGTCATCCTGAGGCGAGCGGGGTAGAGGCTCGGGGGGGCGGAGGCCGAAGGATCTGTCGTTTGCTGGCCGCTAGTCGCTGGTACGCGGCAGCTGTAGGGACGGAGCGTGGCGCCCTCACCCCGGCCTTCGGCCACCCCTCTCCCTCGTTGATGTACAGACCGGAGACATGGGTTACAGATGTGCGGGGACA
>MGOB01000045.1:6300-6418 GCA_001796995.1 Chloroflexi bacterium RBG_16_68_14 | reverse complement strand
CGCCCGGATGGTACTGGGCGCGGACGGCGCCCACTCCCGCGTGGCGCGCAGCACGGGTCTTTCGCCGCCGCGGGAACGCGTCTACTGCCTGGGCATCGAGGGACGCCTGCCGGTGCCC
>MGOB01000045.1:5916-6271 GCA_001796995.1 Chloroflexi bacterium RBG_16_68_14 | reverse complement strand
GAGCCGGCTCTCCCCCGGCTGGTTCGGCTGGATCATCCCCACCGGCGACGGCGGCGTGCGCGTCGGCATCGGCTGCGACTCCTCCGACAAGCCGCTGCGTTGCTACCGGCGGCTGGCGGCCGAGTTTCCGGACCTGTTTGGCGGGATGGAGGTCTGCCGGATGTACGGAGGGACGATCCCCCTGGAGTTCGCGCCGCGCAGCTACGCGGACAACGTGCTCCTGGTGGGCGACGCCGCCGGCCAGGTCAAGCCTTTCTCCGGCGGCGGCATCTACACCGGCCTCGTCGCCGGCCGCCACGCCGCCGCGACCGCGGCGGCAGCGCTGGCCGCCGGCGACCTGACTGCCGCCGGCCTG
>MGOB01000045.1:5691-5899 GCA_001796995.1 Chloroflexi bacterium RBG_16_68_14 | reverse complement strand
CTGGAAGGCCGAGATCGGGCGGGAGTTGAGGCGTAGCCTGCGCATCCGCCGCTTCGGCCTGAGCCTGAGCGACGACGACGTGGACCGCCTGGTCTCCTCGCTCGGCCACGAGGCGCTGCAGCCGCTCATCACCCGCCTGGGCGACATTGATTCCCCCTCTCGCTTGATCCTGCGGCTGGCCCGCACCCTGCCGGCGCTGTGGCCGCTC
>MGOB01000045.1:5280-5661 GCA_001796995.1 Chloroflexi bacterium RBG_16_68_14 | reverse complement strand
GCGCTGCAGCTCGCGCGGGCGTTCCTGCCCGGCGGCTAGGCCGCGGCCGGGCGAGGGCATCCGCCCCGCCAGGATGAAGTCGCGCAGGCCGCCCCTCCTGATCAGGACAGCCAGTAGAGCGACGACGACCGCCGCGCCCACCGCCTCGGAGGCGTAGGTGTAGGGGTCGGAGAAGAGCTGCTCCAGCATGTGCCCCGACCAGTCGCTCACACTGACGCGCTCAAACCTCCAGCCCAGCAGCGGCCAGAGGAGGGTGTGAGGCTCCTCCCACATCCGGTCCAGCAGCAGATGGACGCCGGCTCCAAGCGCCGTGAGAGCGAGGACCGGCCTGAACGAGGCCCGCGTCAGCAGCGAGGCCAGCAGGAGCAACCCGACGAACAG
>MGOB01000045.1:3668-5195 GCA_001796995.1 Chloroflexi bacterium RBG_16_68_14 | reverse complement strand
CCGAGGACGACGACCCGATAGTCGAGACCGCCCGCGAGGGTGCGTGCCGGGCGCCCCAGGGCGGGAAGGCGACGGGAAGCCGCCTCCGCCGCGAGGACGCCGCCCCAGGTCAGCCCCACGTGCCCAAACAGAAACACCCGCCACTCGCTCCTCATTCAATCGCTAGCAGAACGAGGCAGGGGTGTCAACGCGGGGGCATGCAGGAGCCGGTATAGAACGTGAACTTACCGTGAAGACGCCGCCAGGCCCTTGACACCAGCTGGGGAAGACCCTACATTAACCCGTTCAAGCCAGGGTCGTCCTGGCCGCAACGACGAATGTGGGCACCCGTTTCGCGGAGCTTCCCCATTCGATAGGGCGGTGGATCCGGCGACCGGTCGTCGGTTCCACCGTTTTCCTTTCCCGCCGGAGCCGCGATGGCCCCAAGGTGACACGGCACGGCGCGAAGAATGGAGAAGCAAAGACACGACACGATGGACCTTATCGTTATTGCGGCACTCACCGCGGCTGCCGTGCCGCTGTTCGCCTTCGGCGGCCTGCCGGAGGCGGCGAGGGCGCCCCTCGGGCTCCCGTTTCTTCTCTTCCTGCCCGGCTATACGCTGATCAGCGCCATCTTTCCCAGGCGCGGCTGGCCCGATGCCGTGGAGCGACTGGCCCTGAGCGCAATGGTCAGCCTGGCCGTCGTGGCGCTGCTCGGAATCGCCCTCAACTACAGCCCCTGGGGCGTGCGATCCGAATCCATCACCGGCGTCGTCGGGCTGTTCATCCTCTTGTCTTCGTTCGCAGGACTTCTGTACCGGCGCACGCTCCCCGCCGCCGAGCGGCCCGAGCTGAGCCCGCGCTCCCTGGCCGTCTTGGCTTCCCGGAACGCGAGGCTGCTGGCGTACCCCGGCGCGGCAGCCCTGGGCCTCCTCGCGGCGGTGGCCGTCATCGTCCTCGCGGTTCCCGGCGCGGGCCGCCAGGGAATCAGCGAACCGTTCACCGAGTTCTACCTGCTCGGCGCAGACGGCACCGCCGACGGCTATCCCACCGCTCTCACCCTCGGCGAGCCGGCTGGAATCAAGTTCGGCCTCGTGAATCGCGAAGGCGTGGAGGCCCGGTATACCGTTTCCCTGCTCATCAACGGCACGCAGACAGCGCAGTTCGGCCCGATCACCGTCCCGCCCGGCCAGCGGCGCGAGCAGCTCATCACGTTCAGCCTGAACCAGCCGGGAGCCCGGCAGACAGTCCGTCTGGTCCTCCAAAAGGACGACCAGGCGGCCCCCTATCGCTCGCTGCACCTGCGGGTGGACGCACTGCCCGCGCCCGAACCGGCGCAGCCCCTGGCGGCTGAGCGCGCGCCCGCGCCTGCCGCCGCGGAGCCGCCGGCGGCCGGGCCGCCTTCAGTCGCGCAGCCGGAAGCGGTGCCGGTGGTGCACATCGTCACCCCCGGCGAGAGCCTCAGCCGCATCGCCCAGATGTACGGAATCACCCTCCCGGAGCTGCTCGGCGTTAACAAACTCGCCGACCCAAACCTGATCTACCCCA
>MGOB01000045.1:3336-3573 GCA_001796995.1 Chloroflexi bacterium RBG_16_68_14 | reverse complement strand
CATTGCCGGTCGCACGGCGGCTGCTGGCGATGCCCCTCTATCACAACGCCATCTACCTGTGGGGCAACATGCTCGTGGTTGCGCTCGCGGGGCTCCTCTTCTGGGCGCTCTCCGCGGCGCTCTACCCGCCCAATGAGGTTGGGCTCGCCGCGGCGGCGATATCGGCCCTCACTCTGCTCGCGATGGTCTCCACACTCGGCCTCGGCATGGGCCTCGTCTCCTACCTCCCGACTTCGA
>MGOB01000045.1:2972-3277 GCA_001796995.1 Chloroflexi bacterium RBG_16_68_14 | reverse complement strand
CTGCTTGCCATCGTCTTCCTGGCCGGCCTCTCCCTCTGGGCGCCGGAGCTGGAATTCGTGCGGAGCCGGCCCTTGTACGCTCTCGGCTTCGTCTTGTTCACGGCGCTCATGGCCGTGGCATACGTTCAAGACCAGGCGTTCATCGCCCTGCGCAGCGCTCGCCACGTGCTCCTGAAGACCATCATCTTCCAGGCGGTCCGCGCCACGCTGCCGCTGCTGCTGGTCCTCTTCCTGGCGGCCTTCGGGATGGTCGCCGCCATGGGGTTCGCGGCGCTCGTAGCCTGCGCCTACGGCGCCGGCGCCCT
>MGOB01000045.1:2787-2890 GCA_001796995.1 Chloroflexi bacterium RBG_16_68_14 | reverse complement strand
AATCACGTCACGGACCTCGCCGTCGTCATGCCCTCCCTTCTCCTGCCGATAATCGTCGTCCACCGCCTGAGCCCGGAGGCGGGCGCCTACTTCTTCGCCGGCT
>MGOB01000045.1:2279-2773 GCA_001796995.1 Chloroflexi bacterium RBG_16_68_14 | reverse complement strand
GTGTTCGTGGGCGTCTCTCTCTACACGGCGCTCTCGCTGTTCGCCGAGGGCTCCCACGACCGGGAGGCGCTGGCCGCGCTGACGCGGCACGCTCTTCCGCTCGCCGTAGGCGTCGCGGGGGTGGTCGCTGCCGGCATGTTCGTCGCCGCTGACCGGATGCTGCTCGTGTTCGGGCAGGACTACTCGCGGGAGGCGACGACGCTGCTGCGGCTGGTGGCGCTGGCCGGCCTGCCGGCGGCGGTGGCCAACGTATACCTGGGCGTAGAGCGGGTGAGAAGGGACCTGGCCTGGCTGGTGGGCACCTCCGTGGTGGCTGCCTCGGTGACGATCGTCACCAGCTACGTCCTCCTGGAGCCCGTGGGCATCGCCGGCGCGGGCATCGGGCTCCTCGCCGGACAAGGGCTCGCCGCCGCCGTTGCTGCCGTTCGGCTGCCGCTCATCCTGCGCGCCCGCCCCGACCCGCTTGCCGATGAGCAGCGGCCGCGGGCCGGCGA
>MGOB01000045.1:1724-2167 GCA_001796995.1 Chloroflexi bacterium RBG_16_68_14 | reverse complement strand
GAGGTCATTCTCGTCGACGGCCACTCGACAGACGGCACGCAGGAGCTGGTGAGAGAGCTGTGGCCGGGGGTGCGGTTCCTGGAGCAGCCGGGGTTCGGCAAGGGCGACGCCATGCGCCACGGAGTCTCCCAGGCCCGCGGCGAAATCATCGTCACCCTGGACGCGGACGGGGAGACGGACCCGGAGGAGATCCCGCGCTTCGTGGAGCCGCTGCTCCTGGGCTACGACTTCGCCAAGGGTTCGCGGCGCGCTTCCGGCTTCGCCGATAAGCCGCTGCACAGGCGCTTCGGCAACCGCGCCATCGCCGCCGTCTGCAACCTGCTATACGGCACCCGCTTCACGGACCTCTGCTCCGGCTACAACGCCTTCTGGCGACAGGTCACGGAGCGGGTGAACCTCTGGTCGGACGACGGCTGGAACTACGAGCCGAGCATCATCGCCAG
>MGOB01000045.1:1253-1548 GCA_001796995.1 Chloroflexi bacterium RBG_16_68_14 | reverse complement strand
ACCACGACCATCGGCGCGAGGCTGAAAGACCGCGTCGCCGTCGTCACGGGGGCGGGCCGGGGGATCGGCAGAGAGATCGCCCTGGGCCTGGCGCGAGAGGGAGCCAGCGTGGTCGCCGCCGCCCGCACACTGGCCGAGATCGAGAGGACCGCGGGGGCGATCGCCTCCCGCGGTGGCGAGGCGATCGCCGTTCCCGTCGACGTCTCAGACGCGCGACAGGTGGACGCGCTGGCCGGAGCCGCCCTCGACCGGTTTGGACGGATCGACGTCCTGGTCAACAATGCGGGGACGTTCG
>MGOB01000045.1:858-1035 GCA_001796995.1 Chloroflexi bacterium RBG_16_68_14 | reverse complement strand
AGAGCGTGGCCAGGGAGGTGGCCGAGCACAACGTGCAGGTGAACGCCATGGCGCCGGGACCGGTGTTCACGCGCCTGACGGAGTCCATCCTCCGGGCCGGCGAAGCGGCCGGGACGGAGGCGCTGGAGGAAGCGTACCGTCAGCAGCGCAGCGGCAACCCCACCCTCCCGGACGCCG
>MGOB01000045.1:182-417 GCA_001796995.1 Chloroflexi bacterium RBG_16_68_14 | reverse complement strand
CCTCTGCGAGAAGCCGCTGGGCCGCAACCCCACGGAGGCCCGGAGGGTTGTCGACGCCGCCCGGGAGTCCGGCGCCAGGATCAAGTGTGGCCTCAACCACCGCCACCACCCCGCCATCCGCCAGGCCAAGCTCTGGTGCGACGAAGGGCAGATAGGGAAGATCATGTTCATCCGCTCCCGGCACGGGATCGCCGGCCGCGAGGGCTACGACCGGGAGTGGCGGGCGCGCGGCGAG
>MGOB01000045.1:0-91 GCA_001796995.1 Chloroflexi bacterium RBG_16_68_14 | reverse complement strand
TTCTCTGCAGCAGCTACTGGGAGATCGGGCCGCTGGAGGACAACGCCTTCGCCCTCCTCCGCACCACCGGCGGCCAGGTCGCTTCTCTGCA
>MGOB01000044.1:4175-4288 GCA_001796995.1 Chloroflexi bacterium RBG_16_68_14 | reverse complement strand
AGATCAAGTAGGCGCGAAGCCATTCGTCGGCTTTCTTCTCGTCCATTCCCAATCCGATTATAGCCCGTGCGCCCGCTTGGCCGCCGCCAGCACCGTATCGATGTCCGGGCCCG
>MGOB01000044.1:2728-3095 GCA_001796995.1 Chloroflexi bacterium RBG_16_68_14 | reverse complement strand
GGACCTGCTCCTAACGCTAGAATCGAACCGCCATGTACGTCGTCGGCACCGCTGGACACGTAGACCACGGCAAGTCAGCCCTCGTCCAGGCGCTGACCGGCATCGACCTGGCGCTGCTGGTCGTCGCCGCCGACGAAGGGGTGATGCCGCAGACGCGAGAGCACCTGGCGATCATCGATCTGCTGGGCATCGAGCACGGCGTTATCGCGGTGACGAAGGCGGACCTGGTGGAGCCGGAGCTCGCGGAGCTTGTGGCGGCGGACGTGGAGGAGGCGCTACGGGGCACGACCCTGGAGGGCGCGCCCACCGTGGTCTGCTCCGCCGTCAGCCGTCAGGGGCTGGACGAGCTGGTGGCGGCGCTGCAGGC
>MGOB01000044.1:2332-2612 GCA_001796995.1 Chloroflexi bacterium RBG_16_68_14 | reverse complement strand
TTCGGCACGGTCGTGACGGGAACGCTGATCGCGGGCTCGCTGCGGGTGGGCCAGGAGGTGGAGGTGGCGCCGGCGGGGCTGCGCGCCCGAATCCGCGGGCTCCAAGCGCACGGCCAGAAGGTGGAGGTTGCGCCGCCGGGGCGTCGCACGGCCGTAAACCTGGCCGGGATGGCCGTGGAGGAGCTGGAGCGGGGGATGGTCGTGGCCTCGCCGGGCTGGCTGCGGCCGGCGACGGCGCTGGACGTCCGGCTCCGGGCCGTGCGCTACCTCAGCCGGCCCC
>MGOB01000044.1:1235-2326 GCA_001796995.1 Chloroflexi bacterium RBG_16_68_14 | reverse complement strand
ACAGCACCACCGTCACTCTCCACACGGGCTCGGCGGAGGTTGAGGGCCGCCTGCTCCTGCTCGACAGGGACCAGGTGCCGCCGGGCGAAGAGGCGTGGGCGCAGCTCCGCCTCTCGCGGCCCCTCGCGGCCGTGAAGGGAGACCGCTTCGTCGTCCGCGACCCGAACGACACGCTCGGCGGCGGCCGCATCGTCGATACGCAGGCGCGGCGGCACAAGCGCTTCCACGCGCCGACGATCGAGAAGCTGGCGGCGCTGGACCGCGGCTCACCGCGGGAGGCGGTGCTGATGGCAACGGCGGCCTCGGAGCCGGTGAGCCTGCGCGACCTATCGAGCGGACTCGACCTGTCGGCTGAGGAGTTGCGGGCCGCTGTAGAGGAGGCGGTCGCCGGGGGCGAGCTGCTCGCGCTGGACGGCGGCCCGCCGGCTGACGGCACGCTGCTCTACACCGCCGAAGGGCTCGCCGCTCTCTGGGACCGGCTGAGCGACGTGCTCTCGGCGTACCACCGGCAGTTCCCCCTGCGCCGCGGCATCTCCAGGGAGGAGCTGCGCAGCCGGCTGGGGCTGGAGAGCCGCGCCTTCGATCAGGCCGTCGCGCTCTGGGGCAGGCGGGGCGAAGTGAAGGAAGCGGCGGGCAGCGTCTCCCTGCCCGGCCACGAGCCGCGGCCGGACGCCTCCCAGGAGGAGCGGGCGCGGCAGCTGCTGGCGGCGCTGCGGTCGCAACCGTTCTCGCCGCCCGCGCTGGACGGCGACGACGACCTGCTGTCGTTCCTGGAGGACCGCGGCGACATCGTCTGGGTGGGCGAGGGGATCGTGTTCGCGGCGGAGGCCTACCGGGAGATGGTGGAGCGGGTGGTAGCGCACCTCAGGGAGCGCCAGACGGTGACGCTTGCCCAGGTGCGCGACCTGCTGGGCACGAGCCGCAAGTACGCCCAGGCGCTGCTGGAGCACATGGACGAGCAGCGCGTGACCCGCCGCGTCGGCGACGAGCGGGTGCTGAGGAGCGGCCTCAGCCGCTAGGCGGTTCCGGCTCCCCCTCTGTCTCGGGCGTCTCCCGGGCGGCTGCCGAGCTAAGGCGGCGGTGCAGGTACC
>MGOB01000044.1:449-1145 GCA_001796995.1 Chloroflexi bacterium RBG_16_68_14 | reverse complement strand
CGCGGTAGTAGCGGCGCTGCTGCTGCTCCCGCCAGTCGCGGCCGCGGCGCAGGGCGGCGAAGGCGTGGTCCTCCCAGTGGGCGAGCTGCTCGACGATCTTGTACTGGCGGTGGCCGAGGCGGAAGGCGAGGGGCACCGGCGCTTCGTCTTCGCTGAGCGTCACCTCGATCTCGCGGCCGACGAAATCAACGGGCATGCTACGCTTCCGGCGCCGGCAGCGGCCTCCCGGGAACCAACCGCCGCCACAGGTTAGAGAGGTCGCCCTCCTCCCAGGACACGAGGACCTGGCTGGCGACGAATATCGAGCTGTAGGTGCCCGCGATCACCCCTATCAGCAGCACCAGCAGGAAGCTCTGGATGGTGGTGCCGCCGAGGAGGAGCAGGGCTACCACGGTGAACAGCACCGTGATCGACGTGTTCAGCGAGCGCGCCATCGTCTCGGTGAGGCTTACGTTCACCACCTCATCGAGGGCGGCGTCCGGGTAGGTCGCCGAGTTCTCCCTGATGCGGTCGAAGACGACGATTGTGTCGTGGACGCTGAAGCCGATGATAGTGAGGAGACCGGTGATGAACATCGTGTTGATCTCGGTATCGAACAGCTTGCCCAGGATGGAGAACACCCCCAGGACAACGAGCCCATCGTGCCCGGCGGCGATGACGGCGGCGATGCCGTAGCGGTACGCCTTGGGCACGTTG
>MGOB01000044.1:0-120 GCA_001796995.1 Chloroflexi bacterium RBG_16_68_14 | reverse complement strand
AACGGTGAACGTGGCGCCGCTGCTGAACTCGATCCCCGGCTTCAGCGACGGCGGCACGAGCAGCGAGATGATGCCCGGTATGAGGATGGCGACCGAGAGTACGTAGTAGAAGCCGCGCCG
>MGOB01000043.1:4638-5596 GCA_001796995.1 Chloroflexi bacterium RBG_16_68_14 | reverse complement strand
GCCGGTCATTATGCCCGGCATTGCGCCGGGCAGCACGTGGTTCCACACCGTCTGCCAATGGCTGGCGCCCAGCGCCAGCGAGCCTTCGCGGGTGCTGGGCGGCACCTGGCGGATCGCCTCCTGGGAGGCTATGACGGTCATCGGCAGGATCATGAGCGACAGCGTGAGAGCGCCGGCGAGGATGCTGGGCCCCAGCTCCATGAGGCGCACGAACAGCGCCAGGCCCAGAATGCCGTAAATTATGCTCGGTACGCCCGCCAGGTTCGCCAGGTTGAGCTTGACGATGGTCAGGAGCGTGTTCTTGGGGGCGAACTCCTCGATCCATATCGCGGTGGCGATCGAGATGGGGAACGCCAGCCCGACGGTAGGGACCAGGACCCACACGCTGCCCAGAATTGAGGAGCGCAGGCCGGCCCGGTCGGCGAAGCGCGAGGGGTAGTTGGTGACGAAGTCCCAGCTGATGCGGGACGCGCCCGCGTCGACCGTATCGTAGGTGAGGAAAGCGAGGACGGCAACGCCGATGAGGGTCGCGGCGAGCAGCACGTACCTGGACGCCCGGGACAGGGCCTGCCTGCGGGCCACGGCGCCGCTGGCGCTGAGCGTGCCCGGGTCGCCGCCGATGGCTTCGGTCGCCGCCATCCTACTCGTACTCCTCGCGGTAGCGGCCCACGATGATGGTCGCGGCGATGTTGAAGATGAGGGTGATGACGAACAACGTGAGGCCCACGGCGAAGATGGACTGGTAGTCGATGGTGCCGCGGGCGGCATCACCCAGGCCAACCTGGAGCATATACCCGGTCATCGTCTGGATGCTCTGCAGTGGCGAGAGGGTCAGGAACGGCGTGGAGCCGGCGGCAATCGCGACGATCATCGTTTCTCCCACCACGCGGGCGATCGCGAGCAGCACGGAGGCGACGATACCGGACAACGCGGCCGGCACGACGACACGAAGCGCCAC
>MGOB01000043.1:3085-4627 GCA_001796995.1 Chloroflexi bacterium RBG_16_68_14 | reverse complement strand
TGGCGCCCAGCCCATAGGCGGCCTCCCTCAGGTCTCGCGGGACGCTGGCCATCGCGTCTTCCGATATCGAGGCGATGGTCGGCAGGAC
Source organism: Chloroflexi bacterium RBG_16_68_14 (assembly GCA_001796995.1). GTDB lineage: Bacteria > Chloroflexota > Dehalococcoidia > DSTF01 > RBG-16-68-14 > RBG-16-68-14. The sequence goes on along the minus strand of MGOB01000043.1, from coordinate 4,539 downwards.
CATGACGGCCAGCATGATGCTGGCGGACAGGCTGTTGAATATCGGCACGTCACTGCCAAGCAGGGGCCGCAAGATATCGATGGTGATGACGTTCAGGGCGAAGTAGGCGTAGACCACGGTGGGAACGCCGGCCAGCGCCTCCAGTTGGGGCTTGAGGATGCGTCGCGTCCTTGGGTGGGCGTATTCGCTGAGGTATATCGCGGCGGCCAGGCCGATGGGCAGCGCCATCAGCAGGGACCAGAAGACCACGTTGAAGGTGCCGGCAACGAGCTCCCAGATGCCGTACGAGACCGGCTCAAACAGCGGCTGCCAGTTCGTCTCCAAGAGGAATTCGGCCGGTGAGACGTGTTCGAAGAAAGTGATCGACTCCGAGAACAGCACGAACACGATGGCGAAGGTGGTGATCAGGGAGACAGCAGCGCACAGCCAGAGGCTGCCGATAATGATGAGCTCAGGGAGACGGCGGAAGGGCCGCCGGCGCAGCGCCTCGTAAGCCGCGATGTGTGTGCTCTCAAGGCCGGCCTGCAGCTTATAATCCTCCCTCCGCCGGCTGGCTGCTTGACCCGCGCGCAAGTATAGAGGCGAGCAGGGCGGAGTGGAACCCGCTCTGCCCTGCCCGGGTTGCCTTCTTCTCGAGCCTTACGGCAGGAATGGCTCTACCTTCGCCATCTGGTCCTGCAGCAGGTCCTCCGGCATAGGCACGTAGCCAACATCCTGGACCAGCGCAGTGGAGCTATCCAGGTAGAAGTAGGACAGGCCCAGCACCTCCGGCCGGTCGCTCAGGAAGCTCTCGCGCGTGTAGATGAAGAGCGGCCGGCTGAGCGGCGTGTAGGAGCCGCTCAAAGCGGTCTCCAGCGAGGGCTGGACGCAGCCGCCACCACCATCGATGGAGACGGCCTTCAGCTTCTGGCCGGCTTCCTGGAAGTAGGCGAAGCCGAAGTAGCCGATGGCGTATTTCTCTTGCTCAATGCCGGCGGCCAGCACGTTGTCGTCCTCGGAGGCAGTCTCGTTGCGGCCACCACCGCGGTGGGTGGCGGTCTCGTCCACGCCCGTTATCGCCGCCTCCACGAAGTAGTCGAACGTGCCGGAGTCGGTGCCGGGGAAGAAGAACTTGATCTCCTCGTCCGGCCAGGACGGATCGATGTCGCTCCACTTCGTAGCGCCTCCGGCCCTGAACAGGTCGTGAAGCTGCTGGATGGTCAGGCAATCCGCGAAGTCGTTGCTGGGGTGGACCATGACGGTGAGGGCGTCTATGGCGACCTGGAGCTCCACGATGTCGTCTATGCCGCCGCCGGCGCAGGCCTGGACCTCGTTGTCCTTGATTGGGCGGGAGGCGTCGCTGATCTGTATATCGCCCCGGCAGAACTTCTCGAAGCCCCCACCTGTGCCGGAGAACGCGACGTTGACGCGCGTATCGGCCACCTTGCTGAACTCCTCCGCGACCGCCTCCGAGA
>MGOB01000043.1:2733-3014 GCA_001796995.1 Chloroflexi bacterium RBG_16_68_14 | reverse complement strand
GCGTCTTCCTTCTTGTCGTTCCCCTTGCAGGCGGCCGCCGTGGCTACAAGCACCGCCAGCAGGACAAACACGCCGATTGCGATTGCCTCAGGGAATCGTCTGGCCCTGGACTCGCGCCGATCCAGGTGCATCTAGGGGTACCTCCTTTGGATGACCCTTCAGTTGCTTGTTCCGTTTTTCACGATAGCATTCCGTCGTTAACGGGCTGTTAACGCGCGTTAATGACGGGTAAAACCTCGCGGGGGATATGGGCCCTCCGGCCGTCGGCTCAGCGGCGGGCC
>MGOB01000043.1:2150-2623 GCA_001796995.1 Chloroflexi bacterium RBG_16_68_14 | reverse complement strand
TGCTTGACCACCGCCAGGCCAAGACCGGTGCCACTGCGGCCGCCCGCCTGGGCCCGCGCGCGGTCCGCCTTGTAGAACCGCTCGAAGATCCGCGGCAGGTCTTCCGGCGCGATCCCCACCCCGGTGTCCGTGACCCGGACGGTCACGGATCCGCCCTCGCGGGCGGCCGACACGGTGACGTCGCCTCCGGCGGGCGTGAACTTCAGGGCGTTATGGACGAGGTTGATCACCGCGCGCTCCAGGCGTTCCGCGTCGCCCAGGACAGGCGGGAGGTCCGGCCGCACATCCAGGCCCAGGCGAATGCTCTGCCTTTCGGCCTGTGCGCTCAGCCGCTCGACCGCTCGCTGGAGCACCTCGCGCATCTCCACGGGCTTCCGCGCCAGCGGCACCTGGCCCGATTCGAGCCGCGAAAGCTCCAGGAGCTCTTCGACCATCTGCACCAGCCGGTCGACCTCCTCGTCCGCCCGCGAGAG
>MGOB01000043.1:1538-2116 GCA_001796995.1 Chloroflexi bacterium RBG_16_68_14 | reverse complement strand
GAGCGCCCCGCCCTCCAGCGTCTCGATCACCGATTTGATGGAGGCGAGCGGCGTGCGTAGCTCGTGCGAGACGTTGGCGATGAAGTCGCGCCGGATCTGTTCGGTCCGCCTCACCTCCGTGAGGTCGTTGATGACGACGAGCGAGGCCCACTCCCCACCGCCGATAATCGGCGCCGCCGTCACCTGCAGCCCCTGGTTCGGCCGCTCCACCAGAAGCACGCTCCGCTGTCCATCCTCCCGGCTCCGGCGCAGCCCCTCCAGGACCTTCTCATTCGGCATCACCCAGGCGAACGGGTTCCCCACAAGCTCGTCCTGCGACCGCATGAACAACCGCTCCGCGGCGACGTTCGCGAACGCGATCCGGCCCTCGGCGCCGACGGCGACGACGGCGTCGCTGCTGCTGTTCAGCGCCGCCTGCAAGCGGCTCCGTTCCTGCGACGCGGCCGCGATCAGCTCCTGAAGGTCTTCCCCCATCTGGTTGAAGGCGTCCGCCAGCTCTCCGACCTCTCCGGATGGCCGCGGGGCGATGCGCTCCTCCAGCCGCCCTGCGGCCATGGCTCTGGCCGCGCGCGTAAGGC
>MGOB01000043.1:1402-1524 GCA_001796995.1 Chloroflexi bacterium RBG_16_68_14 | reverse complement strand
CCGCTGATCAACAGGCTGAGAGCGCCGGCGGCCAGTCCGGTGGCCACGACGGCGATCAGCACGGACTGGCTGATATCCGAAAGCGATGCGTTGACCGCGGCTGACGGGCGGGCCACGCGCAC
>MGOB01000043.1:1234-1355 GCA_001796995.1 Chloroflexi bacterium RBG_16_68_14 | reverse complement strand
TCAGCTCCTTGCCGACCGTTGCGCTCCTCCGGTCATCGGCGCCCCGCCCGGAGCGAAGCGCCTCCTGCACCTCCGGCCGGCCCAGGTGGTTCTCGGTGGCCGCGGGATCGGCCTGGGAGTC
>MGOB01000043.1:243-1172 GCA_001796995.1 Chloroflexi bacterium RBG_16_68_14 | reverse complement strand
CCTTCGCCAGCCGGTCGAAGTCTTGCTGGCCGGCGCCGCGCTCCATCAATGGTCGCGCCAGGCTCTCCACCATAAGCGCCTGCGCACCCAGGTCCCTCTCGATGTTGTCGCGGAAGTCGGTCTCAACCTTCTGGAGCAGGTAGAGGCCAAGCGCGGCGAAGGCGGCAACGATGAGCAGGACGTACGCCGCGGCCGTACGAAAGCGGAGGGACTGGAGCATCGCTCTAGCCGTCGAAGCGATAGCCTAGACCCCGGACGGTGACGATCCGCGCAGGCTTCTGGGGTTGGTCCTCGATCTTCTGCCGAAGCCAGCTCACGTGAACGTCCACGGTGCGAGTGTCGCCGGCGTAGTCGTATCCCCATATCTGGTTGAGCAGCTGCTCCCTGGTGAACGCGCGCTGCCGGTTCCGCATGAAGAACGCGAGCAGTTCGAACTCCTTGGGCTTGAGCGGCACAGCTTGCGCCGACCTCGTCGCCTCCCGCTTGGCCAGGTCCACAGACAGGTCTCCGGAGGTCAGCACCTCCCGTTCGCCCTCCGGCCGGATGTCCGCTCGGCGCAGGAGGGCGCGCACGCGGGCGAGCAGCTCGCGCATGCTGAAGGGCTTGGTGACGTAGTCGTCGGCGCCCAGCTCAAGCCCCACCACCTTGTCTATCTCGTCCCCCTTCGCGGTGAGCATCAGGATCGGGGCCTGCATCTCGCGGCGGAGGATGCGGCAGACCTGAAAGCCGTCCAGTCCGGGCAGCATGAGGTCCAGGAGCACCAGGTCCGGGCGATGAGAGCGGGCGAGATCGAGGGCCGATTCGCCGTCTTCTGCGGTGACTACCTGGAAGCCATCACGCTCCAGGTTGTATTTCAGAGTAGCTACGAGCGTCGGCTCGTCATCGACGACGAGAATTTTCTTCACTTGCGCCTGGGCTCATTATAGCCG
>MGOB01000043.1:0-202 GCA_001796995.1 Chloroflexi bacterium RBG_16_68_14 | reverse complement strand
GCACAGCCCCGATGCCGCCGCGGGCCAGCAGCCACTCCCGCGCCTCGCCCAGGACGACCTCCACTCGCGCGCCCGCAAGGTAGGCCTTCTCTATCGCCCGGTCGATAGCGTCGGGCACGGGTTCCGGTTCTCCGCCGCACGCGGGGCACTCCGCGAACTCCTTCGCCGCGAAGTAGCCACAGCTCAGGCACTCGCAGCCGGC
>MGOB01000042.1:689-5111 GCA_001796995.1 Chloroflexi bacterium RBG_16_68_14 | reverse complement strand
GCACGCCGTGGAGCGGCCCGCGCAGCTCCCCACGGGCGAGCGCCGCGTCTGCCTCTCGCGCCTCGGCGCGGACGGTCTCCGCCGCGAGCTGAACCACGGCGTTGAGCCTGGGATTGACCGCCTCGATCCGCTGGAGGTGCGCCTCGACGACCTCGACACACGAGACCTTCTTCTCGCGAATGGCGCGGGCGAGGAGTGCTGCCGAGGCGTAGATCAGCTCATCCACGGCGCGGTTGCGTCACACGGCTGCGGGCCAGAAAGACTGCGCAAGACATGGCCCATTGTACTCCGCCCCACCCGGCCCCGCCGGGGTCGCGGGTCGTGGGCTTCGCCCTGAGCGAAGCCGAAGGGTCGCGGGGATGCAGCGCTGGCAGGTGCGCGACGTTCGGGCTTCCCCCGCCCTCACAGTCCATGCTCCGAGAGGAACTCCTGGTGGCAGGAGGGACAGGTCCTCTGCCGCAGACCGAGGGTGAGGGCCCGCCGCGGTTCCTCCTGGCGGGCCCGGGCGGTGCAGAGATCGCAGTCGAGCGGCGGCAGGTCGGCCGGCGCCCGCTGGATCGGCAGGTCGTAGAAGGCCCTCGGCCTCCCTTCGACATGGGCCAGGGTGAGGACGAAGGCGCGGCCGCAGGGGCAGACGGACACCGCGTTGATGGCGCCACAGTGGCCGCAGGTGACTCGCTGGCTTTCCACTAGGTCAGTCCAACGCAGCGAGCGGGCAGCTCGCTGCAGGCGCTGCGCGGCTCATCGACAAGGTGAAGGACGCAGGTCATGCCTAGGGGCTAGACGCGCCGTAAATGTACTCGATCGGCACGACTTCCAGCGTTTCCCACCAGCCCAGATCTCCGAATGTCAACGCCTCCTCGCGGGGCACCCATTCGAAGGCAAGTCGCACGGACAACGTTTCACCATTCCGTGCCGATGCCTCGGTCTGCCTAGCGTTGCGCACCGGGGATCTGAGCCTTAAGAGGAGATCTTGTTCTAGCCAGTCACAAAGTGAAACATAATCTGTTGGCGCCGAGTCAGGGAGAAGTCCTGCTGACAGCAGCTCATCGACATTCAGCCCAAACGTGGCTACCCAGGTTTCCGGGTGGGGAGGCGCTCGGAGGCGAAGGCCTCCACCGATGGCTGCGCGAAGCTTCTCTGCAAGGATCTCGACAACTTGATCGATGGAGACATTCCGGAGGTCCAAGTAGCCGATTGTGTCTGGCAATCCCAGAAGCACCGTGTCATCCAAGCGCAATGGAAGGATGAACTGCTTTCGCCGCCTAGCCTCCTCCTGCGCTATCGACCACTCGAACTGTGGCCATACTCCCTGCGCATAGCTGCTAGAAACGATAGGGACGAAGAACTGCGTGCCTGAGCCGTACACCCAACGAAACTCAAAATCGAGGCGAGCGCCCAACAGGCGACTGGCGTGAAACTCATCGTAGAAGACCGCCATTTCGCGCTCGACAAGCTTGGTGGCGAGATCCTTCGCGACAGCACGATCTGCTCCGGCGAAGGAAATCGAGAACTCGAACTCGTGCTCGTCTCCGCAGGTCACACGCGCTGTCCCCTTACCCCAACTCCTCCAACGCCCGCCTTAGCCCCTCCAGCCGGGTCTGGGCGGCGGCGCGGCGCTCCTCCTCCGCCGCCACGATCTCGCGCGGGGCGCGGGCGCGGAACTGCTCGTTGGAGAGCTTGGCCTCGATGCGCTGGAGGTACGTCTCCACCTCCTCCATCTCCTTGCACAGGCGGGCGCGCTCGGCCTCCGCGTCCATTAGCTCGGCCAGGGGCACGACGGCCTGGGCGTGAGGCAGCACCGCCGTCGCCACGCCCTCGCGCGGCGCCTCGCTCGCCTGGGAAACGATGTGCAGCGGCCGCACGCGGGCCAGCGCCTCGATGTAGGGCGCGCCCGCCTCAATGGCAGACCGGGTGCCCTGCCCTGAGCCGGCCGCAGAGTCGTTGGCGACGACGTAGGCCTCGATGTAGCGGGCGGGCTCCACCCGCTTCTCGGAGCGGATGTTGCGGATGGCCCGCACCACGTCGATGACACCCTCTACCTGCCGCTCCGCCTCGGCGTCCTGCCAGGCCGGCTCCGACCGCGGGTAGGGCGCGACGATGAGAGCCTCGTACGGGACTTCCGCGAGGTACGGGCGGAGCCGCTGCCACAGCTCCTCGGTGAGGAAGGGCATGTAGGGGTGGAGCAGGCGCAGGCCCGTCTCCAGCACGTGGACGAGCACAGGTTGCGGGTCACTCCAGCCTTGTTCCTTGTTCCCGGTTCCTTGTTCCCTTAAACGCACCTTCGCCATCTCCACGTACCAGTCGCAGTACTCGCTCCAGAGGAAGTCGTACATGCGGTGGCCCGCCTCGTTGAGCTGGAAGTCGCGCAGGAGCTGGTCGACGTCGGCGACGAGGTGGTCGAGGCGGGAGAGGATCCAGCGGTCCTCCGCCGGCAGGCGCTCGCGTTCGGCCAGCGACGGCGGCTCGACCTTCGTCCCGGCGTCGAGCTTCATGATGACGAAGCGGGCGGCATTCCAGAGCTTGTTGGCGAAGTTCCGCGCCGCCTCCACCTTCTCCTCCCACAGGCGCTGGTCCTGGCCGGTGCCGCCGGCGGTGATGAGGTTGAAGCGCAGGGCGTCGGCGCCGTACTTCTCGACCAGCACGATGGGGTCCACCACGTTCCCCTTGGTCTTGCTCATCTTCTGGCCGTGCTCGTCGCGCACCATGCCGTGCAGGTAGACGTAGCGGAAGGGGATGCGCTTGCTCACGTCGTCGCGCAGTCCTTCCATGCAGAAGAGGCCCATCATGATCATGCGAGCCACCCAGAAGAAGATGATCTCGTAGCCGGTCTCCATCACGGCGGTGGGGTAGAAGCGGCGCAGGTCCTCCGTGTCGTCGGGCCAGCCCAGGGTGGAGCATGGCCAGAGGGCGGAGGAGAACCAGGTATCGAGCGTGTCCTCGTCCTGGCGCAGGCTGGCGCCGCCGCACTCCTCGCAGCGGTCCGGCTCTTCCACCTCGGGCGGCGGCACGATGGCGGTCCTTCCAGAGGAAGGACAGTCCTGGCAGTACCAGACGGGGATGCGGTGTCCCCACCAGAGCTGGCGGGAGATGCACCAGTCGCGGATGTTCTCCATCCAGTTGGTGTAGTCGCGGGTGAAGCGCTGCGGCACGAAGCGGATGAGGCCATCGTTGACCACGCGCAGCGCCTCGCCGGCGATGGAGCGACCGGGAAGGTACTCCTTATTCACCGCCACGAACCACTGCTCGCTGATGAGCGGCTCGACGATAGTAGCGCAGCGCTCGCAGTGGCCGATGCTGTGCTGGTAGGGCTCGGTCTTCGCCAGGAAGCCCTGCTCCTCCAGGTCGCGCACGATCGCCTCGCGGCAGGCGAAGCGGTCCATCCCCTGGTAGGGGCCGGCCTCGGCGTTCATAGTGCCGTCCGGCGCGATGGCGTTGACGATGGGCAGCCCGTGGCGCTGGCCGATCTCGAAATCCACCTGGTCGTGGCCCGGGGTGACCTTGAGGGCACCGGTGCCGAACTCCGGGTCGATCGCCTCGTCGGCCACGATAGGCAACTCGCGTCCGATGATGGGCAGCCGGGCCCTCCGGCCGACCAGGGAGCGGTACCGCTCGTCCTCCGGATGGACGGCGACGCCGGTGTCGGCGACGATGGTCTCCGGCCGGGTAGTAGCGATGGTGATGAAGCCCTGCCCCGAGGCTCCCGAAGGGTCGTCGGTCGTTCGGCCCTGGTGGTCGAGGAGCGGGTAGCGGACGTGCCAGAGGTGGCCCTGCTGCTCCTCGTGGTTCACCTCTAGGTCGGACAGCGCCGTGCTGCAGCGCGGGCACCAGTTGATGAGCCGCTCGCCCCGGTAGATGAGCCCGTGGCGATACAGCTCGTAGAAGGCGGTGCGGACGGCCCGCGCGGGCCCCGGGTCCATGGTAAATCGCTCGCGGCTCCAGTCGGCGGAGGCGCCCAGCCGCTTGTGCTGGTCGAAGATGCGAGCGCGGCTGGCGTTGACGAAAGCCCAGACCCGCTCCAGGAAGCGCTCGCGGCCGATGTCGTGGCGGGTGAGGCCTTCCTGGGCCAGCTCCCGCTCCACCATGGTGTGAACGGCGATGGCGGCGTGGTCGATGCCTGGCAGCCAGAGGGTCGGCTCTCCCCGCATGCGGTGCCAGCGGATGAGGATGTCCTCCACCGTGTCCATCAGGGCGTGGCCCAGGTGGAGCTCCCCGGTCAGATTGGGCGGCGGCATGATGATGGTAAACGGCTCGCCGTCCGCGCCGTCCCTGGGGGCGAAGTAGCCACGCTCCTCCCACATCCGGTAGAGGCGCTCCTCGACGGCGCAGGGATCGTAGGCCTTAGGCATGGCCCCAGCGCTCTCGAGTTTGTCTTCCTTCGCCATCCGCTGTCCCCTCGTTTGCAGACGCTATCCCCAGTCT
>MGOB01000042.1:0-652 GCA_001796995.1 Chloroflexi bacterium RBG_16_68_14 | reverse complement strand
CCTACGACGTCTTTCCCCTCGCCCCTTGTTCCTTCTTTCTCGTTCCTACCGATACAGCTCGGCCCCGATTCCTCGGGGCCGGTCAGCGTCGCCATCGTACGGCACGTACCGCCCCCGGTCAACGGAAGCGCGCTACTACCTCGCCGTCTACCATGGCCGTGCCGTCCACGGCCGGCGAGGCCAGGAACTGGGCGCGACGGCGGGCCGCCGCCTCCAACTCCGAGAGCTGGATCAGCGCCTTCCGCGTATCGGAGGCGACGCGCGCGGGGTCGCCCCGGTTCACCCGGTACTTGAAGAGCCAGTAGGTGAAGGCGCGCAGCTCGCCGTAGGAGATCTCGTCACCCGGCGGGAGGGCGCGCTCCTCGCGGAAGGCGGCGAGGAGCTCATCGCGGCTGCGGCCGTATACCCGCTCGAAGACCTGTTGCTCCACGCTCTCGCCCTGGTGCCAGCTACCGCAGGAGCGCCGCTCCTTCAGCACCTCCTCCTCGACCGTGAGCTGCAACGCCTCCTCCACCGCGACGCCGTAGATGAAGTTCAGGTGGGCCCGGTGCTTGGCGTCGCCGATGGCCCGCTTGAACTCGTCTTCCTCCAGGGCCCGCGGCGGCCGGCCGAAGAAGAGGAGCGCCTCCCGCTCCTCCTCGGGGACAGCGCC
>MGOB01000041.1:55675-58432 GCA_001796995.1 Chloroflexi bacterium RBG_16_68_14 | reverse complement strand
CTTGATATCGAAGGGCGCCCGCCGGGAGAGATCATAGAGCCAGTGGAAGACGCGCTCGTGGTCCTCTGGGGAGATCATGTCGTCGGCCCTGGCCCGGCCGGTGGGCACCAGGAAGAAGAGGCTCCACTGCACCGCGCCGAAGCGGGCCACCAGCTCCGCCATTTCCTCCAGGACGTGGAGGTTGTAGCGGCTGATAGTGGTGTTGACCTGGAGCGTGAGGCCGGCAGCAGCGGCATCGCGGGCGATTGTCGACGCGATCTCGAAGGAGCCGGCGAAGCCGCGGAACGCGTCGTGGGTCTCGGCGTCGGGCCCATCGATGCTGAGAGCCACCCGGCGCACCCCTACTTTCTTCACCCGGGCCAGCGCCTTGGGGGTGACCAGGCGAGTGGTGGTGGGGGTAAGGGAGGTGCGGAGCCCGCGCTCCACCGCGTAGGCGAGGATGTCGTACAGGTCGCGGCGCATCATCGGGTCGCCGCCGGTCACCACCAGGATGGGGTCGCCGAACTCCTTGATCTGGTCGATGAGCCGGAACGCCTCCTCCGTGGTGAGCTCGTCGGGGTGACGGCGGGGCTGGGCCTCGGCCCGGCAGTGGCGGCAGGCGAAGGCGCAGGCGCGGGTCAGCTCCCAGGCGATGGTGAAGGGGGCCAGGTCGAAGTCGGCTTCCGCCAGGCGGCTGTCGTGCGCCCGCCGCTCTGCCAGCGCCCGGCTCTCCGGCTGCCTGCTACTACCGCTCATTTCCCGTTCTCACCGCCTGGATAGGTACGGGCCACTTCGCCGCCTCCTCGGCCTCCGGCGTGCCAGGGGTCAGACCGATCTCCTCGTCAGTGAGGTAGCAGGCCGGGTCCGGGGCCAGGAAGTCGTCGAAGTACCGCTCCGCCCGGACGCGCAGGTTGCCGTTGCAGATCTCCAGGTAGCGGCAGGAGCGACAGCGCCCCTTGAGGGCGGCCTTCCGGTCTTTCAGCACCGCCATCCTCGGCTCGCCGGCGTCAGTCCAGATGTCGCCGAAGGGGCGCTCGCGCACGTTACCGAAGGCGTAGTGCCAGGAGAACTGATCGGGGTGGACGTAGCCCTGCGGGTCGACGGAGGCGATGGCGACGCCCGACTGGTTGCCGCCGTTCCACGAGAGCAACTGGTAGACCTCATCGGCCCGCTGGGGCTCCTCCTCCCGCACCTTCATGTAGAGATAGACTCCATCGGTGTGGTTATCGACGGTCAGGATCTCCTTCTCCTGCCCCCGTCGGTGAAAGTCCCGCGCCCGGGAGAAGACGTGGTCGACGGCGGCCCGGGTCTCCTGCGGCGCCAGGTCGTAGGCCCGGATCCGGTCGCCGCGGCCGGCGTAGGCCAGGTGGTAGACGCAGCACCGGGGGATCTCCTCGGTCTCCAGGAGGTCGAAGATCGCCGGCAACTGATCGACGTTCTTGCGGTGGACGGTGAAGCGCAGGCCCACGCGAACCACCTCGTCGCGGCAGCGTCGCAGCCCGGCCAGCGCCTCCTCGTAGGCGCCCTTCTTCCCCCGAATCTTGTCGTGGGCCGGCCCGATGCCATCGAGGCTGATGCCGACGTAGGAGAACCCGGCCTGCCGGATCCGAGCAGCCACCTCTGGCGTAATCAGCGTGCCGTTGGTGGAGAGGACGCAACGCAGGCCGCGGTCCCTGGCGTAGGCGGCCAGCTCGAAGAGGTCCGGCCTGGTTAGCGGCTCGCCACCGGAGAAGATAACCGTCGGCGCGCCGAAGGACGCCAGGTCATCCAGCAGGCGCCGGCCCTCCTCCGTGGCCAGCTCTCCGGGATAGGCACAGTCGTGGGAATCGGAGTAGCAGTGCATGCAGAAGAGGTTGCAGCGGCGGGTGACGTTCCAGACCACCACCGGCTTCTTGTCCGCCGAGAAGTGCAGGAGATGCGCGGGCACAGCGCTGGTGCGACGGCCGTAGCGCAGCGCGTCCCCCGGCTCCACCGTTCCGTTCAGCAGACGACTAACACTCAGCATCGGTTCCCTGGCCCCACCTCGGGCGTTGGCGTGCAACAATCATTGGCTATATCCACAGTAGCGAACGCCCGCCCGGCCCCGGCAGGGCCGAACGGCCCTTTCTCCCCGCCAGCTAGCACCCCTCCGGCAGGTCCACCGTCGCCGACACGATCTCCTCGCCCGTGTGGGAGGCCGCCTGGGCCAGCAGGAAGCGCTCCGGCGGCGCGCCCACCTCGCCGGTGTTGTAAGCGATGTGGGAGCAGCCCTGCCCCTCCAGGTCCAGCACCCGACCCGCCATCATGGCGACCACGGCGTAGCGGATGTTTAGCCGGCCCTGGATCATGGGCGCGATGCCGTGGCGGGCCCAGGCCTCGCCGACGGTGATGGCGTTGTTGAAGCCGGCGGGCACCTCCCAGTTCCGGTCGCTGTGGGACGGGCTGAGGACGATCTGCACGCCCTGGCTGTCGCAGTGCTCCACCAGCGTCTGGTGGAAGCCGTCATAGCAGATGAGGATGCCCAGCCGGCCGAGGGGCGTATCGATGGGATGGAGGTCCGTCTTGTCGCCGGGGGTAAAGCCGAACTTGTGCTCCAGGGGCGGCGACATGTTCAGCTTCGGCACCCGTTGCAGGCAGAGGCCATTGGGGCCGAAGAGGTAGGCGATGTTGTAGACCTTGCGGCCCAGCAGGTGGCGGCCCTTCACCGGCTCGTCCTCGATGAGGGGCAGGTAGATGGTCCCGGCCTGGATGTAGCAGCCGTAGCGGCGGGCGAGGCCGGAGAAGGTCTCGAGGTAGATC
>MGOB01000041.1:17587-55638 GCA_001796995.1 Chloroflexi bacterium RBG_16_68_14 | reverse complement strand
GGGACGCCTATGGTCCGGAAGCGCCAGCAAGCCCCCAGGAAGCGCCGCAGGTTCCGGGGGATGCCCCGAATGAGCGCCTGCCGAATGGTCCTGCAGTTCCGGATCTGGTGATAGACCTCAGGGACGAAGCTCAACCAGAGCCCCAGCGTCTCCGGAAAGCAGACGACGGTGGGCAGATCGAAGTTGACCTTGGCCGCCGCCTGCTCCATCAGCCCCGCCATACGGCGGCGGAACGCCTCGCCGCTGGCGTAGTCATCGATGGTGCCCCGCATCTGTACGGCAACCAGATTCGCTCGCATCGACCTTCTCCTCTCCTCTGGCGCCCTCACGGCACCGGCCAGCGGAGATCCGCGTGCAGGACCTGCTCCATCCCTCGCTCCTTCACTCTACGGCAAGTATGGCGATCACCTCCAGGGCACGCGCTGGCCATCAGGAGCCCTCACGTAGCGCCGACCGTCGAAGCCACAGCCCCGCTGTACCCACGGCGACCACGAACGCGACCACGAAGCCGAGAGCGGTGGCGCTCAGGCCGGGGACGTCGGCCGGGAAGGGGAGACCGAGGAAGTCATGGAACAGAGCCGACATCGCCGCCGTCCAGGCGGGCAGCTCTAATGGCGCCGCCCAATTATACAGCAGGAAGCCCAGCGCCCAGGCCACGGCGCCACCCGGCGCCGGCGGCGATATGCTCCCGGCGATGATCTCGACCCGCCCGTCGGGCAGCAGCCGTGTCTTCGCGGATGCCCGGAGCCACCAATGGCGTACCGCTCGGAAGCCCAGCAACACGCCCAGCAGGGGCGCGAACGCCGCCCCCAGCAGCAGGAGGGCGTCGCCGTAGTCGAAGGGGTCGATGAAGGCCGCGCCCAGGACGAAGACCGCCGCGCCGCCGACGACGGCGGGCAGGGCGGCGTCCGCCTTGGGCGCCCAGGCGCGCGCCGTGGAGGCCAGCCCGTAGAGGCTGACGAAGGCGCCGTCCAGCTCCAGCACGATCACCAGGAGCAGCGCCAGGGCTCCGGCCGGCGTCGCCAGCAGGAAGCCTGCCAGGTCGCGCCCATTGACGGCAGGGATGAACAGGACCCCCAGGAGCACGAACCAGGCCGTCATCCCCGCCAGCCCGGCGAAGGCGGCCATACCGGCACGGCGAGGCTTGCCCAGCCGCCCCAGGTCGGTCGCGACGGGCAGCCAGATGAGGGCCACCGCGGCTACGATATCGACGGCCGCGGTCATGCTCGGCCAGCCGCCGCTCGCCTCCCGGAGGAGCATCGTCGGCACGCCGAAGTCGGACCAGGCCGAGTAGGTGAAGACGACGGCGATGAGCAGCGTGAGCAGGGCGCTGGGCACCAGCCAGCGCCGGGTCACCGTGGCCGGCCCGGCGAGCACCATGAGCAGCACCAGCGCGCCGAAGATGGCCGCCCACAAAGGCCGGCCGCCGCCCAGGCCCTGGCGGCCCATTACCGCCGCCGCCAGCTCGGCGGCGATGGCGAGCTGGAGCGCGCCCCAGGCCAGGTGACGGAAGCAGGCGAGAGCGCCGTAGAGGTGCGCGCCCGATTCGCCGAGGACGCCTCGGTGGAGGACGACGCCCGGCCGGTTCTCGGCGGCGCCCAGGCGCACCGCCACGGCCACCAGGGCCGCGCCCAGCCCGGCCCCGATGAGGGCGGCGATGACGGCCTGGGGAATGCTCAGCGCCGGCACCAGCCAGGCGCCGACGACCAGCAGATAGAGGCCGGAGCCAAGATTGGCCCAGAGCGCCAGGTGGCCTCGAACGCCCAGGGGCCGGTCGGGGGCGGCCAGGGCGCCGGCCGTCGTCCGCTCCAGTTCGTCGAACTGGAGAGGCAGGCGGCGGGCCAACGTCTCGCGGCCAACGTCGAGGAGCGCCACTAGACCGCTCCCTCCCCGGCCGCCTTCTCCACCTCGACCGCGATGGCGCGGTCCGCCTGCTGGGGCTGCCAGTTGTCGCGCCAGAACTTCAGGTGGCCGTAGCCGCCCGCCAGGTGCAGCCACTTGATCATGCCCGGTATCGCCGTATCGTACGGCTTCCAGTTGCGGTACTGGTAGGGCTCCCAGGCATGGTAGATGATCACCTGGCCAGGCCGCACGGACGGCGAGAGCTTGATGCGCACGCGAAACTCGTCGAAGTCGTTGTAGACACGCACCTCGTCGTTGTCGGCGAGCCCTCTCGCCTCTGCATCCTCCGGGCACATCATGAGGAACGGTCCGCCCCGGTGGGTGTAGAGCATCAGCCTGTTCGCCACCCAGGTAGAGTGGATGCTCCAGCGGAGGTGGCCGCTGGTCATGCGCAGCGGGTGCGAGCCCCCCATCTGGGGGTTGGGCTTGTGACGGGGCAGCGCCTCGTCCCCCTCCAGGAACCAATCATGGTCGATGTAGAACTGGATGCGACGGGTAAGCGTTGGGTAGGGCACCTGCCGCTCGCCGTGCCAGCGCAGGGGCGACACCGTCTCGTCGGGCTTGATGTCGGTCGCGAGGTTGAGGCCCCCGCCGGTCTGCCCCAGGCCGGTGAAGCGGACGATGCCCTGCTTCCGGAAGGTCTTGAGCGTTGTCCGCTCCGGCAGCGCGCCCACCCGCACCGTGTCCCGCACGATGTCCTCGGCCAGGGCGTCGCCGTCGCGCTCGCGCACCGCGCCGTGCATGGTGAACCGTTCCACCAGCTTGTCGAGCGGGAACTCGCGGCCGGCGGCGTCGGACGCCTTCGTCACGCCGCGGGCCAGGGCACGCTCCTGGATCTTGCGGGCCAGCAGCGTGAAGATCTCCCACTCCGGCTTCGACTGTCCTACCGGCTTGACGGCCTGCTCGGTGAACGTCAGGAAGTTTACGTCCGTGACCGGGAAGCGGAAGTCCGTCTTCTCGTAGAAGCCGGCCGCCGGCAGCACGATGTCGGCCTGGCGGGCGGTGCTACTCATCCGCACGTCGACGGCCACGATGAGCTTGAGCTTGGGCCAGAGATGCTCGCGCAGGACCTTGTAGCCGCCCCGGGTGCGGCGCAGCGTGGAGACGGCCACCTCCAGGAGGACGCGAGGCGGCCGGTCCTTCTGCGGCAGGGCGACGCCCTCCCACCAGCCCTTCGAGACCGCCTCGTCGAGGTACTCGCCGAGCGGCCGATTCATGGCTGGGTCCGACCAGTCGGGGTGGCCGTCCCAGACGTCCTTGTAGCCGGCGTGCCAGTACCAGTAGAAGGCGGCGGGCACCGTCAGCGGCCCCACGTCGTAGGGGAAGAGCACCCGCCGCTGGGCCTCGGCCTGCTCAATGCCAATGGCGCGCATCTCCTCCGTTAGCGTCGGGTCCTCCTGGAGCAGCTCCTCCTCGACGTCCAGCGCGCGGTCGGCCAGCTCGATGAACCCCTCGATGCCGGCATGGTCCTTCACCACCGTCCCCACCTGGAGCTGGGCGCTGTTGAACCCGCGCATGCCGGTGCCCTTGCGGCCGAAGTTGCCGGTGAGGGCGAGCAGGAGCGCCTGCGATCGCTCCATCAGGTCGCCGTGGTAGTACTTGTTCACGTTCCAGCCCTGGAGGATGTGCACCCGCTTCGCCTCGGCGACCATCCGGGCCAGCCGCCGGATCACCGACGGCCGGACGCCGGTGATGGATGCCGCCCGCTCCGGCGTGTAGTCGGCCAGACGCTCGCGCAGGAGCTCGAACACGGGTGTCACGTCCACCTGCTCGCCGCTGGCCAGGGTGACGGCGAAGCGCCCCTCCAGCGCTGGACGCGCATTCATCCGCAACGTGTCCCTGGGCGCGGGTGCGGGGCCGCCGGACGCCTCATCCCAGACGTAGAACTGGTCGTCGCGCGCCTCCTCGCCCTCGCCGGCCAGGTCCGTCTGGCGGAGGAAGCGCTGCGTGTCCAGGCGGACCAGAAGGGGCAGGTCGGTCTGCTCCACCACGAACTCCCGGTTCACCCACCCCTCGTCGATGATGATGCGGCACATGGCCAGCGCCAGCGCGGCGTCCGAGCCCGGCTCCACTGGCACCCAGAGGTCGGCGTGGACGCTGGAGGCGTTGTAGTCCGGAGCGATATTGACCACTTTCGTCCCGTGGTAGCGCGCCTCGTAGACGAAGTGGACGCTGGGGATGCGGGTGTAGACCGGGTTCATGTGCCAGACCAGGATCAGGTCGGCGTGGAACCAGTCGTCGATGGAGGAGACGAACTGGAACTTGCCGAAGGTCTCGTAGAGGCCGACGTTGAAGTCACCGACCATGCCGTTGGAGTCGAGCACCGTCGCGCCGATAAGCCGGCTGAGGCGCCAGCCGGGCAGCGGCCCGTTGACGATGCCGCCGTTGCCGGGGGGGAGTTCATAGATGACGGACTCCGGCCCCACCTCCTCCAGGGCGTCGAGGATGCCGTCGGCCACGTCGGTGAGCGCCTCCTTCCAGGAGATGCGCTCCCACTGGCCGGAGCCCCGCTCGCCCACCCGGCGCAGGGGGTAGCGCAGCCGCTCCGGCCCGTACATGACGTCGCTGAAGCAGGAGCCCTTCTGGCAGCCGCGCGGGTTCATGTCGGGCACGCCGGGCTCTATCTCCGGGTAGCGGCCCGCCTGCTCCTCCCGCCAGACCATGCCGTCCTTGGTGTAGACGCGGAAGAGGCAACTGCCCGGGTAGCAGTCGATGAGGTGGGTGCCCCAGGTGACCTTGTCCCACCGCCACTTCTGGCGGTAGAGATCTGTCCAGTCGCCGTAGAGGTAGGGCTGCGCGACGACGCGGCGGATGCCTTCCTCGCCGCCCCGGCAGCCGAGCTGGGTCAGGTAGAGGGCGGCCGCACCCAGCGAGGCGCCCTTGAGGAAGCCCCGGCGGGTGACGGGCTGGCCCAGAAGCGGAGGCGTTCCACCGCCCGGGGCCGCGTCCTGCTGCCGCTCGCGCTTACGTGACATCTCGTCCCTCTTGACGCTGAGGCCCCGGCAAGCGGCGTCGCCTTGGGCCTCAGCGCCCTTCGGGCTGAGCCCTTCGGGCTGAGCCTCGGGACGAAGCCTCAGGACGAAGCCAGCGAATGGTGGCCGGGTCTCGCGTCCAGGGGCCCAGCAGCTCGTTCCAGTGGTAGGCGATGAGGGTGTCCATCAGCTCCGATGCCTCGCCGCGTCGCTTCTTCGCGATCTCTCGCTTCAGGGTGGCCAGCGCCCGTCCCACCTGGGGGCCGAAGAGCTGCTCCAGCTCCTGCATGGGGATGCGCGGCGTCGATTCGTCCAGGCTGCCGTCGGCGTTGAGCCGGTAGGGCGCCAGGGGCGGGATGTAGAAGATGTTGGGGCCGGTGCCGTACTCCGGGTGGAGCGGCAGCGCCACCCGCCAGCGGTAGACCAGCTGGTTGATGGGACCATCCTCGTCGTCGACGTAGCCAACGAAGACGAGGCGGCCGGGGCACTGGCGGGCGCAGGCCGGCGCCACCCCTCTCTCCAGGCGCGGGAAGCACAGGATGCACTGCTGGCTCACCTGCCGCGCCAGGTTGAAGTAGATCTTCTTGTAGGGGCAGGCCTCCATGCAGAAGCGGTAGCCCCGACACTCATCCTCGTCCCGCAGGACGATGCCGTCCTTGGGGCGCTTGTACATGGCGCCGCGCGGGCAGGCCTCCAGGCAGACAGGGCGGGTGCAGTGGTTGCACAGGCGGGGCAGGTAGAAGAAGTAGCTGTTGGGCCACCGGCCGCCGCCCTCGTCCTCGTCCCAGTTGGGGCCCCACTGGGTGGTGCCGTTGCCGTCGATGGGCCGGAGGGGAATGTGCTCCTTGCTGGTGTACACCTCCTCGTAGTTGTACTGCCAGCCGCCGCCGAACTCCGCCCGCGAAGGCAGACGACCGGCGAGGGCGCGGCCGTCCTGCCTGGCGCCGCCGCCCATTCCCTCCCAGTCCTTGGGGTAGCCGCGGCCAGGCATGGTGTTGACCGAGCACCACCACTGGTAGTCCTCGCCCTCCTCCTGGGTCCAGAGCACCTTACACCCGACGGAACAGGTCTGGCAGCCCATGCACTTGTTCAGGTCAAAGACCATCGCCACCTGCTTCAGGGGAGCAGTCCCTGATCGTCTCGCTGGCATGACAGACCTCCTCGCTAGCGCTGGCGGCGACGGCCCGCCTTGGCGGCGGCCTTCGCCTTGGACTTCGGACGGATCTTCTCGACATCCAGGTGGATGGCGCGGTCGATGGGCACCGGCTGCCAGTGGATGCCGCGGTACCGGAGGTGGCCGTAGCCGCCCGCCAGGTGCAGCCACTTGACCATGCCGGGCTCCACGTTCTCTGCGCCCTTCCACTGGCGGAACTGGTAGGGCTCCCAGCCGTTGTAGATGATGAGCTGGCCGGGGCGGACGAGCGCTGAGATCTTCACCGCTATCTGGATGGAGGAGACATCGTTGTACACCCGCACCTCCTCGTCGTCCTCGATGCCGCGGGCGCGGGCGTCCTTCGGGTTCATGGACATGAAGGGGTGGCCCCGGTGCGTCTCCAGGATGATCCGGTTGGTCATGTTCATGGAGTGGATGCTCCAGCGCGGGTGGCCGGAGGTGAGGACGAAGGGGTAGTCGCCGCCCTGCTTGGGCGTCTCCTTATGCACCGGCAGCTCCTCGCCCGCCTCCAGGAACCAGTCGTGGTCGATGTAGAACTGGGCGCGGCGGGTGAGGGTGGGGAAGGGCAGCTTCTTCTCCGTGTGCCAGCGGAAGGGGGCGTGGGCCTCGTCCGACCTCAGGTCCGATGCCTGGGCCAGGGCCATGGAGCTCAGGCCCCAGTTGATAAAGCGGACGAAGCCCTTCTTGCGCAACGTCTCCAGGTTCGTCCCCCTCGGCAGCACGCCGGCGATGGCGCTGTCGCGCACCATCTCGTCCATCAGCCGGTCGTCATCCGCCAGCGCCCCGTCCTTGGTGAGGGTGTCGTAGACGTTGTCCAGGCGGATGGCCATGCCACGGGTCTGGTACTCGAGGAACTTGCGCGCCTTGGCCCGCTGCTCGATCTTCTTGGCCAGGGCGAGGGTGATCTGCCATTCGGACATGGCCTGGCCAAGCGGCGCCACCGCCCTGTCCGAGAGAGTCAGGTTCATGACATGGGGCGTGGTATAGCAGAAGTTGGTCTTTTCGTAGTGCTGAGACGTCGGGAGGATGTAGTCCGAGTAGAGACCGGTGGTGTTCATCCGCCAGTCCATGGTGACGATGAGCTTAAGGTTGGGCCACAGGTTGCGCACCATGATGTCCTGGCCGCCCCGGCTCCGGCGCAGCACGTTGCTGCCGATCTCGAAGATCACCTGGGGCGGCGTCTTCTCGTCCGGCGTGCGGAAGCCCTCCCACCAGCCGCGCTCGATCCCCTCGCGGATGTAGTCATCGAAGGGGCGCTTCATGCTGGGGTCGTTCCACTCCTTCTTGTTCCAGCGCTCCCGGTAGCCGCAGTGGTAGTACCAGAAGAAGACGGCGGGGACCATGCCGCCCATGCGGGCGCCGCGGTAGCCCGCCTCGGCCACGGCGATCTCATCGGTCATGGTGGGGTCTTCCGCCTTGAGGACGGCCATCATCTGGTCCTGCATCTCGAAGACCTGGCGGGCGGCCTCGGGGCCGGCCTTGGGCTTGGCCAGGGTGGAGAACATCCCCTCGAACATGCCCACCGCCCAGGAGCGGGCGCCGGTGCCCTTCTTGCCCCAGTTGCCGGTGAGGGCCAGGAAGAGGGCCATGGACCGTTCCATCAGGTCGCCGTGGTAATACTTGCCGGAGTTCCAGCCCATGAGGATGCGGGTGCGCTTGCGGGCCGCCGTGCGCGCGATGCGCCGCATCACGTCCGGGTGGACGCCACAGATCTTGGAGGCCTTCTCCGGCGTGTAGTGGCGGTCCAGCAGCTTGCGCAGCAGGGCGAAGACCGGCGTCACCCGTACCTTGGAGCCGTCGGCCAGGGTGGCCTGGAACTCCCCTTCCAGCGCCGGGTCCACGTTCCCCAGGGCAAGGGTGCCTCTGGGCGCCTCGACGATGCGCTGGGTCTTCGTATCGAACCAGTAGAACTGGTCGTCCCGGCCGCCGTCCACGTCCTTGGCGCGGAGGAAGCGCTGGTTATCCAGCTGCACCAGCAGCGACAGGTCGGTCTGCTCCTTGACGAAGCCGGCGTGGTAGAGCCCCTCCTGGATGAGGAACTGGCACATCCCCAGGGCCAGCGCCGCGTCGGTGCCCACCCGCACCGGGGCGAAGATGTCCGCGTGGAGGGCGGAGGGGCTGTAGTCGGGCGCGATGAGGGCGACCTCCCCGCCGTTGTAGCGGGCCTCGGCCACGAAGTGGTACCAGGGGATGTTGGTGTAGATGGGGTTGCAGTGCCAGATGAGGACCAGCTCAGAGTGGAACCAGTCGTCCACGCTGGCGGCCGGGTCGAACTTGCCGTAGGTGACATAGAGGCCGGGGCTGAAGTCGTTGATCTCCGCTTGGACGTCGGTGGTGATGCCACCCAGCCGGCCGACGATGGCGCCCCCGCAGATGAGCGCCTGGGTGCCGCCCTCCGCCGGCTCGCCGATGCGGATGATGGACTCCGGGCCCACCTCCTGGATGGCGTCGATGAGCTTGTCGGCGATGTCGGTCAGCGCCTCGTTCCAGGAGACCCGCCGCCACTTGCCCGAGCCGCGGGCCCCCACACGCTTCAGCGGGTAGAGGACGCGCTCCTGGCCGTAGAGCATCTGGCTCCACATGGCGCCCTTCTGGCAGCCGGCGGGGTTCATGTCCGGCACGTCCCGCTCGATGGTGGGGAAGGTGCCCGCCTGCTCCTCGCGCACCACCTTGCCGTCGCGGACGTAGACGCGGTGGGGACAGTTGCTGGGGTAGCAGTCCACGCAGTGGCTACCCCAGGCGACGCTGTCCCAGCGCCAGCGCTGGCGGTAGCGGTCTTCCGTTGCACCCCCGTTCGTCGTGCTTCTCGTTCGAGCAGGCATGGCTCACCTCCGCTGACCCACGAACTGTTCAGACGCTCGATGTTCCGCACCGGCCGAGGCGACGATGGCGCGGGCCCGCGCCAGGTCGGCCGGCGTATTGACGTTCACGTAGGAGAGGAGCTCGGCGTCCCAACGGCGCAGCGCCTCCTTCGGTACGGCCTGCACCCGCAGCGAGGAGAGGAGCTCGCCCAGGCTGCGCTCCCGCCCGGGGCGGGCCAGCGCCTCTTCGACGGCGCGCAGGCAGGTGCGGCGATAGAGGCCGGGCAGCGGTTCTAAGAGGTCTCCGGGCCGCCCAACGATGACCTCCACATCGTCCCTGGGCTCCGTCAGCAGCCCTCGCAGCAGCTCCGGCGCCAGGAAGGGCTGATCGCAGGGCGCGACCAGCGCCCACTCGACCGGCAGCCAGCGCAGGAGGGCGTGGAGACCGCCCAGGGGCCCGGTGTCCTCCACCTCGTCCCGGATGACGGCCACCGTGTGGCTGGTAAGGGGTACCGGCTGGCCGGGCCGGAGCACCAGGGCGATGTCCAGCCCCGCCAGACGCAGGGCATCCACGGCGTGGCGCACCAGCGTCTGCCCGGCGACCTCCAGCGACGGCTTGTCGCCGCCGATACGACGCCCACGTCCGCCGGCGAGCACCGCGCCGATGACCTCACGCGTCATGACCGGGCCTCCTTCCGCACCCGCTCCTGGATGGGCGCGTAGTAGGAGCCGCCCGCGCACGCCCGGCAGAGCGTCCGGCCGCCCGCGGACACCTCGCGGGCGTCGCTGACCGCCTCGCCGCAGCGCTCGCAGGTCACCCGACGGCGCGGGCGGCCGGGCAGGTCTGTCTCGCTCAGCTCCACGCGCACCTCCTGGACGGTGAACAGCTCGTCGTCCGGGAGGGCCTTGTAGGCGCGGAGCTGGGCCCGGTGGGGGTCCGGCTCCTCGGGCGCGAAGCGCTGGGCGGCCTCTCGGGCGCTCTCGCGGGCGCAGATGCGCACCGCCCGGCCCGTCTTGGTATCGAGGAACGTGGCCGCCAGCTTGCCGTAGTCCATGAACTTCAGCGTGCGCTTGCCCAGGGTGCAGCCGGTGACCGTCTGGACAGCATCGGCGCCGCAGCGGTCGGTCTCCACGAAAACGACCACCCGCTTGGACGACTTGGGGTCGGGGATGCCGAGCCGTTCGCAGCCCAGGATGGCCATGCGCACCCCCAAGACCTGGCCCGGGCAGAGGTGGCCGTGCTGTCGACCGGCCTCCGCCAGCAGCGCCGGCAGGTTCCAGGCGGACGCCTGGGCCGGCCCGCCCAAGAGCCGCTGCTCGATGAGGTCGACCAGGCCGGCCACGTCATCGGGCCGGAACCGGGGCGCGCTCCTTGCGATGTCGGTCTCCTCCTCGGTAACGACGGCCCACACGTCGCCGAGGATAGCCGGCGACTCCTTCCCCGCCTCAGGCCGGTGGATGAGGATCTTGGGCAGCGGGCTCCGCCGGAACCCCTCGATGAGCACCAGGTCGTAGGAGGGCTCCACCAGCCGGAGCAACTCCTCCAACTCCGCCTCCCGCTCCATCAGCCGCACCATGGCGACCTTAGAGGAGGAGGCGATGATGGTGGTGCGGCTCCCCGCCTGGCGATGGCGCCAGGTGTCCTTGCCGGGGATATCGATCTCGAAGTCGTGGGCGTCGTGCTTAATGGTGGCCACCCGGCGGCCGCGGGCGACCAGCTCCGGCAGGAGGCGCTCGATGAGCGCCGTCTTCCCTACGTTCTTCTGGCCCACAACGCAGATGACGGCTGGCATTGCTCACGTTCCTTCTAGGACCGCCGAGGTCAGCTCGCGCACATAGGCGTGCTCCAGGTGGGTGAGCGCGCTGGTGAGAGAGGCCAGCGCAGCATAGAAAGGTGGCGGCGACAGCCTCTCCAGCCGCTCCTCCAGCTTTGGCAACCAGGATGTGAGCTGCCGCTCGAGGAAGTCGCCCTGGGCGCGCCGGTAGGGCGCTGGATCCCCGCCCCCATGGACGGCGACCAGCTCTTTGAAGGTGAGGAAGTGCATGAACTCCAGCTCCATGGTCAGGTGGTCCGGCAGCTCCCCGGCGCCCTGCTCCACGGAGAGCCCGAAGAAGTTGTAGAAGCGGGTCAGCTCCTCCATCACCGCCTTGCGGCCGCCCCGGTAGAGGCCGCTGTAGAGGGGGCAGGGCGGCATGCCCATCGCCGCCTCGAACAGGCGGAGGTACTCCGCCTGGAAGTCGACGTACTGCCCGGACGCCCCGAGGCCGTCCGGGGTGCAATCGAGGGCGTAGGGCAGCGCCTGCGCCGTTTCCTCCACCTCTCGTCGATAGCTGCCGTTGCCGAGGGCGGCGAAGAAGGCGCGGTCGGGGAAGGCGAAGCCGTTGGCCAGCAGCCGGTAGAGCTGGCTGCGGGCGGCCGCCTCGGTCTGCTCTGCCGTGGTCAATCCCTCGACGCGCATCATGCTTTCACCGGTGGGCGCTCCAGCTCGCCCGGATCCTGGACGAAGGGCTTGAACATGTCTTGCCAGCGGTAGGCGATGAGGATGTCCATCAGCTCTGACCGCTCGCCGCGGCGCGCCTTGGCCATCTCCTCCTTGAGGGTGGCCAGGACGCCATCCACCTCCAGGCCGAAGAGGGAGCGCAGGTACTCCATCGGGATGCGCGAGTTCGCTTCGTCGATGTCGCCGTTCTCGTCGAAGCGGTAAGGGGAGAGGGGAGGCACGTAGTAGACGTTGGGCTTGGTCCCCCACTCCGGGTGGAGCCGCAGCGCCACCTTCCACACCTCCACCAGCTTGTGTACGTCGCTCTCCGGGTCGTCCAGGTAGCCGAAGTGGCGGACGCGGCCGGGGCACTGACGGACGCAGGCGGGGGCCACGCCCTGCTCCAGCCGGGCGAAGCACGCCACGCACTTCTGGGAGATGGAGCGGGGCTGGTTGAAATAGATGCGCTTGTACGGGCAGGCCTCCATGCAGAAGCGATAGCCGTCGCACCGCTCCTCGTCGATGAGGACGATGCCGTCCTCCTCCCGCTTGAAGATGGCCTGGCGGGGGCAGGCCGCCAGGCAGGCGGGGTTAGCGCAGTGCATGCAGATGGTGGGCAGGTAGAAGTAGTAGCTGTTGGGGTACTCGCCGGCGCCCTGGTCTTCGTCCCAGTTGGGGCCCCAGTCCGGTGCCTCCGCTACGCCGTTGGTGCCCGGCCGACGGGGGTGGAGGTAGGCGGACTGGCCCTTGCCGCCGTAGAACACCTCGTCATAGTTGAACTCCCAGGCCTCGCCGAAGTCAGCGGCGCTGGGCAGGACGCCGGGCCGGGCGTTCCCTCCCGCATCGAAGCCGCCGCCCATTTGGTCGCGGTCGCGGGGCGTGCCCCGACCGGGCATGGTGTTGACGATGTTCCACCACATGTACTCCATGCCGGGCTGGTCGGTCCAGAGGGTCTTACAGGAGATGGTGCAGGTCTGGCAGCCCAGGCACTTGTTCAGGTCGAAGACGAAGGCCACCTGCCGTTGAACTTGCTGCTCAGCCATGGGGAGCCTCGCTTTCTATTACGCCTCGATCTGTAGCTCCTGCCAGTCCAGAGAGAAGGCCTTGATGCCGGCCCGCTCCTGGTTGGCGCCCTGCCAGATGGCGAAGGCGATCTTGGATATCGTGCCCGCCTGCAAGGTCGCCGTGCCCTTGGGCGCCCGCTTCCCGTTCAGCGAGCGCGAGATGACCACGTCCCACTGGCCGCGCGTGTGCCGTGCCTTGGCGGCGAGGGCGGGGTCATCGCGACGCTGTGTCGTGCCCATGCCCTCGGCGGCCACGTTCTTCGGTTGCTCCCAGTCGGCGCGCCAGAACCAGGCGTTCACCGGCTTCCCCTTGATCCCCATGCCGATGAGGGGGGCGTCAGCGGCAATCGGGAAGAGCACGGCGACGGCGTCCACGAACTGGTTGGTATCGGCGATCTTGCTGTCCGCGGAATCGTCCTCCCACACCAGGCGGAAGAAGATGTCGCGGCCGTTGTGGAGGGCGCTCACCCGCATGCTGGGGACCTTGCCGTAGGGGCGTCCCCGCCAGGAGACGCGGACGTACTCCGTCGGCTGTATGTCCAGGGGAGTGGGCGAAAGGACCACCTTGCTACCGCGGCTCTTGCGCCAGGCGGCGCCAGCCGGGTCCAGCAGCTCCTCCTTCTTGGCGTCGACGCGCTTTACCAGCATGACTGTGCTCCTTTCTCAGTTCGTCTTCGTCAGCTCCACCGTCATCGCCCGCGAGATGTTGCTGGGCTGGGCCAGGGCGAAGCGGTACTGGAGCTGGCCGTAATCGCCCACCAGGTGGAGGGGCTTCCACGGCGAAGGGTTGACCGCCTGCTGCCCCGACCACCGCTCGAACTGGTACGGCTCCCAGGCGTGGTACATCACCACCTGCCCGGGCTGGACGCCGGGCGCCAGCTTGACGTGGACCTTGAACCCGCCCACGTCGTTCTGCACCCAGGCCACGTCATGGTCCTGCAGCCCGCGCGCTGCGGCGTCCTTCGGGCTGACGTACATCACCGGCCCGCCGCGCTGGAGCCGGAGCAGGGTGCGGTTGGAGCGGAAGATGGCGTGGATGCTCCAGCGGGTATGGCCGCCGGTCATCCGGAGCGGATAGTCGCCGCCGGCCGGCGGCGACTCCTTGTGCATCGGCAGCTCCTCCCCCAACTCCAAGTACCAGGGGTGATCGATGTAGAACTGCTGGCGGCCGGTGAGGGTGGGCCACGGCTCCTTCCCCTCCACGAACCAGGCGCAGGGGTAGACCGTCTCGTCCACGCGCACGTCGCTGGTGATGGCGGTGATGGGCCCGTAGCTGCCGCCGCTGGTCACCCGCACAGCGCCGGCGCGAGCGGCCTCCTCCCAGGTGACATCGCCGATGGGCTCCGACAGCTCGAAGGCCACGCCCAGCGCCTTCTCGGCGTCGCCCTCCCCGAACTGGCCGTCGAAGCTCCAGAGGCGGGCGATCTCCCGCAGGTCGTGCTCGCGACCGAAGGCGTCGGTGTACTCGCCCTCCTCCCGCTCCCGGGCGCGCCGCTCGAGGGTGGCCGCCAGGCGGGCCATGATGTCGAACTCGTTCTTGGACTCGTAGAGGGGCTCCACCGCCTTCTCGCCCACGCAGACGTAGGGCACGTAGCTCTGGCAGAACTTGATGCCGGACTTTTCGTGCCAGCCGGCCGCCGGCAGGATGATGTCCGAGTACATGGCCGAGCTGGACATGCGGAACTCCCAGGTGACGATGAGCTCCAGCTTCGCCCAGAGGTTCTCGCGGATGACGTCGGGCGCCGGCCAGCGGCGCAGCGGGTTCATGCCGGTGTAAAGGAAGACCCTAGGCGGCTTGCCCTCCTTGGGGTACAGGGGCATCCAGCCCTTGTCCAGCGCCTCCCGCACATATTCTCCCACCGGGCGGGGGAGATCGGGGTCATGGTAGGAGTCGGTATCGACCAGCTTCCGGTATCCCTCGTCGTGGGCGTACAGCCAGACCATGGTCGGCGACACCGGGCTGTTGGCGCGCATCATCGACTTCATCATCTCCTCGAGATCCCGCACCTTCGGACGCTCGCTGGGACCCTGCGCCTCTATCATCCGCCCGATGTTCCGGTTGTAACTGAGGGCCATGTTCCACCAGGCGCCGATGCGCATGCCGGCGCCCCGCTTGCCGGTGTTGCCGGTGAGGGCAAGGATGAGGATGATGGCCCGCTGGAAGAGGTCCATGTGGTAGTGCTTGCAGGCGCCCCACGAGCAGAAGACCAGCACCGCCGGGCTGGCCGCAACCTGGTGGGCCAGCCTGCGGATGACCTTGGCGCTCACGCCGGTGATCTTGGCGGCCTGCTCCGGCGTGTAGTCCCGCAGGCGCTCCCGCAGCAGCTCGAAGACGGGGCGCACGGAGACCCGCTCGCCCGTGGCGAGCTCCACCTCGAACCGGCCCTCCAGGGCGGGGTCCAGGTCGCCCAGGGCGATGGACGGCTCTGGCTGGCCGGCCGTCCCCGGCGCCTCCCGCAGCGAATTGGTAGCGCGGTCCCAGAAGTAGAAGACGTTGTCCTTGCCGCCTTCGACGAGGTCGGACTGGCGGAGGAAGCGGCGGGTGTCCTCCCGCAGCAGGAAGGGCAGGTCCGTCTGCTCCTGGACGTAGCGTTCCTTGATCAGCCCCTCCTCCAGGATGACCTGACAGATGGCCAGGGCGAGGGCGGCGTCAGACCCGACCCGGAGGTTCACCCACAGGTCGGAGTGGACGACGGTGGCGTTATAGTCCGGCGCGATGGTGATGATCTGGGCCCCCTTGTAGCGTGCCTCCCACATGTAGTGGACGTCCGGCACCCGGGTGTAGACGGGGTTGCCCAGCCAGACCAGGATCGTCTCGGCGTTGAACCAGTCATCGGACGTGCCGTCAGCGTTGAAGAGGCCCCAGGTCTGGATGGCGCCCATGGGCAGGTCGCCCACGCCGGCCCACTCGTCCAGCGCGCTGGTGCCCACCAGTTGGAACAGGTGCTGCTCGGCCGGCGTGCCGGGCCCGAAGTCCAAGTTGGTGGTGCCGAAGTCGTAGACGACGCTCTCCGGCCCGTCCTCCAGGCAGACGTCGATGACCTTGTCGGAGATCTCGGTCAGCGCCTCCTCCCAGGAGATGCGCTCCCACTTGCCGGAGCCCCGCTCGCCCACCCGGCGCAAGGGGTACTTGATGCGGGTGGCGTCGTACATCAGGTCGCTGTAGACCATGCCCTTCTGG
Source organism: Chloroflexi bacterium RBG_16_68_14 (assembly GCA_001796995.1). Taxonomy (GTDB): domain Bacteria; phylum Chloroflexota; class Dehalococcoidia; order DSTF01; family RBG-16-68-14; genus RBG-16-68-14. Next base: position 40,064 of record MGOB01000041.1, on the reverse strand, counting down.
CAGCCGCGGGGGTTGAAGTCCGGCACCGAGGCGTTGGTCTGGGCGTACATGGCGTTCTGCTCCTCCCGCCAGACGATGCCGTCCTTGACGAAGAGGTTCAGGGTACAGGCGGCGATGCAGTCGGCCCGGTTGCAGGTGCCCTTCACCACCCGATCCCACGTCCACTTCCGGCGGTAGAGGTCTTCCCAGGAACGGTAGGACGCGCCTCGCGCCCTCCCCTTCTGGCCGAGGGCGCTCAGCATGAGCCCTGCCTCCGTCATCGCGCACCTCCTGTCGAGTAGGGGGGCATCCCCTTGGGCCACTCCGTCTCCACCTCGCGCTGGTAGATGTCCGAGAGGACATTCACCAGCTCCGCATTCTGGATCATCACCCGCATGTCGCCGATAATCTTGATGGCGCCCTTGAGGCCGGACTCCACCGGGTCCGTCTGATTGGCCACGATCTGCTCGAAGAGGGCGGCGGGCAGCTCCAGGATGAACTCGAAGTCCTTGCGAGGCGGCGCCTCCGTCAGCTCCTCGTAGCTATCGCACTTGCCGTCATTGAGGACGATAGCGAAGCGCTTCACCTCATCAGCCGCCATGTAGGGCGAGACACCGTCGCCCCGGATCTCGGCCAGCACGTGCCACACCCCGCGGGGCGCGTTCTTGGTCACCTCATCGCTGCGGTTGAGGATCTCCTTCATGTTGTCGTACCACGGACGTGTATAGATAGCCGGCATGTCCCACTCCCTGTTAGTAGTCCCGACATTCCTGCTGCCACACCTTGGGCAGCTTGTAGTCGTGGCAGATCACCTTGAAGGCGTTGTAGCCGGGCGCGGCGCTGATGCCCCCACCGCCGGCCGACGCACCGCACAGATATAGGCCGGGGAACTCGGTCCGGTACTGGTAGCCCCTGGCGCCGACCATGCCTGTGCCGCCTCCGGGGCGTCCGTGGGAGAAGTCGCCCTCCGGCATGCCGATCTTCTTCTCGATATCGAAGGCCGTATAGAGCCGGTCGGCGATGACGTTCTCGCGGGTCATGTTGGGGGCGTACTCGGCCCACAGCTTGAGGAATCGGTCGTTGTAGGTGGCGCGTACGTCGTCCCATTCCTCCGGCGTCAGGCACGAGGCTTTGGGGAAGAAGAACCAGCCGTTCATGGCGTGCTTGCCGGGCGGCGCCTGGGTGGGGTCCCAGAGGGAGTTGACCCAGGTGCCTGCGCCCGGCCGGTCCGGAATGGCGCCGCCGTAGGCCTGGATGATGTACTCCGACATCTGTTCCGCCGTCTCGAAGCCGACGACCGTGTAGAAGCAGCGGTCGATGTCCGGGTTATGACGGGCCGACTTGTAGGCCGGGGCTTGGTGGAGGGCAAAGGAGGGTGTGCCCAGGACGTGCTCAGGCCCGAAGCGCCAGTTGGCCAGCCGCTCGCGCCGGAACGCTTCCAAGTTCTCCTCGCCGATGAAGTTGATGAAGGTCTGCCTGGGGTCGACGTTGGAGGCGACGAGCAGCTTGGCCTCGATCTCCGTCCCGTCCTTGAGCTGGATGCCGGTCGCGCGGCCGTCCTTCAGCAGGATCTTCACCACCGGCTTGCCGTAGCGGATACAGGCCCCCTGCTTCAGGCAGGCGTTGGCCATGGCGTGAGCCAGGGTGTGGGTGCCACCGACCGACATTTTGTGGATGGCACTCAACCAGAGGACAGAGAGGACGAAGCCAAAGCCGTTGCCGGCGTGCACGTTGCTCCCCCACTCGACACACTGACGGTAGAGCAGCGCCCTCAGCTCAGTGGACTCGAAGAGCCGGTCGATGATCACTTTGGGCGCCTTGCCGAAGTCGGTCATCGTGAGGCCCAGTTCGGCGGCAAGGCCCATGACGCCGCCCATGGTTGCCATTGCGCCCTGCTCATCGTCCTCGGCCTCCGGAGCCCTGTACAGGAAGCCAGCCATCACCCGGTCCCGCTCCATCACCTTGCGCTTCAGATCGCACCAGGTGTCGGCGTCGTGCTTGGAGTACTGGGCGATGCTCTGGTGCGTCTTCTTCTCCAGTTCGGGATCGGGCCGATAGATGATGATGGGCGGCCGGCCGTCGGCGAAGGTGATGCCCAGTTGCACGTCCGGGTAGATCATGCGGGCGCCCATCTTCTCCAACCGGAAGTCGTGGTAGATGGGCATGTAGTCGATGAACTCCATGTACTGGGCATGGAGGTTGTGGTGGAAGCCGGGGACGGTGGCCTCCTCCGTGTTGGCGCCGCCGCCGTCCTCGTGCCGGCCCTCAAAGATGCCGACGGAGAGACCTGCCTTCGCCAGGTACGCTCCCAGCGTGAGCCCGTTGTGGCCCGCACCGATGATCACCGCATCGAAGGTCGCCTCAGCCATGTGCACCTCCCGTACTCCGGCTACGGGCGCGCCACGCCAGCAGCACGGCACCAACGACGACCGCCGTCACCACCACCGCGCGCGCTGGCGGGCGCGGCAGTCCGCTCCACAGATGCACGCCCGGCAGGCGCATCAAGCGGTACGCCTGATAGCCGAACAGTGGACGCCGGAGGTCGGGCCGGAAGGCCACGGTCCCCCCGCACACCTCCCAGGCGAGGTTCGCCCGGCCGGCCAGGAGGTGCATCAAGAACTCGACTTCGCCGCTCACGACGGCATCCGGCTCCTGGAGCCCCTCCTCGATGGCGATGCCGCCGTCTTCGAAGACGATCGTGACGGCCACATCGCCCTCGCGGGCGAGGAGGCCCAGGCGGCCGCGCAACGCCGCGGCCTCGGCCCGCTTCTCCGGCGAGTCGCCCAGGATCTGCTCCAGATACTGGGCGATGATCCGCGCCAGGCCGCTCGCCTCGTCGCCGGCGGCGACGGTGACGGGGAGCGCTCCATTGTCGGAGAAGGTGTTCGTCACTGCCACCATCGCTCCAACTTGTGATCCTCCGCGATGGCCTGCAGGGCGTTGTAGGCCGGCGCGAAGGTGATGAAGCCGTGGGGGTGCTGGGTGGCCCCGGACATGTAGAGTCCCTGGAAGGGCGTCCGGTACTGGGACAGGTCAGGGAAGGGCCGCTCCGTCAGCAGGTTGTTCAGGTCGATGAGACCGCTCATCCAATCGCCCCGCACCATGTTGATCAGCCGCCGCGAGATGTCCAGGGGCGTGTAGGGCACCCACTCGATGATGGCCTGCTTGATATTAGGGGCGTACTCGTTCCAAGCGTCGATGCAGCGCTCGCCGTAGGGGTTGGCCATCTCATCCCAGGCCTCGAAGCCGCCCTTGCCGATGCCGATGGGCGCGAACTGGCGCATGAGGCCGGTGTAGTAGCCGTCGGGCGCGTCCGACGGGTCGAAGAGGGTGTTCACGGCGCAGTTGGGCTTGGGGTCAGGCAGCTTGCCCGCACGAACCGTCTTCCACTCTTGGTTCAGATCGTCCAGGTTGGCGTAGCCGACGTTCAGCACCCAGGCCTGCTGGATGTCCGGGTCGAACTCGGCGGCCCGGTACTGGGGCGGCTCCCGCAGGGCCAGGTGCACGCTGTAGTAGGACCAGTCCATGTGCGGGTACTGCTCCACCTGCTGGACCAGCTCGCTCGCCAGCCGCTCCCGGGGGAGCATCTTCAGGAAGGTCTGCTCCAGGTCGATGGTACTGGCGACGACGTGGCGCGCCCGCACCTCGCTCCCGTCGTAGAGCCGGACGCCGGTGGCCTTTCCGTTCTCGGTGAGGATGCCGGCCACGGGCGTGTTGAGGAAGACGCTTCCGCCGGCGTGGGCGAAGGCTTCCCACAGAGCGTGGGCGAGCTGGTGGGAGCCGCCGACGCAGACGTGCCAGTTGTCCATCTTGCCCACCAGGAGGGGGAAGGAGACGCCCAGCCCCTTACGGTCCGTAGAATAGCCGGAGATGGCGGCCTGGAAGGCGAGCTGGGCCTTGATCTTGTCGTTCTCGAAATGCTCGTCCAGGAACTGGGTGATGGTCATGTTGCGCAAGTGGACGCTGAGAAACTCCGACTTCTCCGCCACCTTCCAGACCACCAGCGCCTTGGTGATGTCCAGCAACGGAATAGGAGGCGAGTACATCAGCGTGCGCAGGATGAGGTCCAGGTAGCCCTTCACCTCGTCGTGCAGCCGCCGGAAGGTCTCCGCGTCCTTCTCGGAGAAGCGGGCGAAGGAGGCGCACGTCTTATCGATGTCGGCGTGCACAGTGAGAGCGGTGCCGTCCGGGAAGACGCTGCCCATCTGCACCGGCGGGTGGATGTACTCCAGGCCGTGGCTATAGAGGTCCAGGTCGTCGTACACCGGGCAGACGCCCACCAGCGTGTGGTAGTTGCAGTGGACGTTGTGGAGAAAGCCGGGCCGGGTCAGCTCCTCCGTGCAAAGGCCGCCGCCCTCCTCGGTCCGCTTCTCGAAGATCGCCACCTCCCAGCCGCATTTGGCCAGGTAGGTGCCCAGGGCCATCCCGTTGTGGCCTGCGCCGATGATGATCGCGTCGAAGGTAGCGTCGGGCATACCCCACCTCCTGTGTGCGCTTAATTTAGCGATTGCTAAGTTGGCGATGATAGGGCCGAATGGCCCATGGATGGGGGGCCAAATGGCCCATCGAGGCAGGAAGAGCCGCACGGCCCTCCCGCCTGGGCTAGCAGTTGGGCCGTATGGCCCGCAGGAAACGAGCGGTTCGGCACTGGGAAGGGTCTGAGCGTCGACCGTAGTGTCCAAGCCAGGTCTGAGCGAGCACGCGCTCGTCATCTATTGCGCGCGTGATCTATACGTGATCTATAATGGTGCGGCCAACACCCGGAGACCTAGCGTGGAAAGGACACGAACATGAGAAGCGTCGCTATCGTAGGCGCGGGCATGACCCGCTTCGCCAAGTACCAGGACCGCGGGCTGAAGTGGCTGGCCAACGAGGCCGTCACCGAGGCGCTGCAGTCGGCCGGCACGGACAAAAAGGCGCTCCAGGTGGCCGTCGTTGGCAACGCGGCCGCCGGGCTCCTCACCGGCCAGGAGTGCGTTCGCGGCCAAGTGATGCTGCGGGAGATGGGGATCGACAAGATCCCCATCATTAACACCGAGAACGCCTGCGCCAGCTCGTCTACCGCCTTCCAGGTCGCCTGGCTCTACGTTGCCTCCGGCATGTACGACGTCGCCCTCGCCCTGGGGGTGGAGAAGATGTACTCGGAGGACAAGGGCCGGACGATGGCGGCCTTCGGCTCCGCCGTCGACGTGGAGCAGCTCAAGGAGCTCACCCAGCGGCTGAAGCCGCCCTCGGAGGAGAAGGCGGGCGCGGAGAGCGGGGCCGGCAAGTCCCGCAGCCTGTTCATGGACCTCTACGCCGCGGGCGCGCGGGCCCACATGGCGCGCTACGGCACCACCAAGGAGCAGTTCGCCCGCATCGCGGTGAAGAACCACTACCACGGCAGCCTCAACCCCCACGCCCAGTATCGAGAGGTCTACTCGCTGGAGGAGATCCTGGCCTCGCCCCTGATCTCGGAGCCGCTCACCCGTCTCATGTGCTCCCCCATCGGCGACGGCGCCGCGGCGGCCATCCTGGTCAGCGAGGAGAAGGCGCGCCAGTTCACCACCAAGCCGGTGTGGGTGCGCGGCTCCTCCCTCGTCACCGGGTCGGACACCCAGGCGGAGGACGGCATGGGCGAGAGCGCCCGCGCCGCCCAGCGCGCCTTCGAGATGGCGGGCCTGACCCCCCGGGACGTAAACGTCCTCGAGTTGCACGACGCGACCGCCCCGGCCGAGCTGATGCTCTACGAGGAGCTGGGCCTCTGCGGCGAGGGCGAGGGCGGCCGGCTCATCGATGAAGGGGTCACCGGGCTGGGCGGCCGGCTGCCGGTGAACACCAGCGGCGGGCTGCTGGCCAAGGGCCACCCCATCGGCGCGACGGGGGTGGCGCAGATCTACGAGATCTGGACCCAGCTGCGCGGCGAGGCCGGCGACCGGCAGGTGCAAGGGGCGAAGGTCGGCATGACGGAGAACGGCGGCGGCATGGTGCGCGGCGAGGCGGCCGCCACCTGCGTCCACATTCTTGCCATCTAATTGAGGAGCAAAAGGAGAGGTCACTGAATGGAAGTCAAGCGGGTCATCGGCAATCGACGCAGCATCCGCTACTATCTGCCCTTCCGGCCGGTGGAGCGGTGGAAGGTGCAGAAGATGTTGCAGGCGGCGCGGCTCGCCTCCTGCGTGGGCAACGTCACCGTGGCGCGCGCCATCGTCATCTGGAAGGACCAGGCCTCCCCGGAGCTGATCAAGGCGATCACTCCGCCCCTGGGCTACCAGCAGATGCAGACCGCCCCCTGCTTCATCCTCTGGTACCACGACAAGATGTCCTACGAGGTCAACAAATGGATCGATGACCTGAAGAACCTGGCGGAGCAGCGGCGCATCGGCGAGGACGTGGAGGCGACCAAAGCGATCATTGAGCGGAACCTGCGGCCCGCCTTCGGTGCCGCCTGGGAGCAGATGGCGGTGGCACCCCTCGCCTTCATGGACGTTGGGCAGGCGGTGGCCCAGGCGACCTTCGTGGCCTGGGACGAGGGGCTGGGCACCTGCCTGATGAGCAGCCCCCGCCTGGAGCAGATCGGCAAGCTTCTCAACCTGCCGGAGACGGCCATCCCCGTCTGCCTCATGTCCGTCGGCTACCCGGCCGAATCGTGGGAGGCGGGCGGTCAGACCAGCAAGCACCCCTTCGAGGAGATCTTCTTTGAGATGCAGCACGGGAAGCCCTTCGAGGAGGACTCGCAGGTAGTGGAGGAGATGAAGCAGGAAGGGATGCTCCAGGAGCCGGCCCCGCTGCCTTGGCGCGACGCCGAGCTGAAGTACCTGAGCCACGCCCTCAACCTGGAATGGCAACTGGCCATCCCCGGACTGGCACCTAGGGAGGGCGAAGGATGAGCGTCCTGGCCGCCGGCACCGGCGTCTTCAAGCCACCCGACCCCGACGGCTTCCGCCGCCACGTCCGCGACCACAAGGAGCGGCGGCTCGTCTCCAAAGTGATGTCCGAGCACGAGGCCATCGAGCGCTTCGTCCAGGACGGCGATTACCTGAGCTACGACTGCAACATCTGGAACCGCGGGCCCGCCTCCCTCATGCGCGAGCTCATCCGCCAGCGCAAGCGCGACCTCTGGATCGCCGCCAAGTTCACCGCCCACGACGCCACCCTTTTGGTGGCCGCGGGCTGCGTGAGCCGCATCGACGTAGGCTGGATGGAGGTGGGCCGGGTGATCCACGAAGCGATGGCGGAGGGCCGCGTCCAGCTCTTCGAGTGGAGCAACGGCGCGCTGGCTTACCGCCAGTTGGCGGGCGCCCTGGGCGTCCCCTTCCTGCCCCTGCGCTACCTGGGCGGCACCGACGTCTTCCGCACCTCCGGCACCAAGCTCATCGAGGACCCCTACACCGGCCAGGCCGTCTGCCTGGTACCCGCCCTCAACCCGGACGTGGCCCTCATCCACGTCAACCAGTGCGACGAGTTCGGCAACGCCCGCATCTTCGGCGCCGGCGTCGCCCCGGTGGAGACGGCCATGGCCTCCCGGAAGGTGGTCCTCTCCACCGAGGAGATCATCCCCAACGAGGAGATCCGCCGCCACCCCCAGCAGACCCGGGTCCCCTACTACATGGTCGATGCCGTCGTCCACGCTCCCTTCGGTGGCTACCCCGGCTCCGTGCCCGGCCTCTACCGGGCCGACGTGGAGCACCTAATGGAGTTCGGGGCGGCCCAGGTCCAGGGCAAGATGGCCGAATATCTGGACAAGTGGGCGTTCAGCGTCTCCTCCCACGAGGAGATGCTGGAACAGCGCGTCGGCCAGGAGAAGATGGAGCGCCTCCGCGCCGAGGAGACGATCCGGGAGGGCTACTACGAATGAGCACGACACGCACCTTCACGGACATGGAGCAGATCATCTGCACCACCGCCCGGATGATGGAGGAGGAGAGGCTGTACTTCGTCGCCATCGGCGGGCCGCCCCTCATCGCCGTGCTTCTGTCGAAGCGCCTGCGCACGCCTAACCTCACCTATGTCGTCGAGGACGGCACCATCGCGCCGGCCGTCCAGATGCCGGCGCCGGCCTTCCTCATCGCGTCCAGCGCCGCCGGCTACCGGGCCGTCGCCTGGACCGACATGAACACGGTGGACTTCCACGCCGGGCTGGGCTACATCGACTACGGCGTGCTGGCCGCCGTCCAGGTGGACCAGTACGGCAACTTCAACTCCACCTTCGTCGGGGCAGCGTACGAGCGGCCGGCGCGCCGCTTTGGCGGGCCGGGCGGCGCCAACGAGATCGCCTCCCTCTGCTGGCGCACCATCCTGATGACCCGCCAGCAGGGGCGCAAGTTCGTCAACAAGCTGGACTTCATGTCCTCGCCCGGCTTCCTGGACGGCAGCCCCGATGCTCGCCAGCGAGCGGGCCTGCCAGCCGACACGGGCCCCTGGCGGGTGGTGACGGAGATGGCCGTCTTTGACTTCGACGAGGAGAGCCGCCGCATGCGCCTGCTTGCCGTCGCCCCCTGGGCCACCGTCGACGACGTGCTGGCTCAGATGGAGTTTAAGCCGCTCATGGCGCCATCGGTAGAGACCTTCGACCTCCCCTCCGAGGAGGAGCTAGCCGCCCTGCGCGCCGAGGTGGACCCCAGCGGCCGCACCATCCGGGGCCGCTGGATCACGGTGGAGGAAGAGGACGGCCGCGCCCATCTGGTGCAGCAGGAGGCTGCGGGCGAGGAGAGCTAATGCCCCTCCAACTTTTTTTCCGCGCTGAGTATGCTGCGGTATTGACACTCCCTCACCCCCGGCCCCTCTCCCTCGTTGACGAGGGAGAGGGGCCGGGGGTGAGGGAACAGCTTCAGACAGCCGCCCGGCAGCTCGCCATCAGCGTAGGTGAGGATTAAGTTGCATAGGCACTAGCTGCTAGCGGCATGGGAGCCCTCCTACCGCTGGAACAGCGCCGGGAGCACTCGCTCCACCTGGGCCGGGTCGATGGCGTTCTCTCGCATCAGGTCTCGGGCCGCCTCCAGCACCTGCTGGGGGCCGGGCATCCCCCGGTAGCGCTGGAACCGGTCCTCGTGGGAGGGCAGGCCCATCGCCTCCACCAGGAGGTCGGTGAAGTTTCGGACCCGCAGGCCCCCCTCGTCCCAGAGGAGGCGGTGGCAGCCGTGGTAGAGGTCCACCAGCTCGTCGGCGCCGATGGCCCGGGCCTGCTGCCAGACCGCGGCCTGCACCTCCGCCTGAAGGCTGGGCACCCGCAGCAGGCCGCCCACGTTGCAGCTATACCCCAGCTCACCGCCGTCGTGGAGCTCGACCAGATCGAGCTCGGGGATGGCGCCGAGGAGCCGCCGCACGTTGTCGCTGATGTGGGGCAGGCCGCCGTGGCCGTGGACGGCGACGCGCCGGGGTATGGGTTTCGACATTCGCTCCTTCAGGACATCCAGGTGGGCCACCAGGAAATCGGTGACGTGCTGGAGCTCGAACTCGTGCTGCCCCAATCCGGCCATGGTCTCGCCCAGGAACATCTCGCAGGTGGGGCACCAGGTGAGGACGGTCCGGGGCCGGAAGGCGGCCAGCTTGGAGAATAGGTGGCCCGTGACCTTTCCCGTGGCCTCCAGCTCCCCGCCGACGAAGTGGATCACGCCACAGCAGTAGCCGGTCCCGCCGGCGACCCGGTAATCGACCCCGAGGGCGCTGAGCAACTCCATCACGTTGAGGATGATGTGGGGCGTGGAGAGGAGGTTGCAGCCGACGTAGAAGACCACGTCCGCCTGGTCCTGGGGCGGACCCTGGATGCCGGCGAGGTTCTGGTGGCTGAGCTGGAGCCCGCTCAGGAGCCGGATGTTCCGCGACATGAGGCGGAAGAACCGGCTGCCCGCCTGCGCGCCCGCGGCCTCATGGACCAGGCCCTCGGTGAGGGCCAGCATCTTGCGCGGGTTCACCCCCTCCGGACAGCGCTCGATGCAGAGGCCGCAGCGGGTGCAGGCCTCGGCCCATGCGACAGCCTCACCGGGCGCGGGCTTGCCCCGCAGCGCCTCCAGCACGCCCGTCACCACCCCCTCGGGCGAGGCGCCCTTCAGGGGCGTGAGAGAGACGATAGGGCAGACCTGGAAGCAGTCGCCGCAGGCGGTACAGCGGCCGAGGATCTCCTGCCGCTGCGTATCGAGATAGCTTCTCAGGGCGCTCGTCATCCCACCTTCTCAGCCGCCCTCACGCTGGGCCGAGGTAGAGGCCCACATCTCGGCCACCAGGCCAACGCGAAGCGAGGCGCCGGCGGGCAACCTGTGGCGTTCCTCGGGCCACGCCCACCACCCTTAGAGATCCTCTACAGATAGTCCGCCGCCTTGAGCGAGACCAGCTCGTTGGTGCCGTCCATGATCTGGAGCAACTTGGCGTCGCGGTAGAACTTCTCCACCGGGTGCTCCTTGGAGATGCCGTAGCCGCCGAAGATCTGCACCATGTCGGCGGTGACCTGCATCGCCATGTCGCTGGCCACGGTGCGGGCGGCCATGGCGGTGGGCAGGTGGGGCTGGCCGATGCTGATCTGCCAAGCGGACTTCCAGAGGAGCGCCCGCGCCGCCTCGATCTGGCGGTAGGCGTTGAAGAGCTTCAGCTTGATGGCTTGATGCTCGAAGATGACCTTGCCGCCTTGGACGCGCTGTCTCGCGTAGGCCAGCGCCTCCTCGTAGGCGGCGCGGGCCACGCCCACGGCGATGATCCCCACCGCCGTGTTGCCGCTCGTCACCATCCGCTCCAGCATCATCTTGTAGCCCGGCCCCGGCGGCAGCATCAGGAACTCCGGAGAGATGCGGACGTCATCGAAGAAGACCTCCGACTGGTTGAGGGCGCGCAGACCCAGCTTGTTCAGCGGCTTGCCGCGCGTGATGCCCGGGAGGTTCCCTGGGATGGCGAAGGTGGCCGTGCCCTCCATGCCCTGGCTGGGGTCCACGTTCACCATGAGGAGGTAGCCGTCCGCCAGCCAGCCGTTGCTGACGAAGGCCGACTTGTGGCCGTTGACCACGTAGTCGTCCCCGTCCTTGACCGCTCTGGTATCCATCTGGATCTCGGGCTGCCCGAACTCGAAGAGGTCCGAGCCGTGGTTCGGCTCGGTGATGGCCCAGGCGCCGCTGTGCTCGCCCTTGGTGTCGTTGATGAAGGCGTCCAGGTACTCCTTGTAGAACGGGTGCATATTGCCGCCCATGGCGGCGCGCCCGGCGATCATGGGCGCCACCAAGAGGTGGCTGGCGATGCCGCCATCGCCCACCGCCAGCTCCTCCTGCACGACGATGTTGGCCATGGGCGGCGCGCCCAGGCCGCCGACTTCCTTGGGGAGGTTCATCTTGTGGAAGCCGACCTCGTACGCCCGTGAGAGCACCCGCCGCATGGTGTCGCTGGTGTACGCCTTCTCTGGCTCCGGGATGCGGTCCAACTCGATGCCCGCAGGGCGCACCTCCTGCCGGGCGAACTCCCGCGTCATCTCGCGCATCTTCTCGATCTCTTCAGGCAGAGAGAAATCCACCATCGAACGTCCTCCTCCAGTAAGTTTCCCGACGGATACCAGCGCAACAACTGCCCGCCGGACCGCCTACGACGGCCAGCGGGGCCGAGGCTGAACGGGTGCAGCCTACTTCCCTGCGACGGGCGCTCTCCAGTGCCGAGGCGCCTCTTTGTCCAGGGCCGAACGGCCCAAGCTCCACCGCCCACCGAAGGCGGAGCGCTCCCCGGCGGCGCCCTTCCGCCCAAAGGATACGCCGAACCGCCCCCCGTCACAAGGACAGCCCAAATGTCCCCCTGCTTTGTGCCAAACGGCTCCTCTTTCGCCTGTGAAGCCGTGTACAATGTCGGTGGAGAGCCTGCCTGAGCGGGCTCGGCCGGGAGGTTTGACATGACGACGGCAACATCCCGAGAGGACACGGAGGCGCTCGCCAAGGGCATCATCGAGGGCATCCATTCGTTCGTGGAGTCGGAGGTGCTGCCCCTGGAGGAGCAGTACCGGAAGATCCTCGCCGACGAGCGGCTGCTCTTCCGCGACGACGGGCGCCTGGTGGACGAGATCGCGGAGGCGAGGCGGAACATCCGGCGCAAGTCGGCGGCAGCCGGCTTCTACGCCATGCTGGCGCCGGAGGAGATCGGCGGCGGGGGCCTTCCCTCCAGTGTGGGGGTGCTGGTCCTGGAGGCCATCGAGCGCCGGTACGGGCCCGGCCGGCTGCTCATCGGCTGGTCCAACGCCTTCCTGACCATGACCCTGATCGCCAGCTTCGTGGACGGCCCTTCCCACATGTTCCTCAGCGCGGGCGAGGCGGTCCGGCAGCAGGTCCTGCCATCGCTCCTGGCGGGGGAGAAGACCATCTGCTTCGCCCTCACCGAGCCGGACGCCGGCTCCGATGCGTGGGGACTCAAGTGCAAGGCCCGCCGGGACGGCGACGAGTGGGTGATCAGCGGCACCAAGCAGTGGATCACTAACTCTCCTTACGCCGAGCACGCGGCGGTCTTCGCCGTCACCGACCCGGAGTTGGTCGCCCAGCACAAGGGCGGCATCACCTGCTTCCTGGTGGACGCCCAGTCCCCGGGCTACCAGGCGGAGAAGGTGCTCCCCATCATGGGCCACATGGGCAGCGACTGCGGCTCCATCTCCCTGGACGAGGTGCGCGTCCCCAACGAGCGCATCATGGGTCAGGTGGACCAGGGCTTCCAGATCGGCATGCTGGGCATCTCCGAGGGGCGGCTCAGCATCGCCGCCGGCTGTGTGGGCATGGCGGAGTGGGCGCTCGACCGCTCCCTGGAGTATGCGAAGCAGCGCAAGACCTTCGGCGTGACGCTGTCGGAGCACCAGGCGATCCAGTTCATGCTGGCCGAATGCGCCATCGACATCTTCACGGCGAAGCAGACGGTGGTCAGGACAGCGGAGCTGGTCGATGCCTTCCCGACGACGGGCCGCCTGCCGGTGAAGGAGATCAGCATCGCCAAGGCCTATTCCGTGGAGGGGGCGGAGCGGGTGCTGGACCGGGCCATCCAGATCCACGGCGGCATGGGCCTCTCCAACGAGCTCCCGTTCCACGAAGGGTTCCGCATCGCCCGGACGCTGCGGATCCCGGACGGCACCTCGGAGATCCAGCGCCGCACCATCGCCCGGCAGCTCCTGCGCGGGGACGTGGTGTTCTAGGGAAGGAGCGCGCCGGACCCGGAAGCGGGGCAGAGGCAAATCGCCGACAGGCTGTGGTTCCCACCGTCCTGCCTCCCCGGCTGGTTAGCGGATGCGCCTCGCGGTCCTCGGTCTGAACGCCGTCCTGCTGGCAGCGGTCGCGGCGGGCTGGGGCGGCGGCGGCGACCTCACCGTCTTCGCCGCCGCCTCCCTCCGCGGGCCGCTGGAGGAGATCGCCCTCGCCTTCGAAGAGAAGCATCCCGACGTCGACCTCTCCTTCAACTTCGCCGGCTCTCAGCGCCTCCGGTTCCAGCTTGAGCAGGGAGCGGAGGCGAGCGTTTTCGTCTCCGCGGACGAGCGCCAGATGCAGCTCGCCCAGGACGCGGAGCTCCTCGTCGGCGAGCCGGTAGTCTTCGCCCGCAACCGATTGGTAGTCGCTGTGGCGGGAGGGAACCCGGGGGACATCCAGACCTTGGAAGGGCTGGCGGCGTCCGGGCTGCGCCTGGTCTGGGCGGACCAGGGGGTGCCGCTGGGCGCGTACACGCGCCAGGCGCTGGCGGCGATGAGCGAGACCTTCGGCGCCGACTTCGCCCAACGAGTGGAGGCGAACGTGGTGTCTCAGGAGGAGAACGCAGAGGCCGTCGCGGGCAAGGTGGAGCTGGGGGAGGCGGACGCCGCCATCGTCTACGAGACCGACTCCCCCCGCCTGCGACGCGAGGGCGCCACCGTCATCCCTATCCCCGATGCCTACCAGCCGGACATCCGCTACCTCGTCGCCCTGCTCAGCGGGACGGGCAACCTCGAGCGCGCCCGCGCCTTCATCGACTTCCTGCTGTCCGAGCGCGGGCAGCGCATCTTCGTGAAGTACGGCTTCCTGGGGGTACAATGAGCTGATGCCAGCGCTCACGCTTCGGGGGCCCATCCGGCGACCGGCGGCTGACGCCGTGGCGCTCGGTATTGCCGCGATGGCCCTGGTCCTCTTCCTCCTGCTGCCCCTGGTCGCCATCTTCGTCCGGGTGCTGCCCCAGGATGACCTGCGCGACTACCTGAACCGCCCGGTGGTCACCGAGGCGCTGCGCCTCAGCTTCATCACCACCGCTATCAGCCTGGGGGTGATCCTGGCCCTCGGCACGCCAACGGCCCTGCTGCTGGCCCGGCGCCGCTTCCCGGGCCGCGACGTCATCGATACCCTGCTAGACCTGCCTATGGTGCTGCCGCCGGCGGTGGCGGGCATCGCCCTGCTCATGGCTTTCGGACGGGAGGGGCTCCTGGGAGACGCGCTGGACGCGCTAGGGTTGCAGGTCGCCTTCACCACGGCGGCGGTGGTACTGGCCCAGGTGTTCGTCGCCTCGCCGTTCTACGTGAAGGCGGCCAAGGCCGGCTTCGAGGCGGTCGACCAGGAGCTGGAGCGGGTGTCAGCCACGCTGGGCCGGTCACGGCTGGAGACCTTCCTGCGGGTGACGGCCCCGCTGGCCCGGCCCGCCCTCCTCGGGGGCGCGGTCATGGCCTGGGCCCGCGCCCTGGGAGAGTTCGGCGCGACCCTGATGTTCGCGGGCAACACGCCCGGCCGCACCCAGACCATGCCCCTGGCCATCTACACCGCCCTGACCGAGGACACCACGGCGGCGCTGGTGCTGGCAGCGGTGCTGGTGGTGCTCTCCTTCGCCGTGCTCCTGGTCTCCAAGCTGCTGCTGGGCTGGAGCCCTGGAGGCAGCCGTGCTTGATGTCCGCGTCCAGCGTCGGCTCGGTGGCTTCCAGCTCGACGCCGCCTTCCGCGCCGCCCAGGAGATGACCGTCCTCTTCGGCCCTTCGGGGTCGGGCAAGAGCCTCACCCTCCAGTGCATCGCCGGCATCGTCCGGCCCGATGCCGGGCGCATCGTCGCCGACGCCCGTACCCTCTTCGACAGCGACGCCGGCGTGAACCTGCCACCCCAGGCGCGCCGGGTGGGCTACGTCCCCCAGAACTACGCCCTCTTCCCCCACCTCACCGTCGAGGAGAACATCGCCTACGGGCTGCGCGACCTGCCGCCGGCGCAGCGAGCGGCCCGGGTGCGCGAGATGGTGGAGCTGATGGCGCTGGCGGGCCTGGAGAGTCGCCGCCCGCGAGAGCTCTCCGGCGGCCAGCAGCAGCGGGTGGCGCTGGCCCGCGCCCTCGCCTTCCGGCCGGACGTCCTCCTCCTGGACGAGCCCTTCTCCTCGTTAGACAGCGGCATCCGGGGCGGCCTGCGCGAGGAGCTGCTGGCGCTCCACCGCCGGGCCGGCGTCACCACCGTGGTCGTCACGCACGACCTGGAGGACGCCTTCCTGCTGGGCCAGCGCATGGCCGTCATGGACGGCGGGCGGGTGCTCCAGGAGGGCCCGCGGGAGGAGGTCTTCTACCGGCCCATCAGCCGCCGGGTGGCCGAGTTCGTGCGGACGCGCAACGTGCTGCGGGGCACCGTGCTCTCCGCCGACGAAGAGGCGCTCCACATCGCCTGGCGGGGCCACGTGCTGGAGGCGCCGCCACGGCCCCTGACCGCCGAGACGCCCGTGGACGTCTGCATCCGGCCCACCCAGATCATGATCTTCCGGCTCGACCGGCCGCCCTCGGAGACGCGGCAGAATACTCTGCACGGCTGCATCGTGGAGGAGCGCATCCAGGCGGAGACCTACCGCCTCTTCCTCCGCCTCGCCCCTTCGGGAGCTGGCCTGGTGGGCGGCGGGCCGGCAGTCACGGACTGTCAGCCCTCGGCGGACGACGGGCCCGCCCACTACGACCTGGAGATCGAGCTGCCCGGCTACGTCTACTTCCGTCTGGGGCTCGACCGGCGCAAGGAGGTCACGGTCTCCATTCGGCGGGACGCGATCCACGTCATCCCAGGCGGGGACCCGTAGGGCTGACATCAGACCTGGGAGCCCTCGGCGATGGAGAAAGCAAAGGCTCTCTCATAGTGAGAGAGCCTTTGTCGCATTAGGTTGTGTTCGTTTACGCCGCGCTCGCTATCGGGTAGCCCCCGGGTGGTTGGGTCCTTCTATTCTTGGACCGCTATTCCCCATTGTGGGTGCGAGCCCTGGCGTTGCCTTGCGCCCTACCGTCTCCCGGTAGGGCCTTATCTGTCAACCTGCCAAACGCCTGCTAGGACCCGTATGTTCATGGGCTCCTCCGCTCGGACCGTCTCTCTGGACGATCCGGCCTTCTTGGTAGAGAGCATACCTCCCAGCGGCAGCTCCTGACAAGAGGCCAAATGGCCTGTTTTTTTCGGGAGCCGCCTGTCCCGGAACCATCCCGCCGACAGCAGGCCTTCTGTCGACGAAGTCTGCCTTGCTGTGCCAAGGGTCGATCGCCCCGCACCGGTCAGGCCGAACGGCCCTTCCCGCGACCCTATCGCGCCTGGTATGAGGGTAGGGTGAAAGATGTCCCTCGGATCGAAGCGCATCGGTACCGGGGCCGCGAAACAGCTAGAAAGAGGCAGCCAGCATGAGCGACATCGTTTCCCTGACCGACAAGGCGGCTGAGAAAGTGAAGCTTCTCCTCCAGGAGCAGGGAGCCGAGGCCGGCGCCCTCCGCGTCTTCGTCGCTGGCGGCGGCTGCTCCGGCTACCAGTACGGCATGACCCTCGCCCAGGAGACCGAGGAGGACGACTTCGTCGTCGAGCACGACGGCGTCCGCCTCCTCGTCGACCCCGAGAGCGCCCCCCTCCTCCAGGGCGCCGAGATCGACTACGTGGAAGACATCATGAAGAGCGGCTTCACCATCTTCAACCCCAACGCCGTCAAGAGCTGTGCCTGCGGCTCCAGCTTCGACACGGCCGAAGGCGGCGGCTCCCCTCGCCCCTGCTACTAGCCGGCCACCCTGCCCGCCCGAAGGGCCCGTCCGGAGCTACCGGACGGGCTTCCTTTCTTGTCGGCTGCGCACGCTGCGGTTGGCGGATACCGGCGGCACAAGCGCGGCGACCGAGCTGTACCTTATGATCTATAATGTGGACATGCCATGGAGGCTCTGATCCGCCGGTGGCGTCAACTCGGCGTCTGGCTCCCTGTCACCTTTGTGGCCGCAGTGGCCGCACTGGTGGTGCTGGGGCTGGGCCGGTTCCTCTCGGACGCGGGTGTCGTCGTCCTGATCACGGTGATCACCGCTCTCGGCGCCGGTGCCTTCTCGAGCTGGATCTTCCGCGTCCTGGGACAGGCCCAGCGGGAGATGGTGCAGCGGGCCCGCCACCTGGCCGCCATCAACGAGGCGAGCCTCGCCCTCTCCTCTGAGCTGAACCTCGCTTCCGTCCTCCAGAAGGTAGTGGACCTGAGCCGCGCCGTGACCGACGCCCGCTACGGCGCCCTGGCGATGGTGAATGAGGAGGGGAAGATCGCGGAGTTCCTGACCTCGGGCCTCAGCCGAGAGGAGCGGGAGCGCATCGGCCGGCCGCCGGAGGGCAAGGGGCTGCTGGGCGCTGTCATCCAGAAGGGGGAGACGCTGCGCATCGACCGCATCGCCGACGACCCTCGCTCCTCCGGCTTCCCTCCCCACCACCCGCTGATGACCAGCTTCATCGGCCTGCCTATCGTGTACGAAGGCCGGATCGTCGGCGATCTATACTTGACGGACAAGAGCGGGGGCCAGCCCTTCACCGAGCAGGACGAGGAGACGCTGCGCACCTTCGCCGCCCATGGCGCCATCGCCATCGAAAACGCCCGCCTCTACCACCAGGTGCAGGACCTGGCGGTGCTGGAGGAGCGCGACCGCATCGGCATGGACCTGCACGACGGCGTGATCCAGTCCCTCTACGCCGCCGGCTTGACCCTGGAGAACTGCCTGGAGGACCTGGCCCAAGACCCAGCCGAGGTACAGCCCCAGCTCCAGAAGGCGATCCAGAACCTGAACCAGACCATCGCCGATATCCGGAGTTACATCTTCAACCTGCGGCCCCGCGTGCTGGCCGATACGGACCTGGCCGGGGCCGTGGGCGGCCTGCTCCAAGAGCTGAAGGTGAACGCGCTGCTGGACGTGCAGCTCATCGAGGAGCCGGGCGCCTGCCAGGGGCTCTCAGAGGACCAGAGCACGGCGCTCTTCCACGTGGCCCAGGAGTCGCTCAACAACGTTCGGAAGCACGCGCGGGCCTCCAGCGTGACGGCCAAGCTGCAGCGCAAGGACGGCATCTTTCGGATGACCATCACCGACGACGGCGTCGGGTTCAAGCCGAAGCGTTCGGCCGGCGGACAAGGGCTGCGCAACATGCGGGAGCGCGTCGAGGCGCTGGGCGGCCGGTTCTCCGTGCAATCCGTCAACGGCAGGGGCACGCAGCTTGTCGTCGAACTGGCGCTCGCGATGGAAAGGAAACGATAATGGCCAAGCAGATCCGGGTGCTCATCGTGGACGACCACGAGGTGGTGCGGCAGGGGCTGCGTGCGCTGCTCCGCCGCCGACCTGAGATGGCGGTGGTGGGCGAGGCGGGCTCCGTCGCCAGCGCCGTCGCCGAGGCGCGCAAGACCGAGCCTGACGTGGTGGTGATGGACGTGCGCCTGCCTGACGGCAGCGGCGTGGAGGCCTGCCGGGAGATCCGCGCCCACCGGCCCGAGACGAAGGTGCTCATGCTCACCTCCTACGCGGACGATGAGGCGGTCTTCTCTTCCATCATGGCCGGCGCCACTGGCTACCTGCTGAAGCAGACCCAGGGCCAGACTCTGGTGGAGGCCATCGAGCGGGCCACCCGGGGCGAGTCCCTCCTGGACCCGGCGGTCACCCAGCGGGTGCTGGAACAGGTGCGGAGCGCCGGCGTCAGCAAGGACGACGAGCTCTCCCTCCTCTCCGAGCAGGAGCGGAAGATCCTCGACCTCATCGCGGAGGGTAAGACGAACAAAGAGATCGCTCAGGAGGTCTATCTGAGCGACAAGACAGTGAAAAACTACGTCAGTAGCATTCTGGGGAAGCTCAACCTCCGCCGTCGCTCGGAGGCGGCCGCCTTCATCGCCCGCCGCCGCTCCTCACCTGAGACGCCGTAACGGCCCCACTACCACGCCGAAGCGCCCACAAAGGAAGGGCCATTTGGCCATTCGAAACGGGCTCTATGGGCCTAGGGAACTGCTATCTGCGTAGCGTACGCTGAGCCTCTAGAAGTGCTATGGCCGTGCGTGTTCTGCTCATCGACACCCACGAGGACGCCCGCACCAGCCTGGCCCGGCGGCTGAGCCGGGACCCGGAGTTGGAGATCGTCGGGTGTGCCTCCAGCGTTGCGGAGGCGGCGACCATCCTGCCCCGCGCCCGGCCCGACATCGTGCTCTTGGACATCCACCGCAGCAACGGGGACGGGGCGGACGACTGCCGGGAGCTGCGCCAACTGACCGAGGCGCCGGTCGTGGCCTTCGCCTCCTTCCTCACGCCGGAGCTGTGGCAGGCGGTCAAGAAGGCCGGCGCGGTCGACGCCCTGCTCAAGCAGATCGATACCGACCAGCTGTGCCGCGAGATCCGCCGCCTGGCGGAGCGGCACGGGCGCGGGACAGCGCGGAAGGCGTAGTCGCCAGCCGCTCTTCCCCCTACGAGCCGAGAACCAGAAGAGGTGGTACCCCCGGCAGGATTCGAACCTGCGACCCGCGGTTTAGGAAACCGCTGCTCTGTCCTACTGAGCTACGGGGGCACGAATCTAAACTTGACGCTTTCTGGGGGATGGTGAGGGCGGTTGACAGCCAATTTGACAGCCACGCGATCCGATCCTAGCCCCAAAGCGCCTGACTGACGCGCTCGGCGGCGTCCCGCTGGAGCTCTGGGGCGACGTGGGCGTAGATGTTCATCGTCGTACTGATCTGCGCGTGTCCCAAAAGCTCCATCGCTACCCTCGCGGGCACTCCCTGAACCGCCATCAGCGAGGCGGCGCCGTGCCGCAGGTCATGGTATCGCATCGGCGGCAGTCCGGCCAACGCGAGAAGCGCCTTGAAGCGCCTCAGGACGTGGAACCCGGAGAGCGGACGGCCCAGCTCGTCCGTGAATACCAAGTCCCCCCAGCCCTGACCCTCCCAGGCGGCGCCGACGCGCAGCCGCTCCCCTAGCTGGCGGGCGCGATGCTCGCGCAGCGAAGCGATGACGGGCGCTGGCAGCGGGATGATGCGACGCGAGCGGGCCGTCTTAGGCTCTACAAACCGCCACTCGCCGCCGACGCGCTGTAGGCTTCGCTGTACGGTCAGCGTCCCGCGCTCTAGGTCCATATCCGGCCAGCGCAGAGCCAGCGCCTCCCCTTGCCGCAGGCCGCAGGCCAGCGCCACGGTGAACAGGGCTTCCAGCCTATCGCCGCGCACGGCCTGGAGGAGCGCCCGTGCGTCGCTTGGGGCGAGTGGGCGTACTTCCCGCTCCGGGATGCGCGGTGGCTCAGCAAGGCTCGCGGCGTTGCGCCCTATCCATCCCCAGCGCATCGCGACGTTGAGCGCCGTTCGCAGGACGGCGCGATGATGGGCAGCGCTGCGCGGCGAGACGCCACGGGCCAGCGCCTCGTTTCGCATCCGCTCCACGTGGGCTGGCGTGAGCTTCGAGAGCCGAACCCTACCGAGCGCCGGTATCAGGTGGAGCCGCACGATCTCCCGGTAGCGCTGGAGCGTGCGCGGACGCACCTTGCTGGCGGCGCTGTCGCTCAGCCACGCCTCCAGGAGCGTCGCCACCGTCTGGCGCTCGGCGGTCAGCACGCCCCCGTCGGCGAGCGTCCGCTGGACGCGCTGAAGCTTTTGTGCCACCTCGCCGCGTGTCCGACCGTACAGGTGCTTGCGTCGGCGCCGTCCGCCCTCATAGCCGAGGTTCAAGGCGGCAGCCCACCGGCCGTCGCCCCTCTTGAAGATGCTACCTTCGCCGCTTCCTCGCTTGCTCATTTGGCCCTCCTTCGCTGCTTCTTGTGGCTGTAGTAGTAACTGCGCTGATTGGCAGCATGGCGACAGTAGGGATCACAGTACACTTGGCGACGGTCCTTTGCCTCGAAGGGCTGCCCACACCCCTTGCAGCGGCCGCGAACGATTCGTTGCTCGGTGGCGGCGACGTAGACCTGAAGCCACATCGCCGCTCGTAGGCTGTCGCAGGTGTACTGCGGAAGGATACGCAGTATGGAAGAAGGAAACCCCCCCTTGCGGCTCTTGCCGCTCATGGCGTGATCCAGCAACGTTGCCACATCTGGCATTGGCAACAATCGAACCCCATCAAGCTCCACCGACAGCGCATTCGTAAGCTCCAGCATCGACTGGAGTACGAGGGCAGCTCGTGTACCCATTGTGCTTGCCAGGCGATCGGTTGTTGCACCGGGTCTTCGTTCCACAAGAGAGGACAGTTCACGAGAGTCGCCGCCGCGTCGAACTTGATCAACGGCTGCGAGCAGCTTGACGGCCCTCGACATCGCCTGGACATCCGAGCCGAACGTGTCTAGTGGAAGACCAGGACATCCGTACCTTTCCTCGCAGACGGGCACGTGGCGTGGTAGCCCGTAGCACCTGACAAACGTCACTGCACGCTTTCCGAACTCGGCGTCATCTCCGCAATACGTATCAGCGAACTTGAGATAGAGATTCGGCTCGTCCTTCAGCGGCTCGTACTTCTCTGGCTTCCCCCCGCATAGGATCGCTTCGTGCGCGCTGAACAGATCGACGGACGGGAGGTCTAGGGGACGGGGGTAGGTAAGCAGCATGTCTAGGATTCGAGGCGAAGGCGGGACCGGCGGAAGTTTTGCCAATTGGCATTCCTCATACCGCGCCCAGCGGAAGGCCGGCTGCTCGCCCAATAGTCCCAGAAACTGATTTGGTACTGACTGCATCAGGATGGTTATCCAATCAGGTATATGGCTATCATATTAGACAGCCACGGCTGAAGTCAAGTTCAGGAGGACACGCATGGACGACAAGATTCTGTTGACGCCAAGTGAGGCTGCGGAGCGCCTGGGCATCGGGAGGTCATACCTCTACGGACTCGTCATGCGCGGCGAGATCGCCAGCGTGAAGCTGGGCCGCGCACGGCGCGTCCCGGTGTCCGCACTGGAGGCGTTCATTGCCGAGAGGTTGCGGCAGGTGAACGGCGCCGATGCCTGACGCAACGTCAGCGAAGGCCATCGGGGAAGCCCTCGCTTGTGGGCGGCACGGCTGCTCATGCTCTACCGCCGCCCAGCGCGGCCACGGTAAGACTCACTGCCCAGTTCACCAGGACCCGGCGCCGAGCCTGGCCGTGACCGAGCGCGACGGCAAGATACTCGTTCGGTGTCATGCAGGATGCTCTCAGGACGCGGTGCTCGGCGCCCTACGCGAACGCGGCGTGTGGCCCAGCACGCCCCAGCGGGACGGACGCCAGCCGTCGCCAGCGGTTCGATGCTGGGACGTGCGCGACGAACACAGCGAGCTGGTGGCCGTCCACTATCGGCAGGATGCGCCAGGCGGCAAGCGCATGTGGTGGGAGCTGTCCGACGGCACCAAGGGGCT
>MGOB01000041.1:6955-17573 GCA_001796995.1 Chloroflexi bacterium RBG_16_68_14 | reverse complement strand
GGACGCGCCGTCGCCACCCTGCCCCTGTACGGCGCCGGGTGCCTAGCCGAGCTGCCCGACGGTACCGCCGTGGTGCTCACCGAAGGGGAGAAGGCGGCGGACGCGCTCCGGGCCGTCGGTGTCCCGGCCGTGGGCACCGTGACGGGTGCGAGCGTCGCCCCGGCAGCCGACGCATTGCGGCCGCTGGCCCGGCTGCGACCCTACCTGTGGGGCGACGCCGACGCGCCGGGGGAGCGGCACATGGAGAACGTCGCCCAACGGTTGCGCGGACTAGGTGCCCCTGTGTGCCTCATCCGCTGGCCCGACGCCCTTGCTGGCGGCGACGCCGCCGACTTTGTAGAGCGGGGCGGGAGCGGCGACGCGGTGCGCGCCCTCATGGACGCGGCCGAGCCGTGGGAGCTGGCGGAGACAGAGGACAGCGCCGCCTTGCTGGACGATCTGGCCGCGTTCCTTCGGCGGTACGTCGTGCTGGCGGACGCTCAGGGCGACACCGTGGCGTTGTGGTGCGCCCACAGCCATGCCGTCGACGCCGCCGATGCGACGCCCTACCTGTCGATCGTGTCAGTGGAAAAGCGGAGCGGCAAGACGCGCCTGCTTGAGACGTTAGAGCTGGTGGCAGCTCGGCCGTGGTTGACGGGCCGGGTGACGGCGGCCGTTCTGATCCGCAAGGTGGCGGGAGACAGGCCGACGTTGCTGCTAGACGAAAGCGACGCCGCGTTTCAGGGCGAGCAGGAGTATGCCGAGACGCTGCGAGCCATCCTGAACGCCGGGCACCGGCGGCGCGGCGTCGCCTCGGTCTGCGTCCGCACGGGCGGCGACTGGGCGGCTCAGGACTTTCCAGTCTTCGGGCCGAAGGCCATCGCCAGCATCGGCAAGCTGCCTGATACGATTACAGACCGGGCGATCATCGTCACCCTGAAGCGCCGCGCTCCGTCTGAGCGCGTCGCCCGCTTCCGATGGCGTGAGGCGGACACATTGGCGGCGCCATTGCGGGAGCGCCTAGAGAGGTGGGCGGCTGCGCACGTTGACCCGTTGCGCGACGCCCGGCCCGAGATCCCGGATGCGCTCGATGATCGGGCCGCTGACGGCTGGGAGCCGCTGCTAGCCATCGCTGACCTCGCGGGCGGCAACTGGCCGGAGCGGTCTCGTTGTGCCGCGTTAGCGTTGTCGGCGGGCGTCGAGCGCGAGGATGACAGCTTGGGCGTGCGACTACTAGCGGACGTTCGGTGTATCTTCGAGGAACGCGGCGCTGAGCGCCTTTCGTCCGCCGAGCTGGTGGCGGCGCTCGTTGCTGTCGAGGAAGCGCCGTGGGGCGACCTAAAGGCCAAGCCGCTGGACGAAAGGAAGCTAGCGCGGCTTCTCAAGCCTTACGGCATCCGGCCTCACACCGTCCGCATCGAAGACAAGACGCCGAAGGGCTACCAGCGGGCAGCCTTCGAAGATGCCTGGTCGCGCTACCTTCCCCACATACCGGCACGGACCGCAACAAGCGCAACAGAGAGCGCGCCTGAATCGAACCTAAAGGAGGACGGTGTTGCGGATGTGGCGGTTGTGGCGGCTAATACAGGATCGGAGAGCACCTGCCCACACCGTCCGCCAGGGGAGACCGATAAGCTCTGGGCATTCGTCCAGGCTAGGGGCTGGTCAGTCAGCTATTGTAAGTGCTGCGCTGGCGCCGTCCGAGACGACCTGTACGATGCAGATGATGGACGCTGCCCGACCTGCCGCGCCGGCCAGCCCGTTCCACAACGCGGCGGCCACCTCGTTCGCTTCGCCCGCGATCTAGGCGCGACGCTGCTGGACCCAGCTTCGCCGACCGACAAGGCCCGCTAGAATGCCCCGCCCTCACGTTCGAACGCTTTCTCAGCGTCGCTGCGCCTATGGGCCGTGTGGTAAGGCGTTTCACCCGCGCAGAGCCGCCCAGCGCTTCTGTAGCCCAGGCTGTCGGCGCCGGTGGTGGGGCAATGAGTGGGCGAGCGGACGGCCACATCGCTGCGGGAGCTGCGGAGAGCCGCATCTGCCCGTCGGCTAGGCACGCGGCTAGCCCTCGCGCTACGCGCACGCGTGCGCGTTTTTGCGGCGTATGGCAAACCCGGCAAGGGAACCAGGTTCCGCGCCCCCTAGAGGCCTCAGCCCGATAGACTGCCAGAGATGTCGGGCAGCGTGGACTCTATGCCAAAGCCTGGGTTGGAATCCCTCGGTAAGCGGCGGCTTGACTCTAGGCGCGCCGGACGACTATAGTCTGGTAAATAGGCTAGGAGATAGGCGCCTGATCTATATGGGCCCGCAGCGGCACTCGCCAAGCGCCCCGGCCTCCTCTCGCCCCACTATCCCCACTCCCCTACGATCTGGTACTCTAATCCTTGCCGTGTCACTGCCCCGTCAAATGCGCCGCAGCGATGGCTCGGGCAAGCGGCTTCGGCTCCAGGCCCAGGTAACACCCCCGCCGACGAAGGAGCCGGGGCAGCCCACTCGCGTCCTAGTCCAAGTCGGAGACACCGTGACCATCGAAACTGATCTCGATGTCGTAGGGTGCGAGCGATGCGATCTGGAGGCATCCTATGACGATGCTGTTTTCGGCCTGGCAGGGATGCCGAAGACCAGTTCTCTGGGTCCAGGAAACCACCAGCAGAAGTCCGCATGGATTTTCACAGCAATGAAAGCGACAGAGTCGACGCATATAGAACTAAGTGCTAGGACCGACACAGACTCTCAGCGGATTTCGGTCGCGGTGGAGGTGCGGCCATGAGGGCTTCCGTGGAGCAGGAACCGGCCAGACCAGGACACGCCTACACTCAAGCCGGCGTGGACAGCGCACGGCAGGAGCGCGCCCTCGAAGGGTTGCTCCAACACATTCGGAGCACAGCTTCTCGCCGCCAGCTCTTACCCATCAGCTTGTTCGCCAACGTGCTCGACCTTGGTAATAAGATTGGGCTCGCTGTCTCGATGGATGGCGTCGGGAGCAAGGCGCTTATCGCGCAAATGATGGACCGGTACGACACGATCGGCATCGACTGCGTTGCCATGAACGTAAACGATCTGCTCTGCGTTGGCGCGACTCCCATCGCCATGCTCGATTACGTTGCGGTGCGCGTGCCGGACGAGCTGCTGCTGGAGCAGATCGGTGCAGGTCTGGCAGATGGCGCCCGCGAAGCGAACATCGAGATACCTGGCGGTGAGATTGCCCAGATCAAAGACATGCTCCAGGGTTACAGCAAACAGCGAGCCTTCGATCTGGTTGGATGCGCTGTCGGTACAGTGCCAACGGATAGAATCCTGACTGGTCGAGACATCCGCGAAGGCGATGTTGTCGTGGGGCTAAGAAGCTCAGGGATTCACAGCAATGGCCTGAGTCTCGCTCGGAGAGTGTTGTTGGAGAGCGGCGCGTTTACCGTTGAGTCCGAAGTAGCAGAACTCGGTCAGACCGTCGGCGCGGAGCTCTTGACGCCGACCCGCATCTACGTCAAGCCGATCCTTGACATGCTGACAAGTGGCCTCCGCATCAAATCGCTTGCCCACATCACTAGCGATGGCTTCGCAAACCTCCGCCGCATCCAGGCCAACTTTGGCTTCGTCATCGAATACTTGCCGGACCCTCAGCCGATCTTCAGCCTTATCGAGAAGCTCGGTGCCATTCCTAGAGGAGAAATGTTCACGGTCTTCAACATGGGCATCGGGTTCTGTGTTGTTGTAGACCCCGCCGACGCTGACCGAGCGATTGAAATCGCTGCCCGGCACAACGTCGAAGCGCACAAGTTGGGGCACGCCGTGCCTGACCCTGAGCGCCGCGTCCATCTGAACCCTGTTGGTCTTGTCAGCACGGCCTCGTACTTCGAGCCCGCCTCGACATAGCTGCTACTCGCAACGCCCGCGCAGATTGTCCTTAGCCACCCAGACTTCTTCGCAGCGCCGCCAGCGCCTCCGACAGCTCCGCCTGCTTCGCCTCGATGATAGCGATGAGCTCTTCCGGCGTTCGTGTGTCGCCTTCGTCCTTCCGGTTCGGGTTCACCGCCTTTAGGTCGTAGGTTCTCGCCCGGACTTCATCGATGCTCACCCACCAGCTCCGCTCGCTCTCTCGCTCCGGGTCGTCCGGTGGGAGCGCCAGCCTCTCCAAGAAGTCATCGAAGTGCGCGAGCGTGAACGGCGTCCGCTTCCTCACCTTCACGTCCGACAGGTCGTAGTACCAGATGCGCTCTGTCGACTGCCCTTTGCGGAAGAAGAGCAGGTTTGTCTTCGACGCGGCGCCCGCGTTGATGAACACGCCCGCCGGCAGGCTGACGATGCAGTAGAGGTCGCACTCGTCAAGCAGCTTGCGTTTGGTCTGGACGAAGGCCGTCTCATTCGTGCGAAAGAGAGCCCCTTCGTCCATCACGATGCCGCACGTCCCCCCGTCGGCCAGGGCGTCAATGACATGCTGGAGGAAGAGCAGTTGCGTGGCTCCGGTCTTGTAGGCGAAGTTGGCCTGGGCGTCCTTGTTCTCTTTGCCGCCAAACGGGGGATTGGTGAGCACCACGTCGAAGAGGGCCGGGGCGTCCGTGTAGAGAGCGGCATGGAACGCCACGCCGGTTAGCGTGTTCCCGTGCCAGATGTGCGGCCCGTCGATGCCGTGCAGGACCGTGTTCGCCAGCGCGATAGGGTACACCAGGTTCTCTTTCTCGCGCCCGTAGAAGGTCTCGGTCTTGAGCTGTTCGATTTCGCTAGCGGTGGCCGCCTGCGGCTGCATGTACTCGTACGCCTGGGCGAGGAAGCCGCCGGTGCCGCAGCACGGGTCGTACACCGTCTGGCCGATCTGCGGGTTCACCGCCCGCACCATCGCCCGGATGACTTCCCTGGGCGTGAAGAACTGGCCGCCATCGTTGTTCTTCTCGCCCATCTTGAGCAGCAAGCCTTCGTAGACCTGGGAGAGCGGGAACATGTGGGTGTCATCGACGCTGCGCCCGGACAGGGCGTCTATCTTGTCGAGGATGTCCAGCAGGTTCCGCTCGGTGTCGATGCGCGTGCGCTCGACGGTGGCGAACACCTGGCTGATGACGAGCTGGCGGTGTGTAGCGCCCGCCCGGTCGCCCAAGGAGCGCAGGTGAGGCAGGAGGTCATCATTGACGAACGCCATGTACGCGCCCATCGGCGCCGCCTGGAGCTCCTGACGCTTGGCGCCGTCCGGCGACGCCCAGTCCCGCCAGCGGTAGGGCTCGACGAGCGAAGGCGTGAAGCCCACTCCGAGCGCTTTGGCGCCTTCCGCCTCCTGCTCTTCCCGATCATCGAGGATGCGGAGGAACAACATCCATGTCAGCTCCGGCACATACTGGAGGGCGCCCGCGCAGTTGGAGCGGCGCATGATGTCGCAGATGGACTTGATGTAGCCATTGAGGCTGGCCTGGGAGTTGAGAGGGCGGCCGTTGTTGCCGTTGCGGCTATTCGGTCGTCGAGCCATGGCTCGCCTGAATGCCCCTCTTAGGCCGGTGGCTCGAAGCCACCGAAGACTGCTTCTATCAGGGAACCCGCGAGCGCATTCGCTGCATCAAGCTGCGACTCAGCGTCATCGCAGAGCTTGCTGGCGCGGGCCAACTGGTCATTGAGTTCACTAACCACTCGATGCTGTTCAGCAGCAGATGGGGCTGGCACGGGCAGAGCGCGAAGCTGCGTGCGCGTGATTTTCTTCATGGAGCCGCTCGTACCGCCCGCCTTCTCGCGCCAATACCCCGTAACGTAGAGGGCAGAAAGATAAGCGGTTAGGAAATCTCCCTGAACGTCACCCTTGGGGCAGAGGCGGATGGTAAGGTCTGACGCTACAACCCCGTCGGGCTGGCCCAAGTATTGGGCGACGCGGCCAACAAGCTCCGGTGTGTTGCTTCGCGCAATTAGGATTTCTCCGGGACGCAGCGTCGCTTCCGCTGCGTCGGCACGCGTCATGCGCGCTTCCTTCACTCCGCTAGCCAGGAAGCCCCTCTCTGATAGACATGCAGTAGTTACCACCAGCACAGGTGTATCGCCATCTGACCGCAACGACCTGGCCGGTAAGAAATCACAGACGTTTCCCAATGGGCACCACGGCCATGCGCTGGCCTCTCGCGACTGGAAGACAGACCGTAGGAAAGCTGCAGGCAGCGCCCGCGCCGCCTCGACCTGGGCGCGGGCCGCAGCGCGCATCTTGTCCACCAGCGCCATCTGCTCCGACAGCCGCGCCGCGATGCGCCGCTGCTCATCGAGGGGCGAGAGAGGTACGAGAATGTCTCGAACATCAGAATCTCTGACGGCAGGATAGAGAGCTCCTCTCACGAGGTCTGAGACGGCTCCGACGAACGTCGGCGACTGCACAAAGTAGTACAGGTAGTAGGGTTCGATGTCACCACCCGACCGCAAGACGCAGAAGCCTGTGCTGCACACTTGCTTATCAAGTTCTGGCGGCACGAGCCCGACCGCATTCAGATTTGGCCGCGTGGTCGCCACCACGACATCCCCAGCTCGAATTACCTGTCTGGCCCGGCTTGGTGCGTCCTCGCCCTTGATAGTCTGCGTCGCGGTGATGGCCTTCTTAGCGGTGTCAACACTAGAGATGTCAACGTAGAGGAACGCCTTCCCTGGCTCCCTTCGCGGGTCTCGAATTTCGACTGGAGTGGAGCAGACCTCTCCGATTCTCGCCCAGCGCCAACGTGCGGGCAGAGGTCGCCTGTGCCCATCTCTGGTCATGGCGCGAGCAGCTTCTCCTTGGTCACGCGCAGCACAGACGGCGCGTCGGCGCCCAGCTCGCGCAGCGTCTGCACGCCTCCGGCCTTGCTCACGGCCCGGGTCTGGAAGACGTGTACGTTCTCCAGCTCGGTGATGCCGCCCCTGGCGAACTGTCCGGCCAGGGCCTTGACCAGACCTGCGGCCCTGGCGGGAAGGGCCTTGAGCCAGTCCGCGTGCTTGTAGGTGAGCGCTTCTGCCCGCTCCCGGCGGGTCTTCGGCGCCACGCCGAAGCCCTCTTGCGCCAGCACGTCGTACAGGTCGCACTCCCCTAGCCCTTCGAGATTCTGAAGCAGCTTAGCACTTCGCTCGCCGCCGGGCAGCCTCTTCAGCAGCGCCTCCCGCTCGGCAGGTTCGAGCCAGCGGTTGCGCAGGGTGTCGAGGTCCGGTGTCTCCTCCGTCAGCCGCGCTGCCACCATCTCCCGGTACTCTTCAAGCGGAATGAGCACCTCTCGCCCATCGCGCTCTACCAGGACAGAGCGCCCGGCGTCGGTGACCTGCACATCAAACCCCTCGACCCGAATGACGCGCTCCTTGTCGCCGGTCGGTGGCTTGCGCTCCCTCGACGGCCTGGGCCTGGACTCGAACGGCTCGCCGAAGAGCCGGGTGGCGTTGGTGTAGTCGTAGATGCGGAACATGAGCTTGCCGGAGGGCACATAGATGCGCGTGCCCCGCCCAAGCATCTGATAGAACATGATGGAGCTGGTGAGATAGCGGAAGAAGACCACATTCTGGAGCCACTCGATGTCCACGCCGGTCGAGAGCAAGTCCACCGTCGTTGCGATGAAGTGGGTCCGTCTCGAACCCTTGAACTCCGCCAACGCGGCGCCTGGATTGTCCGCCTTGATGGTGCACTTGAAGGCGTAGGTCTCGACGCGCTGCTGACCGTTGGCCTGGCACCAGTCCGCATACAGGTTGTTCATCTCGTTGGTCACAGCGTCCGCGTGGGCATCGCGGGCGCAGAAGATAACCGTTTTCTGGAGCGGGCCGCCGCTCTCGCGGAGCAGATGGAACAGGTCTTCGCTCATCGCCCGGACGCGGTCGGGGAGCATGAGCAGGTCGTCGTAGTCGGTGGGAAGATAACGCTCTCGAATGTCCGACGCCTCTGCCGGCTTGCCGGTTACGAAGTCCTGCGCGGTTCGCTCCTCAATCTCCTGGCGGGTAATCTGGCCCCTAGCGTCCAGGTTCGGGACCCGGCGGATAACTTCCGGCGGGGCCAGGTATCCGTCTTCCACTCCCTGGCCAATGGAATACTCATAGACCGGCTCGCCGAAGTATTTGGCGTTGTCACGAATCTCCTCGTCTTCGTGGCTCGCGCCAACAACCGTCCGAGGCGTGGCAGTAAGCCCGATGTGCACCGCGTTGGGGTTGCGGTCAAGGATAACCTTCCACTTCCCCCAGGCCGAGCGGTGACACTCATCGATGATGATGTGGCTGAAGAAGTCTTCCAGGTAGTTCTCCAGGAAGAAGCCGGCGTCAGTCGGCGCGTCCTCCTCGGTGTCGCCGCCGACGTTGAGGGCCTGGTAGGTGGCGATGAGAATCCGAGCGTTCTTCTGGGGGTTGGAGGTACTCACCACGGCGGCGTCATCGCCAAAACTACCGTACAGCTTCTCTTTGCCCTGCTGGGCCAGGAACGTCCGGTCACAGACGAAGAGCGCTCGCCGGAGCTGACCAGCGCGGGCAAGTTTCCAGAGGATGTACGCGGCCACGTACGTCTTGCCCGAAGCCGTGGCCATAGGCAGCAGGACGCGTTTACCGCCGCTGGCGATTTTCTCCAGGCAGGCTCTCACCGCCGCGTCCTGGTAGTAGCGGCGCACGCTCTCTCCGCCCTTGTAGGGTGCGAACAGCGGCTGTGCCGTGGCGCTGTCCAGCGCGAAGCCGTTCCCCGCCTCATAACGTTTTCTCAGCTCGTCGGGCGAGGGGAAGTCTAGGGGCGCGACGGGCTCCCGTGTGTGGCCGGTGAAGTCGTCGTACTCGGCAAACCGGTGCCCGTTTGACGAGTAGACAAACGGCAGGTTGAGCCGGCGGGCATACCCTTTCGCCTGCTCAAGCCCTACCGTGTGCGGCTGGTCGTCCGGCTTCGCCTCAACGACAGCGACTGCAAGTGGAGACAGGCCGCTCGGTGCTGGCAGGCAGAGAAGGTAATCCGTCCGCCCCCGGCGCCGCCGTGGTCGTCCGTCAACGATCTCGATGCCGCCTGCAGTCGTCTCGCGGCGAATGAGGTCTTCCGTCCACCCGGAAGCGTGGAGCGCCGGGTCGATGAGCTTGGCACGGGTGTCCGCCTCGGACAGCGTCACGGGTTCCCCCAGGTTGTGGTATCGGGTACCCATTAGTTTGTACGCACGCGACCGCCGCTGTCCAGGGGCGTATCCGAAGGCCCAACGGCGGCGGCGAGCGCTCTTTTTCTCTCGCCGCAGATGTGTGCGGAACTTACGTCCCTACCCCACCGGCACGGGAACGGGACCAAACTGCATTCTGACAGCCAATTTGACAGCCAGACCGATGGACTGACAGCCACGGCAGCGCATGGCGGCGGACGGAAGGTGTCAAGCTGGAATCTGTGGCGGACGCCTGCGGAGGGCGGTGGACGCTCCGATTCGACTTAGGAAACCGCTGCTCTGTCCTACTGAGCTACGGGGGCAAGCGCAAAACGGCCCCGCACGCACCCGGGCGCCGGGGCCGACCAGGAACGGCGTTCACCATTCTTCTGTGCTGGTGGAGATAGGGGGATTCGAACCCCCGACCTCTGCGATGCGAACGCAGCGCTCTCCCAATTGAGCTATATCCCCACACCGGCATTATAGGGAGGCACGTACCGGGGAATCAAGGGCAGGCCGGCTCTCGGCCAGCATCCACTGGCGCGCCTGGCCTAGGTGCTACGCCATCAACAGAGGGGAAGAGCAAACAGCGTGCGAGAGCCCACGTCGGCTGGTGGCGGGGGAAACGGCGTCGGGCCCTCGCACGCACTGCGGGGATACGTTCCTCCACGCATCTCCCGATCCATACCATCGGCCGCGCGGCCGAAATCTGAAGGGGTACGTCGCTGGCTTCCCAGATTCCAGGCGTCCGGAAAGAAAAGGGCCGGCCCGAAGGCCGACCCTAACCGCAGTCCCTGCGCAACGCTCGCCTGGACAACCCCGCTTCTGTCCCGGAGAGCACCACCCCGACACGTCGGGGTGGGGCGTCCTACCCAGGGAGATTGTACCACCGCTGTCAAGCTCGGTCGAACGGACCGCCCGCCGGGAGCTTGACCGCAACAGCCACCTTGCTACCCTCCGAGAGGGAGGATAGAGAGAAAGGACCTTCGCCAATGTCTATTGCAGCCCGACTTGCTATGCTCCTCCTTTTCGCCGGCTGGCTCCTCACAGTGCCGTCGGCGCCGGTCGCCGCCCAGGAGACGGTGCGGATCTCGCTCACCGAGTTCGTCATTACCGCCGACCCGGCCAGCGCTGACGAGGGGCTAGTCACCTTCCAGGTAAGCAATACGGGCGCCATCGTCCACGACTTCCGGGTCATCAGGACGGACCTGCCGCCCGGCGCTCTGCCCGTGGTACCGGGCGAGTACATCGTGGACGAGGGCCAGGTCAATGTGGTGGCTTCCTCGGCGGTACTTGAGGTCGGCCAGGCGGGGGAGGTGAGCGCCACCCTGGGGCCGGGCAGCTACGTGCTCATCTGCAACATCCCCACCCACTACCAGGGGGGCATGCGGCTCGCCTTCCCGGTGAGGGCGGCCCCGGAGCCGACCTCCACCCTGGCGCCGGGCGAACCGACACCGACGCCTGGCGCCACCGGGGGCACACCCACGCCCGCGGCGGCGGGCCCCGATCTGCCGATCACCGGCCAGGGGCCGTCGGGCGGACCGACGGGTTGGTGGATGCCGGCTATCCTGGCAGCG
>MGOB01000041.1:4983-6859 GCA_001796995.1 Chloroflexi bacterium RBG_16_68_14 | reverse complement strand
CGCTCAGGCCGTCTTCGCCTCCGCCCGGTCGCGCACCCGCAGACACTCGGCCGCGGGCAGGCCCAGCACCACCCGCCGGCCGTTGGCCTCCACGGTCATGGTGGAGTTGTAGGAGGCGACCTCCACCACCCGCAGGCGGATGCCTGGCATGAGGCCATTCTGCCGGAGGAAGCGCATCAGGTCGGTGTCTTCCTCCGCCTGCTCCTGCACACCATCGATCTCTCGCTCGTCTCCCTCCTGGAGGGCGGAGAGGAGCACCGTCGGCGGGCGAGGCAGGCCGGGGAAGGGGTTGCCGTGGGGGCAGGTGGTGGGGTTCCCCAGCAGCGCCATGATGCGCTCCTCCACCCGGGGCGAGACGGCGTGCTCGATGCGGTGCGCCTCCTCGTGCGAGTCGGCCCAGTCCACGCCCAGGATGTCCACCAGCAGCCGCTCCGCCAGGAAGTGGCGCCGCTTGATCGACTCGGCGGCCTCCTTCCCCCGCTCGGTGAGGCGGATGTCTCGGCGTTCGCCCAGCTCCACCAGGCCGTCGCGCTGCATGCGCTGGAGGGTGGCCCAGGCGGTGGGCGAGGAGACGCCGATGCGCTCCGCCAGGCGGGCGGCGATGACCGTCTTCCCGTCCGCCAGCAGATTGTAGATCTCGTGGAGATAGTCCTCGACGGTCGGGGTAGGGCGGTCGAAGGATTGCTTCACGGCGGCGCCTCAGCCATGACGGGAGGAAGCTTGTCCTTTGCGCCCCATTGTACCAGACCCGTCAGTGCCGGGCCGGCTAGAACACCACCGGCTCCCGCGAGGAGAAGCGGTAGAGGCGGGCCGGGCGGCCAGCCCCCTCCGCCTGCCGCTCGTCGGTCGCCTCGATAATCTCCAGGGAGAGCATGCGCTTACGGAAGTTGCGCTTGTCCAGCCTCCGGCCCAGGATGCTCTCGTACACCCGCTGGAGCTGGCTGAGGGTGAAGCGAGCCGGCAGCAGGCTATAGGCCACGTTGGTGTACTTCAGCTTGTTGCGCAGCCGCTCCAGGGCGTACTGGAGCACCTCCTCGTTCCGGAAGGCCAGCTTGGGGAGGCGGTGCATGCCGAACCAGGCCGGCCGCCAGTCGGCGCGGTCGGCCAGGCGCGCCCGGTCGTGGTCGACCAGGGCGAAGTAGGTGACGGCCACCGACCCGCCGGGCGTCACGTCGTCCAGGTGATTGAAGGTGTAGAGCTGCTCCAGGTAGACGTCCTGGACGCCGGTCTCGTCCACCAGCTTGCGGGTAGCGGCCGCGACCAGCGACTCCCCGGACTGGAGGAGGCCGCCGGGGATGGCCCAGAGGCCGCGGTAGGGGTCGCCGCTGCGGCGGATAAGCAGCGCCTGCAAGTCGCCGTCCACCACGGTGAAGATGACGACGAGCACGGCGACGAGCGGGGAGGTCGCGGAGGCGGGAGGCGGGACGCGGGAAGCGGGCTTCAATTTCATTTCGTGGGACAGGCTTCAGCCTGTCGCGGAGTGAGAGCGGTCGTCACTCCGGGCCAAACACAACCTCCGCCTCGGCCTCGACCTCGGCTCGAAAGCGAGGACTGAGAAACCGCGGGGTGTTCAGATCGACCTTTCTCTCAAGGACCTCTGAGAGTTCAGCCTCAATGTTAAAGAAGGCGAAACCGGGAGTGTGGCCATCCTCGAACTCCACGAGCACATCGAGGTCGCTATCCGGTCGGAGCTCCCCGCGCAGGACTGAGCCGAAGAGGGCCAGGCGTCGGATGTGACGACGCCGGCAGATCTCGGCTATGGCTTTGTCCGGCACGCGGAGGCTGTTTACTTTCATCTGACGCTATCATACCGCCCCGTGTCCACCACGGTGAAGATGACGACGAGCACGGCGACGAGGGGGGAGGAGGGCTGGTC
>MGOB01000041.1:0-4912 GCA_001796995.1 Chloroflexi bacterium RBG_16_68_14 | reverse complement strand
AGCCCTACCGGCGCTTCGGCTTGAATTGGGAAAGTTTCCGGGTTTGCTCGCCAAGGGTACTTGACAGGTACTGATATTTATGATATTCTTAGCGCGACAGTAGTTCTTATATCACACATTCATGGAGGGCTCAACCATGACCATCAAGACCCAGATCACCATAGAGGACGCGGCGGAATTGACCTGGTACCGGTATGACGGGGAAGACGACTATCCCGAGAATCCGCATGTGCTGCACGTATTTCAGGCTGAAGTGGAGCCCAGCGAGCTGAGACGCATCTTCGGTTCGGCCTCTCCCCATCGCGTCGAAGGGGTGAGCATCCTCAATGTCCTTGGACACCCTCATGGAACTCCAGACGAAGACGGCTACGTCACGTTGACGATTGACCCCGAGAGCGACGAGCTTCTCGCTCTGGGAAGCGTGCCGGTCCTACTTGTTTGCGAAGCCTTCGACAACGAGGAGGAGGTGTTCCAGGCCAGACAGGGGCCAGGCGACAAGCAATTCCTGGCTGCTCTTCCAACCGAACTCAAGACTCTTGGATGGAACCTCGTGAATGAGATCCGCTCTAAATTCCGGGGAGACCTGCTCCTTAACAAGAAGGTTCGTCGATATGTTGAAACACCGGATCAGTGGTTCACTCTCAAGCCGCAGCCGCAGTCGAAGAGCATTGCGATTACGGTGCGCGGGCGTCCTAGTACCTACATCGAAATTGAAGACGACGAATTCAGCACGGTAGCTCCGGACGAGAAAACGCTGGTAATCACCCCGAGAGACTATGTCAACAAGACACCGGTGGAACTCAAGCAAGATGGAGGCGGTTCGTCGCGCTTCGTGGTTAAGAACTCGTCGCAACTGCCCGCAGCCCTGCGAGTACTCGCCCGGGCATCAAAGAGCAGGAGGTAGGACCGTGGATCGTGGAGCGGTCCAGGCTCGTAGCACAACACGACAGATTGCGGCCCGTGAGCTGGATGTGGGCACGGCCAGTCAGCGCGCCAGCATAGCACTCTTTGTCGACGTGGCCAACGCTGAAGACGTCGACTTCCGCCGGCTCCTGTCGTGGGTGAGGGAGCTCGGTCCCCTACTGGAGGCACGGGCCTACGGGGATTTCCGACAGCGCCATCTCGACCCGCGTGCTCTTGAGTTGCTCGCCTTAGGGATTGAGATGGTACACTGCCCCTCCTGGCGCAACGGTGGTCACCCTCAGGACGGCAGCGGGACGTGGAAGAGGACCGATGACCGTCTCCTCGAAAAGGGGGTACGCGATTTGCTGGGCAAGAGGCCGGAGGTGTCCACGTATATCCTGGTCACGTCGGACGCCGACGCGCTCCCCACGGCCCACGCCGTGCGTGATGAGGGGAAGCGTGTGATTTTCATGTGTCCAGATTTCGAGAACAGCCTTGGACGCGTCCTGCGGCAAAGTCTGTTCCAGATTGAGCGCGCCCCGATGCTCCCTAAGGAGGCGACCACCGAACCCGTTCAGCCGCGTACGACGGTACTTTCATGAAACGCCTTTGGCATACGCTTCCGCCCCCGCCCCCACCGCCGTGCCCACCAGCGCCAGGGGCTGGCGCGCGCCGACTTGCCTGTCTCCCCTGGTGCAGTCATTCGGCTAGGGCGCTGTCTGGTAGATCACGGGCTTGTAGCGAGGAGGCGGGATCTTCCTACCCTCCGCCGCCGCCGCTTCCAGCCAGGCTTTCTTTGCTCGCTCGACCTCAGCCAGCGCGTCCTCCGGTGTCCGGCCAAAGGCCGAGCAAGAGTCAAGGTCCGGGATGTCGGCGATGTAGCCACCGTCTTCATCGCTGTAGAAGATGTTGATGTGGTAGTCTTTCATCGCTCCTCCTCTAACAGAAGATTATACCGCTCAACCACGCGGAGGAACTGGCGGATCTGGTACGGCTTAGCCTGGCCCTCTGCGTCCTGAAGGTTGACCAGCTCGGCAACATCGGGGTGGACGAAGATGTGATGGCTGCCCCGAACACGCGAAGCCCGAAACCCGAAGCCCTCTACCAAGTCCACGAAGTCCTGAAACTGAACGTTCTGGAGAGCGCCCTGAGAAAGTCGCGAGAGGAGCCTGCGCCGCTTCACGTGGTCGCCGTGCCCACCAGCGACCAGGGGCTGGTGCGTTCGATACGGACGGTGGCCAGTTGGCCGACCGCGGCGTCGCCGACGAAGTGGACCAGCTTGTTCTGGCGGGTGCGGCCGGTCTGTGGGGGCAGTTCGCGAACTGCCCCTACCTTCTTGCCCTGCCCCTCCACCAGCACCTCCACCTCCCGGCCCAGCAGCCGGCTGTTGATGCGAGCGCTGATCTGCGCCTCGAGCTGCTCGATGGCGTGGAGGCGCGCCATCTTCACCTCGTGCGGCACGTCGTCCGCCAGCTTGCGGTAGGCGATGGTGCCCGGCCGGGGCGAGTAGGCGGCGACATGCACCTTGTCGAACTCCAGCCGCTCCACCAGCTCGTAGGTGCGCCGGAACTCCTCCTCCGTCTCGCCGCAGAAGCCGACGATGACGTCCGTGGTGATGGCGACGTCGGGCACCCTGCGCCGGATGAGGTCGACCTTCTCTAGGTACTCCTCGATGGTGTAGCCGCGGCGCATGCGCGTGAGCACCGCGTTGTCGCCGGACTGGACGGGGATGTTGAAGTACTTGCAGACCTTGGGCAGCTCCGCGACGGCATCAATGATCCGCTCCGTCATGTCCTTGGGGTAGGAGGTGAGGAAGCGCAGCCGCTCGATGCCCTCGATGTCGTGGAGGGCGCGGAGGAGGTCGGCCAGGTCGGGCGGCCGGCCGGTGGCGGGGTCGGGCGGGAGGTCGTGGCCGTAGGCCTCCACCGTCTGGCCCAGCAGGGTGACCTCGCGCACGCCCCTTCGACCTTGCTCAGCGCAAGCGCGGGCGGCCAGGTGCGCCACCTCCATCCTGATGTCGTCGATGGTGCGGCTGCGCTCGCGGCCGCGCCGGTAGGGGACGATGCAGTAGGTGCAGAACTTGTCGCAGCCGTGGATGATGGGGACGTAGGCGGTGGGGCCCTCGGGCACCGCGAAGGTGGTGGGCCAGAACTCGCCGCCCAGGTCCTCGTAGCCGGCCACCTCCATGATGGGCTCGAACTGCTGAGGGCGGGCGAAGGCGTCCACGTAGGGGAAGCGGCGGCGGAGCTCGTCCGTCTTGAGGCCCACCAGGCAGCCCATGACGGCGATCTTCAGCTCCTTGCCCCGGCCGCGCAGCTTCTTCAGCGTGCCCAGCTTGCTGACGGCGCGCTGCTCGGCGTGGTCACGGACGGAGCAGGTGTTGAGCACCACCAAGTCGGCCTCTTCCGGCCGGGCCACCTGGGACCAGCCGAGGCGGTCGAGGCCGGCGGCCAGCTTCTGAGAGTCCGCCTTGTTCATCTGGCAGCCGACGGTCCAGATGTGGTAGCGCATGTGGATAGAACCAAGAACCCAGAACCGAGAACCTGAAGGCTAGAAGCTGGAGGCTGGAGGCTGGAACCTCGGGCCACGGCCTGATCCAGCTTCGAGCCTCCAGCTTCGAACCTCAAGGGCAGGTGGCGGAGGGAATGGGATTCGAACCCATGACCCAGGTTTCCCCAGGTAACCGCTTAGCAGGCGGCCGCACTAGACCACTATGCGATCCCTCCAGTTCGTGATCTTAGCATGCCCGCCTGTGCCTTTCAAACGCTCGGCCGACCGTGAGCCCAACGAAAAAAGTCTACAAATCTTTCCCCAGGGGGCTTGACAAGCTGCCTGCGATGTGCCATCATCGTGCCAGCACATCGGCGGCGCAACGCCAGCGAGGAGCCAGCAAGATGGAGTTCACCACCGAGAGCATCTTCCAAGCGCTGAAGAGCCCCCTGGGCGTCATCGACAACGCCGAGCGCCGCAAGCAACTTGAAGGCTACATCGAGGCGGCGCGCCTCGCGCTGGAGCGCTCCGTCTTCGACCTGCTCTCCCGCTTCGCCCAGGCCGTCAACGGGCAGGTCTCCGCCCACTACGAAGTCGATCTCAGCTACCGGCCCGGCGTCCTGGAGCTGGACGTGCGCGCCCGGGAGCCCAGCGAGCCGGTGGGGGAGGTCTGGTCCCTGGCCGAAGGCGAGGTGGAGA
Organism: Chloroflexi bacterium RBG_16_68_14; assembly: GCA_001796995.1. GTDB lineage: Bacteria > Chloroflexota > Dehalococcoidia > DSTF01 > RBG-16-68-14 > RBG-16-68-14. Next base: position 820 of record MGOB01000041.1, on the reverse strand, counting down.
AGATCACCCTGCGCATCCCGGCCGAGCTCAAGGACCTGGCGACCGAGGCCGCCGCCAGGGCCGGCCTCTCCGTCAACGCCTGGTTCGTGCGCGTGCTGGCCCGCGCCCTGCGCGCCGCCGAGGCGCCGGAGCCCCCGGCCGACCTGCGCCGCGGCCCGCCCGGCCGCCCCGGCCAGCGGCTGACCGGCTGGGTGGGCACGGAACTATGACACCACCAGCGACCGTTGCCGTCGCGTAGCGAGAGCATCTGGAGCAGCCCTCGAACGCTACAGAGACTATCGAGGGGGTAAGGAGGGAACGATGCCTATCGTACCCAACTTCATCGAACGGCTGATACTGTTCAGGCTTAACCTGGGTCCTGGGCCCGTGCTGGACTTGTTTGGTGGGTTCGCCTTCAGGGCAGCCGCCGTGGCGGCCCGGCTCGGCGTCTTCGAGGCCCTCAGTGGCGGGCCTCTGACAGCAGCTCAGCTCGCGCGCCGGATAGAGGCGGACGAACGGGGCATCACCCGGCTGCTGGAGGCGCTGGACGCCGTGGGCTACGTCAAGAAGAAGCGAGACGGCCGCTACGCCGCCACGGCGATGACGGCCAAGTGGCTCCCCAGGCTGGCCGCTGGATTGCGCGCCTCCGCAAGGAATCTGCTCCAACCATTGGAGTATCTGGAAGAGTCCATCCGCACGGGCGAACCCTCCGTTAACTCGTATGAACGGTACGCTGAGGACCAAAGCTGGTGGCGCGAACAGCAGGATGTAATGATCGCGGTAGCCCGCATGGTCGGCGATGACATCGTGGCCAGGGTGAAGCTGCCGGAAACGGCGCGCC
>MGOB01000040.1:23473-23752 GCA_001796995.1 Chloroflexi bacterium RBG_16_68_14 | reverse complement strand
CAGCGCACCTTCCGCCACTACCCGCAGGGGGTGAGCCACTACCGGCAGAGCCAGCGGGTGCGCCGGGCGCACGACTTAGCGGAGCTCGTCGTGTAAGGACCGGTCGAGCCAGGGAGACTCCCTCCAGCAACAAATCGGAAACTCACCCCCCAACGGGGAACCAGTTACGTACATCCCCTTACGTTCCTCAGGTGCTTGCTGTAAAATGGACTCGCGGAAGCATCCCCATGCCCGACGACCGGATCCAGCGCGAGATCGAGGACATCCTGAACCGGCTCG
>MGOB01000040.1:23099-23405 GCA_001796995.1 Chloroflexi bacterium RBG_16_68_14 | reverse complement strand
CCTTCGGCCGCGCCGTCATCGCGCCGTTCGCCCGCATCTCGCTGCGCCAGGTGATGCTGACGGCGCTGATCCTCGTCATCGTAGGGTTCGTCGGCATGCGCGTGCACCCCGCCTTCGGCCGGTGGATGCTCGTCGGCGGGGTGATCCTGTTCCTCACCGCCTTCGCCCTCTCCTTCTTCAGCCGCGGCCCAGCAAAGACGGAGAAGCGCTGGCGCGGCCGGCCCCTGGAGCTGCACCAGCCAGGCCTGGGCGAACGGCTGCGCGCCCGCCTCAGGCGGGGCAAGCGCCGCCCGCGACCGTAGCGAG
>MGOB01000040.1:21769-23033 GCA_001796995.1 Chloroflexi bacterium RBG_16_68_14 | reverse complement strand
TCGCGCCCCTGGCGGCGCTTCTTGGCACCTGCACCGGTAGCGCTCCTGCGCCGACACCCACGCCCACAGAGACGCCGGTCGACCTGGGGCCGGCCGAGCCGGAGGCCGAGCGCATCCTGGAGCACGTCCGCGTCCTCTCCCAGGAGATCGGCCCGCGACCAGCAGGATCAGCGGAGGAGGAAGAGGTCATTGCCTACGCACGGGAGCAGCTCGAGGGCTGGGGCTACCAGGTGGAGGTGCAGACCTTCACCGCCACCCGTCCCGACTTTCAAAGACCTACCACTCTCACGGTCGAGCAGCCGGAGCGACGCGAGCTCACCGCCGTCTCCTTCCAGGGAGGAGGGGCGGGGGCGGTCAGCGGGCGGCTGGTGGACGCCGGCACGGGACGCGAGGAGGAGTTCCCGCCGGACGCCCGCGGCGCCGTCGTCCTCCTCCAGCGGCGCGACGTCACCTTCGCGGACATGGCCCGCCGGGCGGAGGCGGCCGGCGCCATAGCCGCCGTAGTCGCCAACAAGGAGCCCGGCCTCTTCTCCGGCGATCTGGACCCACCGTCCACGCTGCCGTTCCTCGCCATCGACCAGGCCGACGGCGAGGCGCTGCGGGAACTGCTGGCCCGCCCCGGCGGGCTGGAGGTCGCCCTCCGCGTCGACGCCCAGACCGAGGTCATCGCGCACAACGTCGTCGCCCGTCCCCAGTCCGGACGGTGCCGCACGCTGAGCGGCGGCCATTACGACTCGGTACCCTGGGCCGCCGGCGCCAACGATAACGCCTCCGGCTCGGGCCTGGTGCTGGAGCTGGCCCGGACGGTGGCCGCCGCCGGCCTCTCGGATCACTGCTTCGCTCTCTTCGGCGCCGAGGAGGTGGGCCTCCAGGGGAGCGCGTTCTTCGTCTCCGAGTTGAGCGACGTGGAGCGGGACGAGCTGGAGGTCGCCTTCAACTACGATGTGGTGGGTGGCGACGCCCAGCCGCTGGCGATGGGGGGCTCGGATCTCCTGGAGCGGACGGAAACGCTGGCGGGCCAGCTCGGCCTCGAGGTCGATATCAGCGCCCCCAAGGACGACATCTCCAGCGACCACAGGAGCTTCCTCGATGCCGGCATCCCGGCCCTCATGCTCACCACCCCGGAGTTCGACCTCATCCACACTGCTGGGGACACGCTGGCAAACCTGAGGGCGACGTTCCTGGACGCGGTGGCCACCCTGGGCTTCGCGCTCCTCGAACAGCCCGCCCCAGGCCCGTAGACTGCCTGCCCAGGCGGGCCTGT
>MGOB01000040.1:12606-21756 GCA_001796995.1 Chloroflexi bacterium RBG_16_68_14 | reverse complement strand
CTTGCCTGCCCCTCCCAGGTGGTGTTACGATCCTCGCGGCCCCTGCCTTGCTGGAGGTATCCGTGCGCGTCCGTCGGTGGCTACTCCTAGCGTCGCTTCCCCTCCTAGTCACAGCCCTCCTCCTGGTCGCCTGCGGAGGCTCAGGAGATGATGCCGGCCCGCCCGATCTGAGCAAGATCCCGACCGCTACGCCGCCCGACCCCCTGCCCGAGGTGGTCATCGTGGGCGCAGTGTCGCCGGTGCTCCAGGGCGAGACCTACGTCGTCCAGGCGGGCGACAGCCCCGCCTCCATCGCCGCCCAGTTCGGCGTCACGGCGGAGGCGATCATGGAGGCCAACGGCATCACCGACCCGACCAAGCTGGAGGTGGGGCAGGTGCTCACCATCTCCGGCGTTCCCGCCGAGGAGAGCGCCGTGCTGGACGCCACCAGGGAGCCCAAAGCCACGCCCACGCCCGCGCCCGCGCCCGAAGAGCAGACCACCTACATCGTCCAGGAGGGGGACATCCCCGAGAGCATCGCCGCCCAGTTCGGCATCTCCACCGAGGAGCTGATGGCCGCCAACGGGATCACCGACCCCACCTCTCTCGACATCGGCCAGGAGCTGATCATCCCCGCCCGCTCGGCCACGCCCGAGCCCTAGCACCGAACGCTGCGTTCCCTCGCCCGGAGTCGGTATACTGTCAGGAACCGGGGACGAACCCGCCTTCGATGCGCATGGACCCGCAGCGGCAGGAGGAGTATCGCCGGGCCTACCAGGCCTGGCAGGAGCAGCTTCAGGCGCTCCATCGCGTCCTCCTGGAGGGCGAGACGATGGAGCCGCCTAAGCTGAAGGGGCTGCTCAGCCGGGAGGCGCGCGCCAAGGAGCGGTACGACCAGGCGCGCCTCGCGCTGCTCGGACTGAGGGAAGACAGCGACCCGTTCGCAGAGGTGGCCGAAGGATAATGGCAGCGACGCAGCAGGCAGGCGTAGCGAGCGCGAGCGGCGCACGGACGGCGCTCCCTCCCGCGCTGCGCTACGGCAAGTCCCTGGGCATCGGGTCGGCCTTCGCCGTGGGGTGGACGCCGTGCATCGGCCCCATCCTGGGGGCGATCGTGACGCTGGCGGCGTCATCGGCGACGGTGCTCCAGGGCACGTTCCTGCTCGCCGCCTGGTCCCTCGGGCTGGGCGTGCCGTTCCTGATCGCGGGCCTCGCGATGAACCAGGTGATGGCGGGGATGCGGAAGATCCGGCCGCTCATGCCCGTGCTGGAGATCGTGGGCGGCGTGCGGGTGATCTTCATCGGCGCGCTCATCTTCCTCGACGAGTTCACCATCTTCAACCGGTACTTCACCGGCGGTGTCAGCACGGTGACCGGCGCGGAAGGGGGGCTGACGGGCATCGACGTGGGGAGCCCCCTCGGCTTTACCGTGGCCTTCGGCGCCGGCGTCATCGCCTTCCTTTCGCCCTGCTGCCTGCCGATGGTGCCGGCCTACCTGATGCACCTGGCCGGCGTCTCGGCCGAGGCGCGCGAGGACCAGCGCGGGGCGACGTTCCGGCACGCCCTCGCCTTCGTGGCCGGCTTCTCCATCGTCTTCGTGGCGCTGGGGGCGTCGGTGGGCGCCGTGGGGTATGTCGTGCGGGACAACCTGGGGACGATCGAGAAGGTGGCAGGCGCGCTGCTGATCGTGATGGGGCTGAACCTGCTGGGCATCCTGCGCATCCCCTGGCTCTACCGCACGTACCAGATCGACTTTCCGAGCGTGGGGAGCTCGAGCCAGAACCTAGAACCCAGAACCTAGAACCGGGAATCTCGGACCCTCAGAACCTTAGAACCTCGCGACCAGCGAAACACGACCGTTTCCTACGCCTCGGTCGTTGGGTGTAAGATGGTGGCGCCATGGAGCCGCGGGTCCAGTACGCACAGGCAGCCGACGGCGTGAGCATCGCCTACTGGACGCTAGGCGGGGGACTGCCCTTGGTCTGCCCGCCGGTAAACCTGTTCAGCCATGGTCAACTGGAGTGGCAGATACCGGAGAATCGCCGCTGGTATGAGCGTCTGGCGCAGAAGCGGATGCTGGTCCGCTACGACGGAAGAGGCTCCGGACTGTCCGAACACGGCGTGACCGACTTCTCTCTCGAAGCTCGCCTGCTCGATCTCGAGGCCGTGGTCGAGCGCCTGGGTCTCGAGAGGTTCGATCTCTTTGGTTCGTTTTCTGGGGGGCCGCTTGCCATCGCCTACGCAGCGCGGCACCCGGAGCGGGTGGCGCGTCTGGTCTTGTGGTGCGCCTTCGCGCGGAACTCCGATATCGAGCAGCCGGGATTCGGTGCGCTGAGCGACCTCGCGGGGAAAGATTGGGAACTGTACTCCGAGACGATCGCCCACGTCGCGCTCGGCTGGTCGGAAGGGGAAGCGGCGCACCGGTTCGCGTTGTTCATCAGAGAATGCACCACGCATGCGGAGTATCTTGCCTACCAGGACGCCGCGCGCGCCGTCGACGTCGCGGGCCTGCTCTCGCAGGTCGCTGCCCCGACGCTGGTGATCCATCGCCGGCAGCTGTCCCTCCTGCCGGTGGCCGCCGCACAGCGTCTGACATCGGGCATACCTGACGCCCGCCTCGTCCTGCTGGAGGGGTCAGCGCTCGCGCCCTACCTGGGCGACATCGAGGGAACCGCTCAGGCTGTCGATGAGTTCTTGGGGGAGGGAGACGCGCCGGGGGCTGAGCTCCCGCGGGGCACGGCTACCATTCTCTTCACCGACCTCGCCTCGTCCACTGCCCTCACCCAGCGCCTGGGCGACGCGAAGGCGCAGGAGCTGCTGCGCGCGCACAATGTCATCGTGCGCGAGGCGCTGAAGTCGCACAGCGGGACGGAGATCAAGCACACGGGCGATGGCATCATGGCGTCGTTCGCGTCGGCGTCGGCGGCGCTGGAGTGCGCCATCGCCATCCAGCGGGCGGTGGCGGCGCGGGCCGAGGAGCAGCCGCAGATGCCGCTGGCGGTCCATATCGGGCTGAACGCGGGCGAACCGGTAGCCGAGGAGCAGGACCTGTTCGGCACGGCCGTCCAACTGGCGCGACGGATCTGCGACCACGCTGAGGCGGGCCAGATCCTGGTGCCAGACGCGGTGCGCCACCTGGTAGGGGGCAAGCAGTTCCTCTTCGCGGACAGCGGAGATGTGGCGCTGAAGGGCTTCGAGAACCCGGTGCGGCTGTACGAGGTGCGCTGGCGGGAGTGACCCCTGGCAGAACCTCCGAACCTCTGAGTCGCTGAACCTCTTGAACCAGCGCGTGCACCGGCCGGTTCCAAGGTTCCGGGGTTCTGAGGTTGCGCCCCTTAGCACCCTTGTTCTAAGGCCTGCTTTCTGATATCCTACTTCTCTGCGAGTCTCCCCGTTGTGGCAGCCACCGGAGGTATCGACCTGTGCCGCTGGACGCCATCGTTGTCAAAGGCGCGCGCGAGCATAACCTGAAGGACATCGACGTCGAGATCCCCCGCGACAGGCTGGTGGTGATCACCGGCCTCTCCGGCTCCGGCAAGAGCTCGCTCGCCTTCGACACCATCTACGCCGAGGGGCAGCGCCGTTATGTCGAGTCGCTCTCCGCCTACGCCCGCCAGTTCCTGGGCCAGATGGAGAAGCCCGACGTGGACTACATCGAGGGGCTCTCCCCTGCCATCTCCATCGACCAGCGGGGCGCCAGCCGCAACCCGCGCTCCACCGTGGGCACCCAGACCGAGATCTACGACTACCTGCGGCTGCTCTTCGCCCGGGCGGGCACGCCCCACTGCCCCCAGTGCGGCCTCGTCATCGAGCGGCAGACAGTGCAGCAGATCGTGGACGCCATCCTGGCGCTGCCACCGGGCAAGCGGCTGCTCATCCTCTCGCCCATCATCCGCGACCGCAAGGGCGAGCACGCCCACGTCTTCGAGGACGCGCGCAAGGCGGGCTTCGTGCGGGTGCGGGTGGACGGCCGGGTGCGCGACCTGGAGGAGGAGTTCAGCCTCGACAAGAACAAGCGCCACACCATCGAGGTGGTGATCGACCGGCTGGTCACCGAGGAGCCCGGCGGCGAGGGCGCCGCCGCTAGCACCACCCGTCTGGCCGACTCGGTGGAGATGGGGCTGAAGCTGGGCGGGGGCGTGGTGCAGGTGTCCGTGGAAGGGGAAGAGGAGCGTCTCTACTCGGAGCACTTCGCCTGCGTCCACTGCGGCGTCAGCCTGGGCGAGATCGCGCCCCGCAACTTCAGCTTCAACAGCCCCCACGGCGCCTGCCCGGAGTGCACCGGCCTGGGCGTGCGCATGGAGCTGGACCCAGAGCTGGTCATCGCCAACAAGCGGCTGAGCCTGGGCGAGGGCGCCATCCAGCCCTGGACCCGCGCCGCCGCCACCACTAGCTGGTACCAGAGCATCCTGGAGGCGCTGGCCAAGAAGCACGGATTCTCTATGGAGCTGCCCGTCGCCGAGCTCTCGAAGGAGCACCTGAACCTCGTCCTCTACGGCGACCCGACGCCGGTGAAGATGTCCTTCAGCGGCCCCGTCGCCCAGGGCTGGGAGACCCGCTACGAGGGCGTCATCCCCAACTTGCAGCGTCGCTACAAGGAGACCGACTCGGACTACGTGCGCGGTGAGATCGAGCGGTACATGGCCGCTAATCCCTGCCCGGCCTGCGACGGCGCCCGCCTGAAGCCTGAGAGCCTGGCCGTCACCATCGATGGGCGCAACATCATCGAGTTGACGCGCCTGAGCGTGGTGGAGGCGCAGCAGTGGGGGGCCCGCCTCTCCGGCACTGAGACGCCGCTGAACGAGCGCGAGCAGGCTATCGCCCGCCAGGTCCTGAAGGAGATCGGGGCGCGGCTGGACTTCATGGTGGAGGTGGGGCTGGACTACCTGACGCTGGACCGGGCGACGGGCACCCTCTCCGGCGGCGAGGCGCAGCGCATCCGCCTGGCCACCCAGATCGGCTCGGGGCTGATGGGCGTCCTCTACGTCTGCGACGAGCCCACCATCGGCCTCCACCCCGCCGACGATGCCCGCCTCATCCGCACCCTCAAGCGGCTGCGCGACCTGGGCAACACGGTCCTGGTCGTGGAGCACGACGAGGCGATGATGCGCGCCGCCGACTGGCTCATCGACATGGGGCCGGGCGCCGGCGAGCAGGGGGGCCATGTGGTGTGCGTCGGCACCCTCGAGGCGATCATGGACTGCCCGGAGTCGATCACCGGCCAGTACCTGAGCGGTCGGCGCCAGATCCCAGTACCGGCGACGCGCCGGCCGGGCAGGAACCGCTACCTCATCGTCCGCGGCGCCCGCGAGAACAACCTGAAGAACATCGACGTGCGCATCCCCCTGGGGAGGTTCGTCGGCATCACCGGCGTCTCCGGCTCCGGCAAGAGCACCCTCATCGCCGAGATCCTCTACAAGAAGGCGGCGCAGCTCCTCTACGGCGCCCGCGACCGCCCGGGGGAGTGCGATGGCATCGAGGGGCTGGAGTTCATCGACAAGGTGGTGAACATCGACCAGTCGCCCATCGGGCGGACGCCCCGCTCGAACCCGGCGACCTACACCGGCACGTTCACGCCCGTCCGGGAGCTCTTCTCCTCGGTGCCGGAGGCGCGGCTGCGCGGCTACGCGCCGGGGCGGTTCTCGTTCAACGTCAAGGGCGGCCGCTGCGAGGCCTGCCAGGGCGAGGGCTACATCGAGATCGAGATGCACTTCCTGCCCGACGTGACGGTACCCTGCGAGGTGTGCAAGGGGAAGCGCTACAACCGCGAGGCGCTGGAGATCACCTTCCGGAGCAAGAACATCGCCGACGTGCTGGACATGACGGTGGACGAGGCGCTGGAGTTCTTCTCCGCCTTCCCCAGAGTGCGCGCCAAGCTCCAGACGCTGAAGGACGTGGGGCTGGGCTACATCCGCCTGGGCCAGCCGGCCACCACCCTTTCGGGCGGCGAGGCGCAGCGGGTGAAGCTCTCCACGGAGCTCTCGCGCCGCTCCACCGGGCGCACCCTCTACATCCTGGACGAGCCCACCACCGGCCTCGCCTTCGAGGACACCTACGCCCTGCTGCGCGTGCTCCAGCGGCTGGTGGACGGCGGCAACACAGTGGCGATCATCGAGCACCACATGGACGTGATCAAGAACTGCGACCACCTGATCGACCTGGGCCCGCTGGGCGGCGAGCGGGGCGGCGAGATCGTGGCGGAGGGCACGCCGGAGGAGGGGGCGCAGGTGGAGGCGAGCTTCACCGGCCGGTACCTGCGTCGGGCCCTGGGCGGCCGGCGGGACGGCCGTGCGCCCGCTGCGGCATCGAGCGCGAGGCGGGCCGCGCCGAAGACGAAGGGGCGGGCGCGGTAGGGAGAACGCCTGCCGTGTTCAAGGAGAATGTGCAGTGAGATGGGAGTATCTCGTGGTGTCGGTCCTCTACGGCGAAGTGAAGACCAGCAAAGGGAAGGAGCGAGAGAGCGAATTCCTGAATCGGGTTGGCACAGACGGATGGGAGTTGGTCGCGGCAACCGGCCAACCGGCGTGGGAGGAGGGGGAATTCTCTACCTGAACCGCCCCTACGAACACACCCCCTATGGTGTACGATCCCCAGCGGCATCATCGGCGCTCGATCCGGCTATTGGGGTATGACTACCGCGAGGCGGGCGCCTATTTTGTGACGATCTGCACACAGAACCGGGAGTGCGTGTTCGGTGAGGTCGTCCAAGGGCAGATGATTTCGAATGGCCCGGGGCAAATGGTCGAATCTGTTTGGCACCAGCTACCACAGCACTACACGGGGGTCGAGGTGGATGCGTTCGTGGTCATGCCCAACCATGTGCATGGCATCATTATCCTGGTAGGGGCAGGCCCCTGTGCCTGCCCTGACGGATCGGGGCAACCACAGGGGGTTGCCCCTACAGGAGCGATGTCGCTGCCAGATGTAGTCCAGCGGTTCAAATCGTTGACCACGGCCAAATATCGCTGGGGTGTTCACAAGGATGGGTGGCTACCGTTCCCCGGTCGGCTATGGCAACGCAACTACTACGAACACATCATCCGGGACGACGCTGAACTGGATCGCATCCGGCAATACATCCACGAGAACCCAGCGCGCTGGGGGGAGGATCCGGAGAACCCTGCCTGGGGATAGGCCTGACCATTGCGCCCCGCGGCGCTCGCGGCTATCATGGTCGAGCGTACGTTACACGGGTTTATGTAAGGCTTCTCAGGAGCTCTATGGGTTCAGTAATCAAAAAGCAGCGCAAGAAGATGAGCAAGCCGTTTCACGTGATTCGCGACAGCATTGTCCTGGAGTTCCGGCGCGAGCCTGAGGGAGGCTACACAGTAACCGTCCCTGCGCTGCCCGGCTGTCTCACCTACGGGGAGTCTTTTGAGGAAGCGATGTCGAGGATCGACGACGCCATCGCGGGGTGGTTGGCTGTGGCCAAGGAAGAAGACTTTCCCATCTTAGTAGGCGAGGCTTTCTAGCCTCGCCACACCGGTGGCATGGCGAGGCTGCATCGTTTTCTGCTGGACAACCAGTGCTACCACGTCATCACGACGACAAGGGATCGGGCACCGCTCTTCCGTGATGCCGCGAGCGCGCGCGTCGTGATGGATGCGCTCCAGTTTGTCAGGCGTGAGCGTGTATACGTCCTCGCCTACGTGGTGATGCTGGAGCACATGCATGCGCTAGTAGTCCCCAAAGCTGGTCTGACCATCTCGCAAGTGATGCAGACGATCAAGGGGTACACTGCCAGGGCAATCAACGCGCGGAACGGTAAACGAGGGTAGTTGTGGCAGCGCGGATTCTACGACCGGATGATTCGAGACGAACGGCAGTTGGAGGAGGCCATCCGCTACATCGATGAGAATCCGGTGTCGGCCGGGTTGGCGAAGACGCCGGAAGAGTATCCCTTCTCGTCGGCGGGGAGACCGGACAGTGTTGACCTTCGCGAGTATCTAGGCGGCCAACCGGTCTAGCCGAGGCTGGAAAGCCTCGGCTACGGTTGGACATAAGCATTGCCACAGACCTGGTCCGCCGCTATCATCGAGAAGTCACTGAAAGGCCATACGAATACTACGAAACAAGGGAGTTGTATGGGTTCGGTCATAAAGAAGCGGCGCAAGAAGATGAGCAAGCACAAGTATCGCAAGATGCTCAAGAAGACGCGCTGGCAGCGCCGCCACAAGTAGACGTTACCAGCCTGGAGGTCCCGCAGGCAGCCGCCCGCAGCACGGCGGCTGCTTCTTGTGCCTTCGCCGCGCTTCACCCTAACTACCTGCCCTGCTACGCTGGCAGCGGTTTCGACATGGCTACCTTGCAGCTCCCCAACCGGGACGCCCGGCTCGCTTACCTGGCGCTCCAGTACCACCTGGCCCGGCCCGGCTCCGAGCTGGACCCGGAGACGAAGCGGCCCCTGGAGCACGGCCTGGCGGAGGTCGCCCGGGCGCTGGAGCCGCAGTTGGAGCGGGCCATGGCCACCATCGAGCTCAGCGACTACCAGCGCCAGCGGCTGGTCTCCGCCATCGCCGGAGCGGTAAACGAGCTGAAGACCTACCCCTTGCTGGGCGGCCAGACGACCGTGCCCCGCTTCCACGCGGCGCTGCGGCGACTGTTTCCCGAGGTCACAGAGGAGCCGGAGGAGGCGCCCCAGCTAGCGGCGCACCTGGTTACGCTGCGCCGTCGACTGGAGAGCGCCGCCCGCTCAGCCTCCGCCCAAGGGAAAAGCCCTGGTCCCGGACGACGGCCCTGGTGGCGCTTCTGGGAGCGCGGTCGCGGCTGATGGGACGGACTGCTCCCGGAGGGATCAGCCGCTGGCGCCTGGGCGCGGCGCTCGCCGCCGTCGCGCTCCTGCTCGCCGCCTGCGGGTCGGGTTCAGACGACGGCTCCTCTGGCACTTCAACCCGAAACACCACCTCATCGAAGGCGTACACGCCGCTCCCCCTGCGCGAAGGGGTCCTGCGCTGGGGCTACCATCCCGGCAAGGCGACCGGCCTGCGCGACCCACCGCCTTCGTTCACCGCGCTGCCACCCGGCTACCGGATCGAGACCTACGTCGCCGGCCTGCAACAGCCAACCTCCCTCGCCTTCACGCCCGACGGGCGGCTGCTGGTGGCCGAGCAGGCAGGCGACATCCGGGTGGTAGAGGACGGCCGCCTCCTGCCAGAGCCGCTCTATGTCGTCG
>MGOB01000040.1:5149-12596 GCA_001796995.1 Chloroflexi bacterium RBG_16_68_14 | reverse complement strand
TCGAAGGACACGATCATCGAGCTGGGCCTGGTGGGCATCGCCGTCGACCCGGACTTCGCGCGCAACGGCTATATCTACCTCTACTACACGACGAAGGCCGACAAACAGCGGACGGTGCTGGCCCGCATCCGCGAAGAGGACGGCCGGGGGACGGACCTGGAGTGGCTCTTCAGCCTGGAGGCGGCGCCGGACTGCTGTCACATCGCTGGCAGCCTGCGCTTTGCGCCTGACGGGACGCTCTTCGTCACCGTGGGTGACCACCAGATGGAGACAGAGGCGCAGAACCGGGGCAGCCCCTTCGGCGCCATCCTCCGGATCAACCCGGACGGGAGCGTGCCGCCGGATAATCCCTTCGTCCGTGACGAGGAGGCCGACCCACGCATCTACGCCTACGGCCTGCGCAACGCATTCGACCTGGCCATCGAACCGTTCACCGGCCGTATCTTCGCCACGGAGAACGGCTTCCTGGGACAGGACGCCATCATCGAAGTCAAGCCGGGCGCCAACTACGGCTGGCCGGGCTATGACCTGGCGGTGCCCCTGGAGGAGGTGGAGCCGCCCCTCCTCTTCTACCATGACACCCTCGGCCCCGCCGGGATCGACCTCTACCTGGCTGATACCCTGCCCGTGCTGACGGGGTCGCTCCTCTTCTGCCAGTTCCACCGGGGGGGTGCGCTCCACGCGGTCACCTTCAATCTCGACGGGAGCGTCGCCCTGGACAGCATCATCGCGCTGGGCTGCAGCAGCGACGTGCTGACCGGCCCCGACGGGTTCATCTACTTCGTGGACTACGTGGGCGGCGTGGTCTATCGCATTGCCCTGGCCGGGGAGTGAGGCCGACCGTGAAAGTTTTCGCGAAACCAGCTATTTGGAAAGTCTTTACTTGTAAAAGTACTTCCCCACTGGTAGGCTGAGACGTAGAATAAGACGGCTTTTCGAGTCTGACCACAGGAGGGACCCGACATGACCTACGTCATCACCGAAACGTGCATCGGCCTCAAGGACCGCTCGTGCGTCGACGTCTGCCCCGTGGACTGTATCCACGACGACGGCGACGTGGACCCGATCCTCTACATCGACCCGGACGAGTGCATCGACTGCGGCGCCTGTGAGCCCGCCTGCCCGGTGACCGCCATCTTCGCCGAGGACGACGTGCCGGACAACATGAAGCCCTACACGGAGATCAACGCGCTCTGGTTCAAGGACAAGGACACGGCGCGGGCGAAGCTGGCGGAGATCGCTCCCAAGTAGCGCGAGGGCCGTAGGAGATCGAAGGCCAGGCTGAAGCCTGGCCTTCGTTTGTCTTCATTTGTGTTCGTTTGTGATCGAGTGGTTCGCGGCTACGTCGGCTCGTCGCTGCCGTTGACGGTGGCAGCTTCCCCACGCGGCGCGGGCGCGGCCGTCGGCTCCGGTAGGGGTGCCTGGATGGGCTCGCGCAGGGACAGGGCGAGGCGGTCGCCGAAACGGGTCGCCGCGCGGTCGACATCGGCGTAGCGATCGGAGGCGTTCTTGAGGTGCTGGCCGAGGGTGCTCAGGTCCTTGCGGATGCGCCCGAACTCGCCCGCTAGCTGCTCCAGGTGGCGGATGATCTCGTAGGCGCGCTCCTCCACCCGCATGCCGCGCAGGCCGAGCACGATGGCCTGGAGGTAGGCGTAGAAGCTGTTGGGAGAGACGGGGATGACCCGCTGCTCCAGGGCGTAGGCGGTCAGGTTCGCCTGCCCCTCGGCCAGGTCGTCCTTGACGATGACCTCGTAGTAGACGTTCTCGGCGGGGATGTACATGAGGGCGAAGGGGAAGGTCCCTTCCTCGGGCTGGATGTACTTGGCCACGGCGTCGATGTGGCTCCGCACCGCCCGCGCGAACTCCTTGCGCAGCGTTGCGCGCTCTTCGTCGGATCCCGCCGAGAGCATGCGGTGGAACGTCTCCAGCGGGAACTTGGAGTCGACCGGCACCAGGCCGCCGCCCAGCCGGATGACGGCGTCTACCTGGATGCCGTTGCTGAAGCGGTGCTGGGTGCCGTAGTGCTCATCGGGGAGGATCTGGGCCAGGAGCCGCTCCAGCAGCATCTCGCCGAAGCCGCCGCGGATCTTCGGGGGCCGCAGGATGTCCTGGAGGCTGGAGATGTCGCGGCCGACCTCCAGCATCTGCTGGGTAGACTGGGCCAGCTCACCCAGGCGCTCGCTCACGTGCTTCATCGTGTCGTGGGTGCCGGCCAGCGATTGGCCCATGCTGGTGTGCACGGCATCGAGGCGCTGGTTCAGCTTGGCGTCGACGGCGTTGACCTGGGAGAGGAGCGTCTGCTGGGTGGCGGCGAGCGTCTGGGTGAGGTCTCCCCGTAGCGCGGCGAGCTGCTGCTCCAGGCGCTGGGCCTCGGTCTCGCCGGGGCGGCGCTGGGCGAGCAGCCACATGGCGCCGCCAGCCACCGCCACCAGCGCGAGCAGCAGGACGATGATCACCGCTTCCATGCTATGCCTCCTTAAGCAGCCCGTGCCTGCTTTACAGCGAGCTCTGCCCACTTGATTGCCGGCCGGATATGCCGACAGGCCTGTGCGTTGGCCCGATCCAAGAAGAACTCATGCAGCCTCCCTTTCGCCCGGGCGAGGTCGTCAGGTGCGACCTGAAGTCTGCCGCCTGGGCCCTTCGCCAGAGCAAGCACGCCTCCGTTGGCTGCCTCCCGAAGTACATCCGGCGGAAAGAAGCGCTCTATACCCCTGAAGCTCTTGTGGACGGTCTCATCTGCCCAGCTTTCTTCCATCCGCTTCACAACCAGGGAGGCGTTCGGGCCGTACTTTTGCATTATCGAATTCAAGGTTCCATCGGGCACATCCCAGTCCAGGAGAACGAGAAGGGGGCACACTGGGAGGCGGCGGGAGACGTCTGGAGCATGGCGCACGAGAAGTTCCTTGACACCATCAAGCCCATCCGGACAAGTCGGATCAAGCTGAGAAGGCGTGACAAAGACGAGTCTCGAGCGCGCGCCAGTCAGCTGTGCGGCCCTATCCAAGATTAGGGCGTCGCTGCTGCCTTCAACCAGGACGAGTGGATCAAACAGATGCTTGAGAAGGGGCGGCTGTGATCCAGTAACGCGCAGCTGTGCGGCCGCCTCGGCCGCTTGGGCGATGGGGACGCGCTGCACCTGGGTGCCCTCAGCGGTGGCCGAAAGCTGGTACGCCCCTCCGGCGGAGTAGATGAACACTTCATTATGGGTCGTGTCAAGTATCTGAAACCGGTCGGTTGGTCCAGTGTAGGAGCGGAACAGGAGGGCTAGGTGTATCTGGAGATCCCTATGAAGGGAAGACTCGGGCTCTTCCACGCCCCACACGGCGGCTTGCCGCCACCCGAAATTCTGAAACCCGTAACTGTCCACGAGGTGCAGTATGTGGAACATGAGCAAACTCTGAACCCCTGCTCCGAGGTAGCTATCCTCCACCTTGCCTCCCGCGCCGACCGAGGTGCGAAAGCCAGGGGAGAAGAGGAGTTCAAACGGGCCTCCAGGTGTAGCCAGTTCGAGATCCCGAATGCCTTGGCACTTTTCTTCAAGATCCCTGGCTATGGGTTGGACGATGTTTCGTGCAAACGTTTCAAGGGACTGGAATAGTTGCTTGGCCTCCTGCGGGCGATAATTGGCGATTCGTCGCGCTAGAGCCTGGACGATTCCCGGAGACTCCCGCCTGATTTCTTCCACTGGTACCGCCCTGTTTGGGATATATCGAAACTCGATAAGATCTAGGAACTGCCGTACCTTGAAGGCGTCCTCTGGCTGAACGATGCCGACGTAATTCTCTCCCGCAGGAGCTATTTCAAGGGTGGGATCGAATGGCGCGGCCACTGTCCACGTCTTGCGGAGAGCGAATTGACGACCGAGTAGTTCTTCGACCGCCTCAAGCCCCTTGCGGAACTTGAAGGAAGCAGGCAATGAGAACTCGACGGCAACGCGGATCTCCTTTGGTCGGCTGCGTCGGAGGAGGTGATAGTCTCTTGAGAAGTCCAACAACTCGCCGCGGTCAGTCTCGTCGTTGAAGAAGAGGTTCATGGCGCGGAGGACGTTGGATTTCCCGCAATTGTTTGGGCCAACCAGCGCTACCATGTCCGCAAGGCCGTCCAGCCGGGCGTCGCCTAGACTCCGAAAACGCTCAATCTGAACCGACCTGATCAGCTGCACCTGATACTGCTGCCTATCAAGGAACCGAACGTATGTACGCCCATGATACGCCGGACGGGCGCGGAACGCAAGCGCTATGTGAGGAACACGGGAGAATCACACCTCCGGCAGGCGCTCGCGGAGGGCCTGCTCCAGGTTGGCGATGGGGACGCGCACTTGCTCCATGCTGTCCCGCTCGCGGATGGTGACCGCCTGGTCCTCCAGGGTGTCGAAGTCGACGGTGACGCAGAGGGGGGTGCCGACCTCGTCCTGGCGGCGGTAGCGCCGGCCGATGCTCTGGGCGTCGTCGTACTGGGTCATGAAGCGGGGGCGCAGCAGGTCCCAGACGCGCCTCGCCGCGGGCACCAGCTGCTCGTTGCGGCTGAGGGGGAGGACGGCGACCTTGATGGGCGCCAGGTACGGGTGGAGCCGGAGGATGACGCGCTTCTCGCCGCGCACCTCCTCCTCGTGGTAGGCGTCCAGCAGGAAGATGAGGACGCAGCGGTCGACGCCGGCGGCGGGCTCCACCACATAGGGGACGATGTGCTCGCCCGTCTCCTCGTCGAAGAACTCCAGTCGCCGACCGCTCATCTCGGCGTGGCGGCGGAGGTCGTAGTCGGTGCGGTTGGCGATGCCTTCGAGCTCCGCCCAGCCCATGGGGTACAGGTACTCCACGTCCGTCGTCCCGGACGAGTAGTGGGCGCGCTCTTCGGGCGCGTACTCGCGCAGGCGGATGTTCTCCTTGCGGACGCCGAAGCGCAGGTACCAGTTGAGCCGCTCCTGGCGCCAGTACTGGTACCACTCGTCGTCGGTGCCGGGCTTGCAGAAGAACTCCATCTCCATTGCCTCGAACTCGCGCGTGCGGAAGATGAAGTTGCCGGTGGTGATCTCGTTGCGGAACTCCTTGCCCTGCTGGGCGATTCCGAAGGGCAGCTTGCGCCGGGTGGCGGTGAGGACGTTCTCGAAGTTGACGAAGATGCCCTGGGCCGTCTCGGGCCGCAGGTAGGCGACGGAGGCCTCGTCCTCCACCGGCCCGACGAAGGTCTTGAACATGGTGTTGAACTGGCGGGCCTCGGTGAGGGGGCCCTCACACTCGGGGCATCCGCCAGGGGCGGACTTCAGCTCATCGGCGCGGAAGCGGTGGTGGCAGCGCTGGCACTCGACCAGGGTGTCGGTGAAGTGGGTAGTGTGGCCGCTGGCCTCCCAGACGCGGGGGTTCATCAGGATAGAGGCGTCCAGCCCCACGATGTCGTCCCGCTCCTGGACCATCGCCTTCCACCAGGCGCGCTTCACGTTCTGCTTCAGCTCCACGCCCAGGGGGCCGTAGTCCCAGGTGCTCTCGAAGCCGCCGTAGATCTCGCTGCTGGGGAAGATGAAGCCCCGCCGCTTGCACAGCGAGGCCAGGGTGTCCATATCGACGGTAGCTTTGGGGGTCTCTTCGCTCATCCCAGGAAGTCGAACATCTGACCGCTTACGCGAAAGGCTAGCAGATGGTGGGGCGGGAAGTAAAGGTGAGGTGGGAGACGAGGTGCTTCGTTCGTTATGTCGTCCCCTTGCGCCTCCTCCGTATGCTCGCTATCCTCGCTTCGCAATGATCATTGGTAAGCAGCAGGCCCGCCTTCGGCGGGTAAGGAGGCTGAGGTGACGGCCGGGCGCTTCATCATCGAGGGTGGACGGCCCCTGCGCGGCCGCGTGCGCGTCAGCGGCAACAAGAACGCCGCCGACTACGCCATGGCCGCCGCCCTCCTGGCCGCCGACGACTGCGTCCTGGAGAACGTGCCCGACATCGAGGACGTGAGCTACATGGGCGCCATCCTCCAGCAGCTCGGCGCCGAGGTGGAGCAGATCGGGCCTTCGCGCCTGCGCATCAACGCCGCCAAGATCAGCTCCTTCTCCGCCCCCAGCGACCTGGTGGTCAACCTGCGCGCCAGCTTCCTGGTGATGGGGGCGCTGCTCACCCGCTTCGGCCGGGCGGCCTGCTGCCCGCCGGGGGGCGACGTCATCGGCCAGCGGCCGCTGGACGTGCACCTGGCCGGCTTCCGCGCCCTGGGCGCCGAGGTGTACCGTCGGGGCGACCAGCTCGTCGCCGAGGCGGACCCTTCGACTTCGCTCAGGGCAGGGCGGCTGCGGGGCGCGCGGGTGGTGCTGGACTACCCCAGCGTGATGGGCACGGTCAACGTCATGCTGGCCGCCACCATGGCCGAAGGCGCTACCACCATCATCAACGCCGCGGCCGAGCCGGAGGTGGTCAGCCTGGCCGAGATGCTCAGCCGCATGGGGGCGAAGGTGCGCGGCGCCGGCGGCCACACCATCGAGGTGGAGGGCGTGCCGGAGCTGCACGGCACCACCCAGCGCATCCTGCCTGACCGGATGGAGGCCGGCACCTACGCCCTGGCCGTGGCCGTCACCGGGGGCGAGGCGGAGGTGCTGGAGGCGGTGCCGGAGCACCTGGACGCCCTCATCTGGAAGCTCCAGGAGGCGGGTGTCCGCATCCGCCCGGTGGAGGGCGGGCTGCTGGTCACCGGCGTCGACTCCTATCGCGCGGTGACGGCGCAGGCGGTGCCCTACCCCGGCCTGGCCACCGACCTCCACCCTCCCCTGGCCGCCTTCCTCACCCAGGCAAAGGGGGTGAGCGTCATCCACGAGCGGGTCTACGACAACCGGCTGCTCTACATCAGCGAGCTGCGCAAGATGGGGGCCGACGTGGTCACCGCCGGCCAGACCGCCATCGTGAGCGGGCCGACCCATCTCTACGGGACGCCGGTGCGCTGCATGGACGTGCGGGCCGGCGCCGCCCTGGTGGTCGCCGCGCTGGCTGCGGAGGGCAGGACGGAGATCAACGACATCTACCACCTGGACCGGGGCTACGAGGCGCTGGAGGAGAAATTGCGCTCCCTGGGCGCCGAGATCCAGCGGGTGTAGCCGGCGGACCGAGAGGAGAAGGCTATGTTGCCGAAACGCATCGGTGTTGACCTGGGGACGGTCAACGTCCTCGTGTACGTCAAAGGGCGCGGCATCGTCATCAACGAGCCGGCCGTCGTCGCCCTGGCGAACCGGGACAACACCGTGGTCGCGGTGGGCGCGGAGGCGCGGGACATGATAGGCCGCACGCCGGACACCATCTCCGTCATCCGCCCCATGAAGGACGGCGTCATCGCCGACTACCTGATCACGGAGGCGATGCTGCGCTACTTCATCAACAAGGTGGTGGGGCGCTTCAACCTGATCAAGCCGGAGGTGATGATCTGCATCCCGATAGGCGCCACCAGCGTGGAGCAGCGGGCCGTCCGCGACGCGGCCGAGCAG
>MGOB01000040.1:5052-5135 GCA_001796995.1 Chloroflexi bacterium RBG_16_68_14 | reverse complement strand
CGGCCGGCCCAACTGGTGCCCGAGCCCCTGGCCGCCGCCATCGGCGCCCGCATCCCGGTGGGCACCCCCAGCGGAAACATGAT
>MGOB01000040.1:0-5016 GCA_001796995.1 Chloroflexi bacterium RBG_16_68_14 | reverse complement strand
CATCTCCATGTACGGCATCGTGGTTTCCGAGTCGGTGCGGGTGGCGGGCGACCGGATGGACGACGCCATCATCGCTTATGTCAAGCGCCGCCACAACCTGCTCACCGGCGAGCGCACGGCGGAGGAGACGAAGATGGGCATCGGCAGCGCCATCCCGCTGGACGAGGAGCTGACTATGGAGGCGCGCGGCCGCGACCAGGTCACCGGCCTGCCCCGCACCATCACTCTCTCCACCAACGAGATCACCCAGGCCCTCCAGGACACCCTGGCCAGCGTGGTGCAGGCCGTGCGCAGCGTGCTGGAGCGGACGCCGCCGGAGCTGGCGGCGGACGTCATCGACCGGGGGCTGGTGCTCACGGGAGGCGGGGCGCTGCTGCGCCACCTGGACGTGCTGCTCACCCAGGAGACGGGCATCCCCTGCCACGTGGCGGACAACCCGCTGGAGTGCACCGCCATCGGCGCCGGCGTGGCGCTGGAGCACCTGGACGTGATCAAGCGCAGCCTGCCGACGGAGGAGGAGTCGCTGGTCGCCAGCGCCTAGCGCCTCCCCTCCTCTCCAACCCCTCACCGCAGGGTCAAGGGTCGTGAAGGCGCTGTTGTCATCCGGAGTCCTTCCATAGGAAGGACGAAGAATCTAATCCCCTCGCTTGAGCATCTCGGCGAAGGCGGCGCAGACGGTTTCCGCGTACCAGGCTGGGTCGGCCGCGTAGGCTCCTACATGCTCGACGCCTTCGAGGAGATGAGCGCCGATGAGGGCGTCTCCCGCCGCCCGGGCTATCTCCTCACCGCTGCTCACCGGCACCTGGGAGTCGGCCTTTCCGTGGATGACCAGCGTGGGCACCGGGTGCCTTCGGAGCACGTCCGCAGCTTGCGCCCCCAGGTCCATGCCCCACAGGAGACGAGCAGCGGCGAACGCGCCGAAGGTCAGCACTCTGGTCGCCACTCGCACGATGGGCAGCGGCAGCCCCAGCGCCCGCGCCGCGTAGCGGGCGATCTCCTCGTGCGAGAAGCCGCCCAGGCCACTGTCGACGACGAGGCCGCCGTAGCGCACCTTCGGCAGCGCGAACAGCGCCGTCGCCGCCCCCATCGACCAGGCCAGGACGCCCACGCGTTGGGCCGGATAGCTGCGCCCTTCGAGAAACCGTAGCGCGCCGATGAGGTCGCGGGCCTCCAGGCTGCCGTAGGAGAGGCGATCGCCCTCCGAACGGCCTGTGCCGCGCGGATCGTAGAGCAGCACGGTGTGCCCCCGTTCCCACAGGGCGCGCGCCAGCCTGAGCTGGCCGCCCTCCAGCCGGAGCTGATCGATAGACGCATTGAGCCGGTGGGCGCCGCCCGAGGGGATCATGATGACGGCCGTGGCGCTGTCCGTGCGCGGAATGAGCCAACCGGAGATGACCAGCCCGTCGACATCGGCTGAAAACGTCACGTCCTCGAAGGGGAGCCCTTCGTCGGCAGGGCTGGCGGCGATGGCGCGGTCTTCCCGTGCACGCCGCAGACTGGTAAACCGATCGGCCAGCAGCAGAGAGAGGCCGGCGTAGCCAGCAACGGCCAGCGCGAAGATGCCGCCCAGGTAGGCAACGCGCATCGCAGGCGTACCAACCTCCTCCCCCGGACAGGGGAGCGCAAGCTGATACTACTACACAGTGGGGTCCGTTCGCGCCCAGCTATCGCTACTTCGCCCGCGCGTCCTGGCTCTTGACGTAGTAGGTCATGCTCTGGAGGGCGAGGACGGGGTCGATGTCCTTGATGCGCACGTCCGGCGGCGCATGGGCAGCGATGGGGGCGTAGTTGAGGATCGCCTTCACGCCGTTGGCGACCAGGGTATCGATGACCCGCTGGGCGGTCTCCGCCGGCACCGCCACGATGCCGATGTCGACCTTGCGCTTCCGCAGCACCTCGGGCAGGGCGTCCACGGACTTCACCACCAGTTCATCCACCTTGGTGCCGACGATGCTGGGGTCGATGTCAAAGACCTCCTCGATGCGGAATCCCTGGGGGGCGAACCCGGCGTAGCTAACGATGGCGCGGCCTAGCTGCCCCACGCCCACCAGGACCATGGACCACTCGCGGGTGAGGCCCAGGATCTGGCGCAGCTCCTCCAGCAGCCGCTTCACACTGTAGCCGCGGCCCTGCTTGCCGAAGCGCCCGAAGTAGCTCAGGTCCTTGCGGATCTGGGCGGGCGTCACGCCCAGCCGCTCGCCCAACTCCTGAGAGTTGACCACCTCGCGGCCCTGCCGCTCCATCGAGGCGAGCGCACGGACGTAGACGGGCAGCCTATCGATGACGACGTCCGGGATCTCTAGGGGCACCGTCCACTCCTATCGCAAATCCGCCTCACTCCCGCGGGATTTCCCCTCTGTGATTGCCAGCACAATGTAGCACCGGCCCCTACCAGCGTCAACCGCTAGCGAGGTGGGCGAGCAGGGGCACGAAAGAGGCCCGCTGTGTTGCGGGCCTCAGGTGCGTCCGTCGGTGCGCGGTGGCTAGATCTCGGGGTCGAGCTTGATGGTGGTGTGACCGCCGTAGGCGAGGCCAGGCTTGCCCAACTGGGGCTTCGGGGCCCCCGGCTCCTCCACCGGCTCCGGCTTCCCTTCTTCACCTGGCTGCTCCGGGGCAGGGGCCTCCGCCTTCGGCGGGGGCGCCTGACCCACGGGCGCCTGCAGCAGGCCGGTCAGGTCATCGCCCTCCATCGTCTCCTGCTCCAGCACCCGCTGGACTACTTCCTCCAGCTTGCCCCGATGCTCGGTGAGGACCTGCTTGGCGGAGTGGTAGGCCTTGTCGATGAGGCGGCGTACCTCCTCGTCGATCTCCTCCGCCACCTTCTCACTGTAGTTGCGCTGCTCGGAGATCTCGCGCCCCAGGAAGATCATCTCTTCCTTGCGGCCGAAGGTGCGCGGGCCCAGCCGCTCGCTCATGCCCCACTGGGTGACCATCTGGCGGGCGATGCGGGTGGCCTGCTCGATGTCGTTCTGGGGGCCGGTGGTCATCTCGCCCAGCACCATCTCCTCGGCCACGTGGCCGCCCAGGACAGCGGCCAGCATGTCCTGGTACTGGGATCTGGTCATCAGGTGGCGGTCCTCCTCCGGCAGGTAGCGGGTGAAGCCGCCGGCCATGCCGCGGGCGACGATGCTGATCTTGTAGGGCGGGTCGGCGTTGGGCAGGTACCAGCCAACCAGGGCGTGGCCCGCCTCATGGTAGGCGATAATCCGCTTCTCGCGGTCGCTGATGACGCGGCTCTTGCGCTCCGGGCCGGCGATGACGCGGTCGATGGCCTCGTTGAACTCGTCCAGGGTGGCCTTCTTCTTGTTGCGGCGCGCCGCCAGGATGGCCGCCTCGTTCACCAGGTTGGCCAGGTCGGCGCCGGAGAAGCCCGGCGTCTGCTTGGCCAGCACCATGAGATCCACGTCGTCGGCCAGCGGCTTGCCCCGGGCGTGCACCGCCAGGATCGCCTCGCGGCCGCGGATGTCGGGCCGGTCCAGCACCACCTGCCGGTCGAAGCGGCCGGGGCGGAGCAGCGCCGGGTCCAGGATATCGGGCCGGTTGGTGGCGGCAACGACGATGACGTTGGTGTTGGTGTCGAAGCCGTCCATCTCCACCAGGATCTGGTTCAGCGTCTGCTCGCGTTCATCGTGGCTGCCGCCCAGGCCGGCGCCGCGCTGGCGGCCGACCGCGTCGATCTCGTCGACGAAGACGATGCAGGGCGCGTTGCGCTTCGCCTGGTCGAAGAGATCGCGCACGCGGGAAGCGCCCACGCCCACGAACATCTCGACGAACTCCGAGCCGCTGATGGAGAAGAAGGGGACGCCCGCCTCACCGGCGACGGCCCGGGCGAGGAGCGTCTTGCCGGTGCCCGGCGGCCCCAGGAGCAACACGCCTCTGGGGATGCGGGCGCCCAGGGCGGCGAACTTCTCCGGGTACTTGAGGAACTCCACCACCTCCTGGAGCTCCTCCTTCGCCTCGTTGACGCCAGCGACATCGGCGAAGGTGACGGTGGTCCGGTTACCGGCGAAGGTGCGCGCCCGGCTCTTGCCGAAGTTCATCGCCTGGGCGTTGGAGCCCTGCGCCTGCCGCATGAAGAAGATCAGGATCGCCCCGAAGAGGATGAGGGGCAAGAAGCTGATCAAGAGGCCCACCCAGTTGCCAAAGCCGCTGGACTTCTTCACGCTTACCTTTACGCCGTCCGGCCCGCCCACCTCGACGCCCTCTTCCCGCAACTGGTCGAAGATGCTGGCGCCCTCCTCCTTGCGCGAGTTGTACTCCTGACCGCCCTCCTTGACGGTGAGGTTATCGCCGCTGACGATGATCTCATCCACCCGGCCGGCCTTGGCATCGGCGATGACCTGGCTCAGTTCCTTGCTCTCCGTACCGTCGGAGCGGCCAAAGAAGGAGTAGACGATGGCGACGACGGCCACCAGGATGAGGAGATAAATAAAGCCGTTACGGAGCCAACGGGAGTTCATCAAGTGCCTGCTCTCTCGCGCGGGGTGTCGCTCCAGCGGAGCCGAGAGCGAACCCTGCCTTCAAACGCTATTATACCAAACGTAACGGAGCATAGAAACGTCTCAGCGGCGCACCGCCGCCGTACCTGGAGCAGTATCGGCCAAGAAGAGGCTCTCGTTCACTCCTCCTCTGAGGCCAGGCGGCCAGCCTGCGCCCAGTCCTCTTTGGCGATCTCCTGAAAGACGACGATGGTGGCCTCCGGCGTGGTGTGGGCCACGTTGCACACGACCTCGGTGATGGCCCGCGCCAGCTCCCGCTTCTGGGCCTGCGTCCTGCCCGGCCACATCTCGACTCGTACGATGGGCATCTCTTCCCTCCTCCCCAGAGCCACGGTTTGGCAGGCGCATGATAACACGACCGCCCCTGCCGTTGACGCTGCCCGCCCGCGTGCGTAGCATCGGGTTCGAGAGCAGAGCCGGGAGCGCATGGTGAGCCGATATCGTGGTTCCCCTACCCTGAGCGAGGAGATCCGGGCCTGGCGGCGCGGCTACCGGCACGTGGCCGGGCTGGACGAGG
>MGOB01000039.1:19348-20368 GCA_001796995.1 Chloroflexi bacterium RBG_16_68_14 | reverse complement strand
AACGGAGATCGGTTCTCCAAGCGCCTCGACCAGCTGGTCGTTGGCCGTCTCGGTGACGCCATCGTCTTGGCGGAGGAGTAGCGCCTCGTGAAACTCCCCGGTCTGGGTCCGGTTGACCATGTTGAACGCGACCCGCCCCGCCTCGAGCTCGGATGGCATGCCGACGAATGCGAAGTTGAAAGCCTCGATATCGACACGCGTGTCGCCGCAGTTCGCGAGGGCGTACTGGTCGGCCTCGGTGTCGCCGGGTACGGCGCCTTCACTCGCAAATACCGCCTCGGGGTCCTCCTCGAGGCGGGAGATGAGCGGCTCAACAGCGGCGGCGACGTCTTCGGGCACCGCCGCAGCGAAGTCCTTTAGCGAGGCGATGCCCGCCTCAAGGTCTTCGTCGATGTCGAACGCTTGCGAGTAAGCGACGAAGGCGTCGCAGGCGGCTGTGGCGTCTCCTTCAACACTGCCATCGACTGTCGCCACGGGAACGTCGTCGCCGTTCCCACCGCCGCCGTCATCGTCCCCGCCGCACGCGGCAGCGACCAGCGCGAGTCCAACGACCAGGGCAAGGCCGACAGCAAGGAATCCAATGCGCGAAAACGACATCTTCAGCTCCTCCTTCTTGTGGCTTTATTAGTAGCGATGAGAAGGACCTCACGCACGGTCGATAGCTGCCTCCTCATCGCATTTCTCCTTTTCCCGGGGCATTCGTCCCCCGTTTCGCTCGGCAACCTTACTGCGATTGACCATACGGTAAGCGGGGGCGGAGGCAGCCCGATAGAGGGAACCCCCTCAATCTTGGGGGAGGAGATGCGCTAGGCCGATTTGCCGGTCAGCCCGTGTTCCACGGCGTAAGCGGCCAGCTGGGTGCGAGATCGAAGGTCCAGCTTGACCAGGATCCGCCCGATATGATTCTCGACCGTCTTCGCCGAGAGATACAGCTCTTCCGCTATCTGGCGGTTGGTGAGGCCACGCACCACCAGGTCCACTACCTCCCGCTCGCGGGGCGAGAGCGATTCGTTCTTCATG
>MGOB01000039.1:17868-19313 GCA_001796995.1 Chloroflexi bacterium RBG_16_68_14 | reverse complement strand
CTGGCGCCAGCCCCACCCCCAAGAAGCTGGACATGGTGCGAACGATCGCCCGCCAATCACCCACGTAGGGGGCGGTTGAGTTGCCATCGAACAGCGCCAGCCGGGCATTGGGGATGCTCGCCACGACTCGCTCCATCGTCCCCGGCGGGAAAAGCGGCAGCTCGGGCCGGTGCAGCACCAGCGTCGGGCAGCGTACTCGGGGCAACTCGTCCCATACATTAAGCTTGTGGATCGCTGGGAGGAGGGCCTGAAGGTCGGTCTGGGTGATACCGGCCCGGATGAGCTCGGCGAACCGGCGGGCCAAATCCGCTTCCGACCAGCCGAGCAGGAGATGGGCCACCGTCAGCGAGAACATCTCCCAGTCCGTCTCCATGACCCGCCGGGCGGCGTGAAGCTGCGGATTGGCGAGGGGCACGGAGCCGTCTACCACGGGGCACCAGAGGATCAGGGCGGACACCCGTTCCGGATATCGGGCGGCGTAGGCGATGGCCACCGCGCCCGTGTTGATGACGCCCAGGAGCGCCACTTTCTCCGCGTCGAGATCGCCGACGACGGCATCCAGGTCGGCGATCATCGTCTCCAGCGAGTGGTGCTCCACGTCCCGCTGCGACAGCCCCGTGCCCCGCCCGTCGTAGCGGACCATCGTTCGTTCCACAGCCGCCAGCTCGTACCCGCGCCGTATCTCGGGGAACTCCCACTCCATGCCGATATGGCTGTGAGGAAGGGACGGCAGCGCCACCAGCGGCGGCCCCTGGCCCAGCGTCCAGTAGGCGATGCTGACGCCATCAGCGGTCGAGACGTAGCGGACGAGCGGCCCGTCCATGGCGACACTATTATACGCCAGCGCCGCCCGCCTGGCTCTTCTGGCTGCTCGTCCGTGTGCTGCCCTCCTTGCGCAGGCGGTTCAAGCGCTGCATGGACGCCATACGTACCGACAAGGCGACGAGCTTGTCCCGCGCTGGCACGAGGAGTGGCGCCCCGTCTATGCCGCGCGCATCGACCAGTTGCGCGCCGGTCCCCTAACCGAACGCGTTCAGCACCATTCCCGTCGCCAGCTTCGGGTAGAAGTAGGTGGACTTGGCGGGCATCCGCTCCCCGGCGTCGGCGACGGCCAGGATCTGCTCCACCCGCGTCGGGTTGAGCAGGAAGGCGAGCGGCCAGCGGCCGGACTCCACCTCGCGCTGGGCGCGGGCGGCGTCCTCCGTGTAGTCGAGGGCGCCGGGAGCGCTGCTCTCGAGGCCGAGCGTCTCCCGCAGCACCGCGTACTCCAGCACGCTCACGTCCAGCGCCTGCCAGACCGGCGAGCGGGGCGGCATCAGCGACCGCACCGCCGCCGCCTCTCGCAGCGTGAGCAGGTGCTGCCGGCCCTCCTCCAGCCCCAGCGCGCCGAAGCTTGTCCTAGAGCGAAGCGAAGGAGCGACGCCCCGACTTGTAGGGGCGGCCGC
>MGOB01000039.1:16310-17860 GCA_001796995.1 Chloroflexi bacterium RBG_16_68_14 | reverse complement strand
GCAGGCCGGGCAGGGCGGTGCTGTCGTCCCTCTTGGGGGTGGTGTCCTCGACCTGGAAGAAGCGCTCCAGCCTGCGCACCAGGTCCGGCGGCAGCGTCGGCGGGCGGACGAGGCGGTGGAATGGCAGCAGCATTAGCCCCGGGTCATCCACCGAGGTGATGGCGACCAGGGCGAAGTTCTCGGGCTCCTCGCCCGTCCAGGAGGCGGCCTGGGCCCGCCGCTCGTCGCGATAGGCCAGCGCCGTCTCGTAGCGATGGTGGCCGTCCAGCATGTACAGGGGCGCGTCCCGGAGCGCGGCCGAGATGGCATCGGTGGCTGTCGGGTCGACGAGGGCGAAGAGAGCGTGGCGCTGGCCGTCCGGCGTGGCGGCGTCCAGCAGCGGTTCGCCGTCCGCGCCTGCCCGTCCGTCAGGCGGGGGCAGGAGGCGGGCGATGCGGCCTTCGGGGTCGCGGTAGAGGGCGGAAACGGGGCTGACGTTGGCGCGCAGGTGGCGGAGGAGCTGGAGGCGGTC
Organism: Chloroflexi bacterium RBG_16_68_14; assembly: GCA_001796995.1. Taxonomy (GTDB): domain Bacteria; phylum Chloroflexota; class Dehalococcoidia; order DSTF01; family RBG-16-68-14; genus RBG-16-68-14. Next base: position 17,349 of record MGOB01000039.1, on the reverse strand, counting down.
CTCCTTGGGCGCGCGTATCGTCTCTTCGTGGGGGCGGACGGCGCCGGCCTCCCACGGTTCGAGCCGCAGCCGGCCCAGCACGGCGGTGCGGCGCAGGCGCTTGCCTCCGTGCTCGAACTCCTGGATGTAGACATAAACCGACGACCGCTCCTCCTCCACCAGCACGCCGGCTCGACGCCATTCGGCCAGCGACGCGGCGGCGCGGGTGTAGCGATTCTCCTCCGGCGAGTCGTCGGGGCGCTCCTGGGCCAGCTCCAGCCGGACGACGTTGTAGGGGTTGGCCTCGTGGAGCGATGCCTGCTCCTCGGCGCTGATCACGTCGAAGGGAGGCGCCAGCACCGACCCGAGGTCGCCGACGGCGTCGGGTCGATAGCGGAGGCCGCAGAAGGGACGGAAGTCAGCCACGGGTCGTCGATTCGCTACCAGGACGTGCCGGTGCCAGTATACAACACTGGACTGCTAAAGGGACTATGCGGTAACATATATTCGCAGGGACGCGAAGCGCCCCTGGGCCCGTAGCCCCGCGCAGGCCCTTCCAGGGAAGGGCCTGCGCGTTTGACCTCTTCTGCGGCCGCTCCTAGAATAGCGACACCTGACCCATGCAGTCCTGCACCTTCTGCCGCATCGTCGCCCGCCAGGAGCCGGCCGAGATCCTCTACGAGGACGACGAGGTGCTGGTCTTCCGCAACCGGCTGCGCTGGGTGCCGGTGATGCTGCTGGTCGTGCCCAAGGAGCACGTGTCGCAGGAGGAGCTGTGGCGGCGGCTGGGCCGCGTGGGCGAGGTGGCGGTGGAGATGGGGCGGACCCACTGTCCCAACGGCTTCCGCCTCCTCTCCAACTTCGGCTTCGACGCCATGCAGAGCCAGTCGCACGGGCACGTCCACGTCCTGGGCGGCATCTTCCTGGGCGAGTACGCCTAGGGCGTTCGCCACGACATGTAGGGGCGACCTTCAGGTCGCCCGCGAGTCCTCCCATTCGAAAGGCGGCGGGAGGCCTGAAGGCCTCCCCTACTTCCGTTCGATGGCCGTCCCCTGCCCCA
>MGOB01000039.1:12144-16287 GCA_001796995.1 Chloroflexi bacterium RBG_16_68_14 | reverse complement strand
GCAGCCGGCGGATGCCCGACTCCGCCAGCGCCAGCAGCTCCTCCATCTCGGCGCGGGCGAAGGGCTGGTCCTCCGCCGTCCCCTGCACCTCCACGAAGCGGCCATCGCCCGTCATCACCACGTTGAAGTCCACCGACGCCCGCGCGTCCTCCTCGTAGCAGAGGTCTAGCAGCGGCACGCCCTCCACGATGCCGACGCTGGTCGCCGCCACCGCCGTCGAGAGCGGCACCGATGACAGCTTCTCCTGCTCGACCAGCTTCTGGAAGGCCTGGTGGAGGGCGACGTAGGCGCCGGTGATAGCCGCCGTGCGGGTGCCCCCGTCCGCCTTGATCACGTCGCAGTCGACGGTGAAGGTGCGCTCGCCCATGACATCCAGGTTGGTGACGGCGCGCAGGGCGCGGCCGATGAGGCGCTGGATCTCCTGGCTGCGGCCGGAGGGCCGGCCCTGCGCCGCCTCGCGGGCGGTGCGCTCCTTGGTGGAGCGGGGCAGCATGCCGTACTCGGCCGTCACCCAGCCCGACGCGGTGCCGCGCAGGAACGCGGGCTGGCGCACCTCGACGGTGACGGCGCAGAGCACCTGCGTCTGCCCCAGCTCGATCAGGGCGGAGCCTTCGGCCCAGGGGAGGTACCCGGTCTCGATGCGCACCGGGCGCAGATCATCCGCCTTCCTGCCATCGACGCGGCTCATGACGGGGGGAGTATAGCGCAGGGAGCGGTCAGCGGTCACCCCTCACCCCTCACCCTAGCCCCTCTCCCTTGTACATCCCTGAGGGAGAGGGGGAGACCGCAGGTCAGGGTGAGGGCGGCCATCGCTGCGGGTCATGATGGGGGGAGTCGCACGCGGTGCGGCCTAGGTAGCGCGTCCCGGCCTGGGGTAGACTATGATCCGAAGAGGCGTACTATGAAGTGTCCGCATTGCATGCAAGGCATCCACGAGAGCTGGACCATGGCAGCCCATCTTGGTGGCGACAGGGACGGAGATTGGCGTGTGCTACAGATGGTTTGTCCGGAATGTCGGCGGTTCATAATTCGGGTTGAGCGACAGGTCGCTAGTGCCGTCGAGGATCGGTTCTTTGCCCATCCCCGCGCTCCGTTGCGCAGTCCGTTGTCGGAGGATGTACCGACGGAATACGCCAACGACTACCGCGAGGCTTGCGTCGTTTTCTCCGAGAGCTCCAAGGCCAGTGCGGCGCTAAGTCGCAGATGTCTCCAGCGTCTCCTGCGTGAAAAGGCCGGAGTCAAGCCGGGCAATCTCAGCGACGAGATCGACGAAGTGATGCCGAAGCTCCCATCCCACCTGGCTGACGCTGTCGACGCCGTCCGAAATGTCGGCAATTTCGCTGCGCATCCGCTAAAGAACACAAACACTGGCGAAGTCGTCGATGTCGAGCCAGGCGAGGCGGAGTGGCTCCTTGATGTTCTGGAAGGGCTATTCGACTTCTACTTTGTTCAACCCGAACTCCTAAAGCGTAAGCGGGCCGAGCTAGACAACAAGCTACAAGAGGCCGGCAAGCCTCCTATGAAGTAAGAATCACCTACTTCACTTCCCCTTCACCTCCACCCACAGCCGCTGGCCGTCCGTCTCCAGCCGCACCGTGCCGTGCTGGTCGGTGCGCAGCACGAGGGCGCCGCGCAGCCGCTCCAGCACCGACGGCGACGGCTGCCCGTAGGGGTTGCCCTCGCCCACGGAGACGACGGCACTGGTCGGCTGAGCAAACGGCTAGGCCCCAAACGGACTTGTGCGACGGGCACGTTCGTGGTATGCTACCACCAGTGGAAAACGTTTAGGCCCCCGCAGATTTCAGCCTAGCAACCTGGGCTCGTGGTGACCCGAACCTGCTCCAACTCTAGAGGAAAGGAGGTCATCATGAGCTACCAGGATAAGAATCTCACCTGTCAGGACTGCAGCCAGTCCTTCACCTTCAGCGCCGACGACCAAGCGTTCCACGCTGAACGAGGGTACACCGACCCTAAGCGCTGTCCTAGCTGTCGCCGGACCCGCCGAGGCGAGCGCGGCGACATGGGCGGTGGCTACGGCTCCTACAGCCGCGAGATGCATCCCGCCACCTGTGCCCAGTGCGGAAAGCAGACGCAGGTTCCCTTCGAGCCCCGCGGCGGTCGTCCGGTCTACTGCAGCGACTGCTTCAGGCGTCAGCCTGTCAGTGCCGGCCGACGGTAATAGGGCTTCCAGGTCGGCTTTCGTCCACCCGGGAGGGGTGGCGAGGACAGACATATCCAAGAGACGGACACGTATCATCGGCTGCGAGAGACAGCCGAACGGGAGGAGAAATACTCAATGGCCAACAAACTGTACATAGGTGGCCTTTCATTCGACACCACAGACGAAGAACTCAAGACGTTCTTCCAGCAAGCAGGCACAGTTCAATCAGCGACCGTCGTCACTGACAAAGATTCCGGTCGGTCGAGGGGCTTCGGCTTCGTAGAAATGTCCAACGATGCCGAGGTCCGGCAGGCGGTCAGCCAGTTGAACGGCAAGACCCTGGGAGAACGGGCACTCAGGGTGGAAGAGGCACGTCCCTCTCGTGAGGGGCGAGGGAGGCCAGCCGCCCCCGCGGGCAGTTCTGCTTCCGGTGGACGGTGGTAGAACGCGCGAGTGCCAGCAGCTTGCCCAGCGTATGGCGGGAGCCCTCCCGCCATACGCATCGCTGGTTAGTCGGGAAGATCGATGGCCCTTTGAGCGAGGGCTTCTGTAAGGGGTGCGGCGCTCGCCGGGACTTCACGGAGCGTTCTCAGTACTCCCACAACCCTAAGGTACGACCACTTGAATCTCTAGGGGGGACGTGGCTCCCCAGGGGTGAAGGGGCCTTCGCTGAGCCCCGGGAGGTTAAGATGGCAGATCTGAGCGACGAAGACGAGCGGCAGGCCCAGCGCATCGCCTGCGCCCACCTCATCAGAGGTTGCGAGAGCGCGGTGTCCGAACTTCTACACGCGATGAGTGAAGCTGACGAGCGGTCACCGGCTATGAAGCGGGCACGAGAAATTCTCGTCCGTGTGCTGTCTTCGTGGCGTGACACATTGAAAACGCTGAAAACGCTGAAAGCGGCAGAAGAGGTGGCTTCGTGAGAACGGTAGTCAGCCTAGGTGCATGGACTACCGACCAACTTCTCACTGAGGTCCTAAAGCGCAGCGCCGAAGATGCTCGAGCGCTTCGACGTATGCATGGCGCGATATTGCGGGCGCGGTTGATCGCGCATGACCGTGGATTAACTATCGTTCCAGACTAAGGTTGATCGGGTTGAGGCCGCCAGATCGGAGAACCGCCAGCGGTGGCTAAGCGCGGTGGACAGGACGCGTTCGCCGGTCAGCGCGGACTCTTCCTATTCCCCGACCGCTGGAGCGGGCCACAGCATCGCTAGTCACCGCCCACTTGCTCCACCTCCACCCACAGCCGCTGGCCGTCCGTGGTCAGCCGGATGGTGCCGTGCTGGTCGGTGCGCAGCACGAGGGCGCCGCGCAGGCGCTCCAGCACCGACGGCGACGGGTGCCCGTAGGTGTTGCCCTCGCCCACGGAGACGACGGCCACCGCCGGCGTCACCGCCCGCAGGAAGGCCGGGCTGCTGGAGGTGAGCGAGCCGTGGTGGGGCACCTTCAGTACCTGCGCCCGCACGCCGGCCTCCGCGCGTAGCAGCGCCTCCTCCCCCTCGACCTCGATGTCGCCGGTCAGCAGGAAGCTGACGTCGCGCCAGGTGAGCCTGAGCACCAGCGAGGCGTCGTTCTCCTCGCCCGAGGCGAGCGCCTCCTCCCCGGGGCCGAGCACCTCCAGCGTCGCCCCCTCGCCCAGGTCGATCCGCTGGCCGGCCTGCGCCTTCCGGTAGGGGATGGCCTGGCGGCGGACCTGCTCGCGCCACTCCTGGTAGGCGGCGGACTCGGCGGCGAGCGGCGTCGCCAGCACCTGGCCCACCTCGTAGCGCTCCAGCACCTCGATGAGCCCGGCCAGGTGGTCCTCCTGGGGGTGGGTGAGCGCCACCAGGTCGATGGTGCGCTCCCAGAAGGGCAGCTCCTCGCCCAGCTCCCGCGCCACCGCCTGGCCGTCCGGCCCACCGTCGACCAGCAGGTGGCGGCCGTCCGGCGTCTCGACCAGGATCGCCTCGCCCTGGCCGACGTCGAGGACGCTGACCGTAA
>MGOB01000039.1:11369-12125 GCA_001796995.1 Chloroflexi bacterium RBG_16_68_14 | reverse complement strand
TCGAGCACGCCCCAGGCCGCCCACCAGGCGATCGCGGCGGCCAGGGCGAGGCCACCCGCCACGAGCCAGGCCGGTCGGAGGTGGAGGCCGCCGACGGGAGGCCGCGCCAGCTCGGCCGCAGCGACGACTCGGCGCTGGGCCAGCCACCAGACGAGGCTGGCCAGGACCAGGTAGCTGGTGGCGGCGTGCCCGGCGCCGAAGCCGTTGAGGTCGAAAGAGGCGAGGGGCAGGTCGGCGAAGAAGCGGGCCGCCTCCACCATGTAGGTAAGCATCGCCCAGGAAAGCCAGCCCGTCGCCCGCCCCAGCGGCTCCCAGAGGGCGCCCGACGCCGCCGTCAGCGCCGAGCCGCCCAGGATGAGGGGGAAGGCGGGCACCAGCAGCAGGTTGGAGACCGGCGCCACCACCGAGACGCGCCCGAAGTAGAGGGCGATGAGGGGCAGGGTGGCGGCCACCGCGCCCAGCGTCACCGCCGTGCTCTCCAGCAGGAAGGCGGCCGGGCCGCCCTCGCCCGCTTCGATGCCCCAGGCGCGCAGCAGTTCGGCCCCCCGCGCGTGCAGGAGCGGCGACAGGTAGACGAGGCCGAGGATGGCGGCGAAGCTGAGCTGGAAGGAGACGTCCTCGATCACCAGCGGGTCCCAGCCGGTCATGACCGCCGCCGCCAGCGCGATGGCGGTGGCCGCGCTCGCCGGCCGGCCGAGCAGCGTCGCCAGCACGAAGAGCCCGCCCATGATCGCCGCCCGCACTACCGTGGGCGAG
>MGOB01000039.1:11092-11327 GCA_001796995.1 Chloroflexi bacterium RBG_16_68_14 | reverse complement strand
ACCAGGGCCGCCTGCCGCCGCCCGATGAGCCAGGCCAGCCCGCTGATCATCAGCGCCGCCACCAGGCTCACGTTGTAGCCGGAGATGGCGATCAGGTGCGACGTGCCGGTCGCGTTCAGGTCGTCCGTCAGGTCCGGCGGGATGCTGGAGCGCTGGCCGAGGAAGATGCCTTGGGCCAGCGCCGCCTGCGGCTCGGGCAGGGCGCGCGCCAGGGCGTCGCCCAGGCGGCCGCGCA
>MGOB01000039.1:9522-10829 GCA_001796995.1 Chloroflexi bacterium RBG_16_68_14 | reverse complement strand
GAACCGAGAGCCACACCCGCTGCATCCGGCCGCGCACGTCGGGCTCGTCGACGACCAGCGCCCGGAAGCGGACGGGCGCTCCTTTCTTGAAACCGCCGATGTTTGTCGCGTCGGCGGGGGCGTTGTAGCGGGCGATGCCACCGGGCTGTTCGGGCGGGCGTTGGTCGACATAACGGATAGCCCCGGCGACGAAGAGCCCGGCCGCCAGCAGCCCGACCAAAGCTAGCCGGGGCCGTCGCTCCAGCAGCGCCGCCGCCAGTCCCGCCACGCCGATGGCAGCGGCGCCCGGCCACCAGGTCGAAGATCCCGCTTGCGGGACCGTCCCCGCCACGGCGCCGGCCACCACGCCCAGCAGCCACGCCCCGGCCAGGTAGACGAGGGCGCCGGCCTGAGGCAGACGAAGGCTCATGGCCCGACGGTGATCAGCTCTCGGATCCGCTCGTAGGTGGCGCGCGGGACCAGGCGACGGGTGAGGAGGTCGTCGGCGGAGGTGTATGGGCCATTGGAGGTGCGGCTGTCCACGATGCGCCGGCTGTAGGCCTCGCCGATGCCGGGCAGGGCGTCCAGCTCCGCCGCCGTCGCCGTGTTGATGTTGATGGGCGTCGGCGCGATGCCCATCGCTGCGACCGACGAGGTCGACCCAGAAGCAGCCTGCCCCAGGCGAGGCACGAAGATCGGGTCCTCGTCGTGCAGGCGCACGGCCAGGTTGATCGCCTCCAGGTCCGCGTCCGGGGCGGGGCCGCCGGCCTCGTACAGCACATCGACCACCCGGTCGCCGTCCGCCATCTCGTAGACGCCGGGCTGGGCGACGGCGCCGGTGATGTGGACCTGGATGGGCCCGCCGGGCGTCGGCTCGCCGAAGCTGATCTCCAGCGGCTGGCGGTCGTCGCGCCGGTCGAGGACGAGGACGACGATGGCCGCCGCCAGCAGCGCCGCCAGCACAACGACAGCCATCTTCAGGAAGCGGTCCGGCGAGGATGCCACGGCAGTCCTTGCCTCCACAGCTGATTAGGCCGGTTTGGGCCGGTCTAGGCAGACAAAGGCTTGCTGAATCGCGCGTGTGCGCCTACTTTGGCCGAAAACAGGGGCTGGTGTCAAGAGCAGTGTTTGGTTGCCAGGCGCGGGTCTCAGGGTGTATGATTGGCCCGCCCCGCTGGTTGGCTCGCCCCGCGTTCAGTAAAGGAGGCGTCATGAAACGCACGCTGTTCTTTCCGGTTCTCTTGGCGGCGGTCTTGCTGGCTGCCTTCGTCGGCGTCTTCCTCGCGGTGCAAGGACAGACAGACGGAGTGAAGGCAGGCCTCCCGACG
>MGOB01000039.1:5316-9496 GCA_001796995.1 Chloroflexi bacterium RBG_16_68_14 | reverse complement strand
TAAGCTCTTGGGCGACGTGAATTGCGACGGTTTGGTCGGCGAGATCGACGCCGTACTTATCCTGCAGTTGATCAAGGGGTTTATCGACTCCCTCCCCTGCCCTAAGAATGCCGACGTGAACGGGGACGGGACGATCAATGCCATCGACGTATTCCTCATCTGTCCCACGTGTACAAAGGAGGGCACGGCAACGCCCACGCCGACGCCCATCAAAGTGTCCGTCACCGCTGACTCCACAACGGGAACGCTCAACGGCTTCTTTGGCTCGGTAGAGGCGCCGCTGCCGTGGGCAATCGTGAACGTAGAGTTCTCGACGGAGCTCCCAACAGACGACTACGTGGTGCTGCTAACAGAGGTAAGCGGCGGGGGCCCCAGCTGTATTCCTCAGGACGTAACGACAAAGGGAACGACGGGTTTCTCGTTCCGAGGTTGCGGAAGGGTGGATTGGGCGGTGCTGGTGGACGTGAAACCGCACGATGACGATGGGCTGCACGCGCACTACGCCTGTCGGAATCAGCGGACGGGCCTGCTGCAGGATACGGGCGTGGATGTGGGCGATCCCGCCCCGGCCTGTCGGCCGGCCTGGGACCTCATCCAGATCGCGGTTGGGCATTAGTCCAAGGGCAACCAAGCGGCGCTGGTATGGCACAGGGCCGGTCCCACTTGGGCCGGCCCTGTGCCGTTCTCTACCCCTGCCAGGCGCTACTTCTGCAGAATGTGGATGGTGCAGGCGGCGCCCAGGCCGATGACGTGGGCCAGCCCCACCTTCGCCCCGCTCCTCTCCCTCTCGGCCTGGGGCGAGGGGCCATGTAGGGGCGCACGGCGGTGCGCCCTAAACCGCCAGCGGTGTCACCAGCCTCTTCTCGCTACAGGACCGCCACCCTACCATCGGACCCAAGGTCAGAACTGCCGGATACGGAAGTAAACATAATGTCACAGAAAGACACGTTTCTGCCAAACGAACTCTCCCCAGACAGCGCCTCTAAGAGCACCGGTCCCAAAACCAGTGCGGGTAAGGCCGTCGCCAGCCGTAATGCCATTATCCACGCCATCCGCTCTGATCGACCCGTACTCCACGGAATGGAGCAGGAGAGCGATTGGCGCCGCCACCGTGACGGCATAGTCGCTAGCCTCACTCCGGAAGGCCAGTTGGAAGAAGCCCTCGCCAACCGCGTGGCGCTACTCCTCTGGCGCCTCGACCGCGTCACACGTTACGAGGTCGCCGTCACGGATCGTCACGTCGCTGGCGCTCGGTCCGACCTCGCAATCGCCGATGCCTACGCCCAAGGCACTATGGCGGAAGGCAAACTCCCCGAAGTCGCGCCCGAGCGCGTCGCTCTAACGCAGATAACCCGGATCATTCCCCCCGAAAACGATCTCAACATCATCATGCGCTACGAGACACACTTGCACCGGCAGTGCCTCCAGACCCTCCACGAGATCGAGGCCCTCCAGGCGCGCCGCCGCGGCGAGCATACGCACCTCGCCCGCCTCGACATCAGCTCGCCGCCGTCCGCTGTAGGGGCGCATGGCCATGCGCCCTACTTGTCGCGCCTGCCCCTGGAGAGGTTGCCTATGAGGTAGAGACAAGCAACAGGGCCGGCCCAACCAGGCCGGCCCTGTTCAAGCCATGTAGGGGCGCATGGCCATGCGCCCTTAACCCGCCTACCGCGTCAGGATGTGGATGGTGCAGGCGGAGCCCAGGCCGATGACGTGGGCCAGCCCCACCTTCGCCCCCTCCACCTGCCGGTCGCCTGCCTGGCCGCGCAGGTGCCAGGTGACCTCGCAGATGTTGGCCACGCCCGTCGCGCCCAGCGGGTGCCCCTTGGAGAGCAGCCCGCCGCTGGGCGCCACCGGGATGCGCCCGCCGACGTAGGTGTCGCCCGAGTCGATGAGCTTGCCGGCTTCGCCTTCGCCGCAGAGCCCCAGGTTCTCGTAGTGGAGCAGCTCGGCGGTGGCGAAGCAGTCGTGCAGCTCCACCAGGTTCAGGTCCTCGGGGCCCAGGCCGGCCTGTTCGTAGGCTAGCTTGGCCGCGTTGCGAGTGAGGGTGTTCACATCGGGCAGGGTCAGGTCCCGCTCCGACCAGGGGTCGGAGGTGAGGACGGAGGCGGCGATCTTGATCGGGCTGCTGGTGTACTGCTTCGCCTTGTCCATGGCGACGAGGACGGCGCCGGCGGCGCCGTCGCCCGTGGGGCAGCACATATAGAGGGTGTTGGGCCAGGCCACCATGCGGGCGTTCATCACGTCCTCCAGGCTCATGTCTACCTGGTACTGGGAGTAGGGGTTGTGGACGGAGTGCTTGTGGTTCTTGGCCGCCACCTTGGCGAACTGCTCGAAGGTGGTGCCATACTTGCGCATGTGCTCCACCCCCGCCTGGCCGAAGACGGCGGGCATCAGGCCGGAGCCGACGATCCCCTCTGGGGAGACGCCGCCTCCGCCGCCCCCGCCGGCGCCCAGGAGCCCCATCTTGCCCATCTGCTCGGAGCCCACGGCGAGGGCGACATCGTACTGGCCGGAGGAGACCGCCATGTAGGCGGTGCGGAAGGCGGTGGAGCCGGTGGCGCAGGCGTTGGCCACGTTGATCACCGGGATCCCCGTCTGGCCGATCTCCTTGAGGATGCGCTGGCCGATCATGGCGTTGGACTGGTAGAGGTTGCCGCTGACGAAGATCTCGATGTCCTTCATGCTCATGCCGGCGTCTTTCAGGGCCAGCAGCGCCGCCTGGCCGGCCAGCTCCTGCACGCCCTTTTCGGGGTAGCGGCCGAACTTGATCATCCCCACGCCAACGATAGCTACGTCTCGCATGCGGTTCCTCCCTTCGCTCGGGGCTGGTCGCCCCGCCCTTGCCGAGGCCGGCTTCGCGGGCCTCCGCTACTTTCCGCTGTTCACGGGCCGGTACTTGAAGGCGATGATCTCGTTCCCCTCCCGGTCCGTGTGCACCTTCTCGGTGAACATCTCCACCGGCATCCCGAACCTGAGGTTCTTCGGGTCCGGCTCGACGCCCTCGATGTTGCAGCGCACACTGACGCCCTCCGGCAGGTCGACGATGGCGGCGACGTAGGGCACCGGTATGCCCGGCGCCGACTGGTGGACGATGGAGAAGACGTGCAGCTCGCCCCGGTCGCTCAGCCGGACCTCGTCCATGGGCTCCGTCGAGAGGCACTTGCTGCACGCCATGCGGGCGCCCAGGTAGACGGCGCCGCACTGCTTGCACTTGCTGCCGTAGAGGTAAGGCTTGTCGTTGGGGTCCTCCGGCAGACGGAGGAAGGGGAGGATGGGCCTCTGCTTCTTCTCAGCGGTTGGCGTCTCGGTCTCTGCCACGAGATCGTCTCCTTCCTGCGGGGATGCGAAAGGGGCGTACCGATACGGTCGTATGCAGGCTAAGGCCTGCCAGGGCAGGCACCAGCATTATAGAGCAACCTGCGTATTAGTCAAGCAGCCGCGGCCTGCGGGATGAATCCCGCAGCCTTGGCCGCCCCGGCCGGTAGCCGCCGGTTTCAACCGGCGGGCCATCTCATGATGAGCTGAGCCCGAACTCGGCCAGCGCCCGCTGGTACTCCTCCTCCGTGTTGATATCGAGTAGCACCACGGGCGATTCGATGGCCGCTTCCCCCACCTCCCCCTCGTGGGCGGCGATGACCCCGCGCAGCCCCCGCGCCTCCTCCGAGGCCTCCCGCAGCTCCGGCAGGAGTGAGCCCGCCAGCACCGGCGGGTGGCCGCGCTTGCCTCGATAAGCAGGCACCGTGATGAGGTCGCCGCCTCGCCGGTGGGCCGCGAGGAGTTTCGCGAGCACGTCGCGCGGCCGGGGCTGGTCGACGTTGAGGACGAGGATGGGGTCGGCGTCGTCCGGCAGCGCCTTCGCGCCGGCCCGCAGAGAGGACGCCCGCCCCTGCCGGTACGCCTCGTTCACCACCACGCGCACCCTTCGGGCTGAGCCTGTCGAAGCCTCCGAGGGCACATGGGGTCGTATCTCCTCCGCGGCGTGGCCGAGGACGACGATGAGGTCATCGACGCCGGCGGCCAGGAGCTCCCGCACCTGGTACTCGATCAGTAGGGGCGCACGCCTGCCCTGAGCGAAGCCGAAGGGGCCGTGCGCCCCTACGTCGCCCCAGGGGAGGAGCGCCTTGGGCCGGCCCAAGCGCATCGATTCGCCCGCGGCGAGGAGGATGGCGGCGGTGGT
>MGOB01000039.1:5169-5288 GCA_001796995.1 Chloroflexi bacterium RBG_16_68_14 | reverse complement strand
CTCTCCCTCTCTGAGGGAGAGGGGCGACTGCTCGATCTACTGCGGGGTGCTCGAAGACGTGGGGTGAGGGAGAATACGGCGCTCCCGCGGCGAGCAGGATGGCGGCGGTGGTGGTCATC
>MGOB01000039.1:0-5142 GCA_001796995.1 Chloroflexi bacterium RBG_16_68_14 | reverse complement strand
CTCTCCCTCTCTGAGGGAGAGGGGCGACTGCTCGATCTACTGCGGGGCGCTCGAAGACGTGGGGTGAGGGAGAATACGGCGCTCCCGCGGCGAGGAGGATGGCGGCGGCGGTGGTCATGCGCCTCCCTCACCCCCGTCCCCTCTCCCTCTCCGAGGGAGAGGGGCGACTGCTCGATCTACTGCGGGGTGCTCGAAGACGTGGGGTGAGGGAGAATACGGCGCCCCCGCGGCGAGGAGGATGGCGGCGGTCATGGGCTGACGTGCGCCCTCCTGCGCCTAGGTCACCTCGAAGAGCCGGTCCAGCTTGAGGGCGAGCAGGATATTCCCCCTGACCCGGATCCGGCGGCTGAGGAATCCCCAGAGGGGGTTCAGCTCCTTGGTGGTCAGGTCCACCCAGTCCTTCGGGCTGGCGCTCAGCTCCAGCGTGGGGCGTTCCGGCCGTCCTTCGTAGGAGCGGCAGTCTGGTCCGGCGATCTCGACGGTCCAGGCTCCGCCTCCCGGCTCGCTTAGGTTGAAGAGGATGCTCGCCTTCAGGTCACCGCCCCGCTCCGGCCAGTAGGTGATGGGCATGTACTCGAAGGTCCGGGCCAGCACGTCGTGGGTCTCCTCCGGCGTGGAGGCCTCGAACCAGTGCGGGAGCTCTCTTCGCGGCCGCAGGCACCGGCGGATGTCTTGGTAGTGGAGGGGGAGGTGCAGGTAGCCCGTGTAGAAGACCTGGGCGAGGGTGCCCGGCCCGAACCAGCCGGGGTGCTGGACGGTGCGCGCCAGGTCGGCGTCGGAGACGCCCTCCAGCAGGCGAATGTTGGCCTCGAAAGCGGCACGGAAGCGGGCCAGGAGCTCGCCGGCCGGGAGCTGCCGGACCGTCTCGATAATGCGCGCGTTGTAGTCGTTGATCGACTGCGGCCCCTCATGGCCCTCCATCGTAGGCCGCTGGCCGGCCACGGCCTGCTCGGTAACGGGGTTCCCTTCGTGTTCCTGGGAGGCGACCAGGTGGGCCAGGTAGTCCTTGGCGTTCCACGCCCCGCGGCGGGCGGAGGCGGCCCAGTCTTCCTCGCTGAGCTGACCGAAGGCCTCCTGCGCGCGCTGGAAGGCCCGGCGATAGTAGGTCTCGAAGGCGGTCTTGGTGTTGCTATTCATGGAGGGCTCCTAGATCTTCCCCAGCGCCCGTAGGATGCGCTCCGGCGTGATCGGCACCTCGGTCACGCGCACGCCGATAGCGTCCTCGATGGCGTTGGAGATGACGGCCGGGCCGGGGACGATCGACGGCTCGCCGACGCCGCGGGCGCCGTAGGGCCCCTCCTCCGACGGCACCTCCACGATGTGCGTCTCGATCTCCGGGACGTCGAGGGCGGTCGGCATCCGATAGTCGAGCAGGCCGGGGTTGAGCAGGCGGCCGTGCTCGTCGTACACCATCTCCTCCCAGAGGGCGATGCCCATGCCCTGGGTGGTGCCCCCCTGCATCTGCCCCGCTACGGAGAGGGGGTTGATAGCGAAGCCGGCGTCCTGGGCGGTGGCCCAGCGGAGGACGGTAACCTCGCCCGTCTCCGGGTCCACCTCCACCTCGGCGGCCTGGGCGGTGAAGCCCGGCGCCTGCTGTCGGGCGCTGATGGCGCCCCGGCCGATGACGGGCGCATAGGGGGCGCCGAAGCCGGTGGTGATGCCGGCCAGCCGCCGGAAGGAGATCGATTTGTCGGGCGAGCCCTTCACCCGGATCTCGCCGTCCACCGACTCCAGGTCGTCCTCCGGGTTCGCCTCTAGCCGCTCGGCGGCGATGGCGAAGAGCTGCTGGCGGACGTCCTCGGCGGCGGCCTTGACGGCGCGGCCGACGGTGAAGACGGTCTTGCTGCCACCGGTCATGCCCGCGAAGGGCGCCGTCCTGGTGTCGCCGGTGACGACGTTGACCATCTCCAGGGGCACGTTCAGCTCCTCGGCGGCGATCTGGGCGAAGGAGGTGTTGGTGCCGGTGATGTCGTTGGCGCCGACGACGACGGTGATGGTGCCGTCGCCGTTCAGCTCAACGTGGGCGCTGGCGGGCTGCAGCCCGCCCCCCCAGCCTCCGGCGGCCATGCCTACCCCGCGGAGTTTACCCGTCGTGGCGGGCTTCCCGGCCGCCTGCCGGATGGGCAGGCTCGCCTCGCGCTGCTGACCACGCGACTTCCAGACCTCCGTGTCGCGTATCGCCTCCAGGCACTCCTTGAGCCCGATGCTGGGGTAGCGCGCCTTGCTGGGCATCTCGTCGCCCTTGCCGACGGCGTTCTTCAGCCGCACCTCCAGCGGGTCCCGCTCGAGCTCGCGGGCCATCATGTCCAGCTGGCTCTCGATGGCGAAGGCCACGTTGTGGGCGCCGGGCGCCCGGTAGGCGCCGACGCTCACCTTGTTGGTCAGCACCTCGTACGATTCGATCTCCAGGTTCGGGAAGTTGTAGGAGCCGCCGATGAGGATGGCCCCCACAGCGGCAGGTGCGCCGGGGAAGGCGCCGCTATCGTACACGATCTTCGCCTTGATGGCGGTGAGGGAGCCGTCCTTCTTCATCCCCGTCTTCAGCTCCACGACACACTGGGGCGAGGGCGTGGCGCTCGTCAGGTCGTCCGACCGGGTGAAGACCAGCTTCACCGGCCGCCCCACCATGCGAGCGAGGACCGCTACCAGCGGCTGGTTGAGGGAGATCTTGCCGCCGAAACCGCCCCCCAGCTCCAGGCCGATGACCCGGATCTTCGTCTCCGGGATTCTCAGTATGTTGGAGACCTGGTCGCGCACGAAGAACTGCCCTTGGGTGCCGGTCCAGATGGTGAGCTCACCGCTGGCGGCGTCGTAGTCGGCCACGGTCGCGTGGGGCTCAATGTAGCCCTGGTGAACGATGGCGCTGCGCCAGGTGCGCTCGATGACCACGTCAGCCTCGGCGAAGCCCTGCTCGATGTCGCCGCGGGTGAACTTGACTTGCGAAGCGACGTTGCTGGGCCTCTCCGACGCCTTCTCCTCCACCTCCACCGTCGCGTGCCCCCGGGCCTCCGCGCGGTCGATCTCGGAGACGGGCCTGCGGGCGAGGGGAGCGTCCTCCCGCATCGCCTCGATGGGGTCGAGGACGGTGGGTAGCTCTTCGTACTCCACCTCGATGAGCTCCAGGGCCTCCTCGGCGGTGGCCGCGTCGCGGGCGAGGACGGCGGCGACGGGCTGACCGTGGAAGATCACCTCGCCGTCGGCCAGCAGATTGTAGGCGCGGTTGGACATCCGCCTCGGTTCGAACTTAGGCAGGTCGGCGGCGGTGACGACGCGCTCAACGCCCTCCAGCACCCGCGCCTTCGTGGTGTCGATGCCCTTGATGCGGGCGTGAGCATGGGGGCTGTGCAGCAGCTTGCAGTGGAGCATGGCGGGCAGCTGGATGTCCGCCGTGTACACGGACCGGCCGGTGACCTTGTGCACCCCTTCCACGCGGGCGATGGGCTTGCCGACGGTGCGGTAGGTGCTCATGGCGCTATCCCTTCTAGTGCGCGCGCTACGTGGTGGCTTCGGCCGCTGCGGCGATCGCCTCGACCATCTTGGTGTAGCCGGTGCAGCGGCACAGGTTGCCAGCGATGGCTTCGCGGATCTCGCGCTCAGTTGGGTGGGGGTTGCGGTCCAGCAGCGCCTTGCCGGCCAGGATCATGCCAGGGATGCAGAAGCCGCACTGCACGGCGCCCTTCTCGATGAACGCCTGCTGGACGGGGTGGAGCCGGCTGTCCTGCGCCAGCCCCTCGATAGTGGTGATCTCGGCGCCGTCCGCTTGCGGGGCCAGCATGAGGCAGGAGGTGACCAGCCTGCCGTTGACGATCATGGAGCAGGCGCCGCAGTCGCCAGTGCCGCAGCCCTCCTTGGCCCCGGTCAGGCGCAGCTCGTCCCGCACCACCTCCAGCAGCGTGCGGTTGGGCTCGATGTACGCCTCGTAGGGCCGGCCGTTGACCGTGTAGTGGACGACTCGCTTCTGGGCCGTGGCCATCTTAGCTGCTCGCTCTCATCGTAGCGGCGAGCTTTAGCTCGCCACCTACTTCGCCCATGCATTGATGTGGCGACCTGAAGGTCGCCGCTACAGCCGGCCGCACCGTAATCGTCTCCATCGTTCAGCCCGCCCTGGCCCGCTCGAGGGCGATGGCCAGGCAGCGCCTGGTCATGACGCCTACCAGGTAGCGACGGAACTCCGCCGAGCCGCGCACGTCGGAGATGGGCCGCGCGGCCGCCTGCGCCAGCTCCGCCGCCCGCCCGAACAGCTCCTCGGAGGGAGCCTGGCCGGTCAGGGCCTCTTCTGCTTCGGTCGCTCGGATGGGCGTAGGGGCGACGGCGCCCAGGCAGATGCGCGCCTCCTGGATCGTGTCGCCACCAGGCGCCAGCGTGAGCCGCACGCCCACTCCCACGACGGCGATGTCCATGATCTGGCGCGGTGTGTGGCGCCGGTAGACGCTGCCGGTGCGTGCCGGCGGCGCGGGCAGGTGGAAGGCGACCAGGATCTCGTGCGGGGCGAGCACGGTGCGCCCCGGGCCGACGAAGAGCTCGCTCACCGGCACCTGGCGCGAGCCTTCCGCTCCGGCGATCTCGGCCACGGCGTCCAGCACGATAAGGGGTGGCGCGGTATCGGCGGAGGGGGCGGCGTTGGCGATGTTGCCGCCCAGGGTGGCCATGTTGCGCGTCTGGACGGAGCCCAGGATGCCCGCCCCCTCGGCGAGGGCGGTGTAGCGCTCCCGAACCGCCGGGAAGGCCTGGATCGTCGCCATCTCCACGCCGGCGCCCACTCGCAGCCCCCGCGCCCCGTCGAACTCGATGCCGCGCAGCTTGTCGATTGCGTGGAGGCTGACCACGGCGGAGGGGTGGAGGCCTGCCTCCTTCATCTGCACCAGCAGGTCGGTGCCGCCGGCGAGCAGCTTGGCGCCGTCGCCGCGCTCCCGGAGCAGCGTCAGCGCCTCGTCCAGCGATTGGGGGGTAAAGTACTCGAATCGACGCATGGTGCGCGGCTATTGTAGCGCAGCCGTACCCGTACGTGAAGGTGAGGGACAAGGCATAGGTTCTAGGTTCTAGGTTCTAGCAGGGTGCTGAAAAAGGGGATCGACCCCGGTGGTGGAACATCGTAGCATAGGCGTAGCGGGGTGGGCGAAAGGAGACGCCATGCGCGGCGAC
>MGOB01000038.1:9579-9826 GCA_001796995.1 Chloroflexi bacterium RBG_16_68_14 | reverse complement strand
GGCTGCGGGCGAGCTGGTGTCCGAAGTGAGGCTGCGCGTGGCCAGCCGCCACGTCGACCTGCCGGTGAAGTCGTTCCTGGCCCAGGAGGAGTACGAGGGCTCGCTGCGCGAGCTGCAGGCGCGGGTGGAGACCCTGGGCGCCTCGCCCGACCGCGAGGAGCGCCGGCGGCTCATGCAGCAGATCACCCGCCTCCGCAGCGAGCGCGGGGTGGCGGCGCGGATGGCCGGGCAGGGCGACCGCATGCTG
>MGOB01000038.1:6486-9572 GCA_001796995.1 Chloroflexi bacterium RBG_16_68_14 | reverse complement strand
AGCTGATGGCGGTCTCCTTCAGCCCGGAGCTGGCGCTGCTGGGCCTGCCCGGCGAATGGTTCGTGGAAACCATCGAGGAGATCCGCAGCCAGGCCGGCCTGCGCTACCTGCCCGTCGCCTGCTACGCCAACCACTACATCGGCTACGTGGTGCCGGCGTCCGCCTACGACGAAGGCGGGTACGAGGCCGGCGTCACCCTGCTGGCGCCGGAGGCGGAGGCCATCGGCAGGGCGCAGGCGCTGTCGTTGCTGCAGGAGGTGTTGGGATGAGTGCCCAGCGACGAGCATCAGTACGCAGTGACACCACCGTAGTTGAGGAAGCCGCTGCCGTCGCTGAGGCGGTCGAGGAGACCTTGCCGGTGCCGGAGCCATTCGGCCGGGCGCTGCGACGCAAGCGCGTCCTTGTCTTCGAGGCCCACGGCGACGACATGGAGTTCACCTCCGGCGGCACCATCGCCAAATTCGCCGACCGCGGCCACGAGGTGACGCTGGTCGTCGCCACCGACAACGACAAGGGGTCGTTCGAGCTGACGGCGGAGGAGCTGCGCGCCGCCCGCGACCGCGAGGTCCACGGCGCCGCCGAGGTGCTGGGCATCCAGCGGGTGATCTGCCTGGGCTACTCGGACGGGGAGCTGCAGGAGCAGGCGCCGTTGCACGTGCTGCGCGGTCGGTTCATGCGCATCATCCGGGAGGTGAAGGCGGACATCGTCTTCACCTGGGACCCCTTCACGCCGTACGAAGGGCACCCGGACCACCGCGCGGTGGCGACGGCGGCCAACGAGGCGGCCTCCTTCGCTCATTTCCCCCTCTACTACCCGGAGCAGGTCCGCGAGGGCCTGGAGCCCTACTACGTGAGCGAGCAGTGGTTCTTTGCCAAGGCGCCCCGCGACCGCAACAAGTTCGTCGACATCACCGACTACATCGATAAGAAGATCGAGGCCCTCTACCAGCACGAGAGCCAGATGGTGCTCACCGTGCAGGACCTTCAGTTCGCCCTCCGGGCGTCGGGGCTGGAGGTGCCCTGGCTGGCCGACCTGGACCCCCACGACTACCGAGAGGCCATCGACCGCCAGATGCGCGCCGTCGCCCGCGCGGTGGGCCGCGAGTGCGGCTTCGAGTACGCGGAGGGCTTCCGCCGCACGCGCTTCGGCGTTATCCCGCGCCTGGCGGAAGGGCAGGAGCCGGCCGAGGACGTGTGAGGCCCGGCGAGCGCCTCGAAAGGAGTACCACCTCGTAGGGACAGACCTTCAGGTCTGTCCGGCCCCTTCGACGACCATCGTGCTAAGGGCCGGACAGGGCCCCGCTTGCGGCGGGGGGCTCAGCATGACGGATGGGGGCCCGCCGCGCCCGCCTGTCTCATGCGCTACACTAGTCCGGCATGAGCGCCTCGCGCTGGCAGCTCGACATGGGCGCCCAGGCTATCGAGGGTGGGCGGGTGCGCTTCCGCGTCTGGGCGCCGGCCGCGCGCGGCGCCGAGGTGGAGATCTACCCCTGGCCCCACGGCATCGTCCGCCATCCGCTGGCCGAGGAGGGCGAGGGTGTTTGGAGCGCCGCCGTCGATGCCGGGCCGGGCACCCTCTACCGCTACCGCCTCGATGAACATTGGGCCTACCCCGATCCCTACTCGCGCAGCCAGCCGGAGGGCGTCCACGGCCCGTCGCAGGTGGTCGATCCGGCGGCGTTCCCCTGGACCGACGCGGGCTGGGGCGGCCTGGACCCGGAGGCGCTGGTCATCTACGAGGTCCACGTCGGCGCCTACACCCCGGAGGGCACCTTCGATGCCCTTATCGGCCAGCTCGACGAGCTGCGCGACCTGGGCGTGACGGCGCTGGAGCTGATGCCGGTGGCCGAGTTCCCCGGCCGCCGCAACTGGGGCTACGACGGCGTCCATCTCTACGCGCCCAGCAGCGTCTACGGCGGCCCGGACGCGCTGCGTCGATTGGTGGACGCCGCCCACGCCCGGGGGCTGGGCGTGATCCTGGACGTGGTCTATAACCACCTGGGGCCGGAGGGCAACTACCTGCCCGCCTTCTCGCCCCACTACTTCACCGACCGCTACCGGACGCCCTGGGGCCGCGCCCTCAACTTCGATGGCGAGCACAGCCGCCGGGCGCGCCACTTTTTCGTCCAGAACGCCCGCTACTGGCTGCACGAATACCACATCGATGGCCTTCGCCTGGACGCAGCCCATCACATGTACGACGGGAGTCCCAAGCACATCCTCCAGGAACTCTCGGAGGCGGTCCACCAGCAGGGGATGGCGGGCAAGCGCTCCCTGCTCTTCGCCGAGGACGAGCGCCACGAGCTGCGCATCATCACGCCGGAGGACGCGGACGGCTACGGCTTCGATGCTCTCTGGGTGGACGACTTCCACCACTCGGTGTACGTGCTCCTCACCCGCGACCGGACCTACGCCCAGCCCTACGAAGGGACGGCTGGCGAGATCGCCCGTCTCCTGCGGGCTGGCTTCATCCATCGCAGCCCGCCCCTCAAGCCGGGCGAGGAGGGGTTGCGCGCTGTAGCGCCTTCCTGCCTCGTCTACTGCGTCGAGAACCACGACCAGGTGGGGAACCGGCCCCACGGCCAGCGGCTCTTCAACCTCGTCGGTCTGGAGTCGTTCAAGGCCGCGGCTGCCCTCCTCCTGCTCAGCCCATGTGTGCCCCTTATCTTTATGGGGGACGAGTTTGCCGCCTCAACGCCCTTCTTCTACTTCAGCGACTACGCGGAAGGCCTGGGCGAGCAGATCGCTGCGGGACGGTTCGATGCGTTCGCCTGGCTCAGGGTGGAGCCCGACGAGCGGCGCTCCGTCATCCCTGACCCGCAGGCGGAGGAGACCTTCCTCCAGTCCAAGCTCGACCTGGGGGAGCGCCACCAGCCCCGGCACGACGGCGTCTATGCCCTCTACCGGGAGCTGCTGCGGCTGCGGCGGGAGGACTCAGTGCTCAGGAGGCAAGATCGCGGGCACCTGCTGGCGGAGGCGCCTGCGCCGGGGCTAGTAGGGGTGGCGCGCTGGGACGGGGAGGGACACCGTCGGCTGCTGCTGGTGAACTTCGGCCAGGCTGTCGCCTTCGACGTGGGCGAGCAGTC
>MGOB01000038.1:5227-6436 GCA_001796995.1 Chloroflexi bacterium RBG_16_68_14 | reverse complement strand
CGGAGGAGCGCTTCGCCGGGCCGGGGGCAGACCTGGCGGCGCTGGCCCTGCGTCCGGGCACCGCTGTCGAGGTGCCACCGTGCTGCGCCGTCCTCTGGGCGGCGGAGGCCGAAGGTTAGGGCTGCAGCCCCTTGTCCCCCATCCCACGCTCTGCTACCGTAGGGTTGGAAAGTACCTCGGTGACTAGAGCGAGGCGGACCCACCCGTTCCCATCCCGAACACGGAAGTGAAACGCCTCAGCGCTGACGATACTAGAGGGGCAACTCTCGGGGAAAATAGGCCGTCGCCGGGGTGCTTTGCTTTTCTGGCCCGAACTGCTCTTCGATCAGCCACCCGCTGACGCAGTTCGCGTCGCTCCCCCGGCGCCGGTTAGAGCCCCTGCCTCAGGCGTAGCTCAGGCCTCGCGACCCCGATGCGCGCCCACGATAGCATCTGCCGGAGGGCGTTCGAGGGCTAGTCGCCGGGGGCGCGCTCGATGGGGCGTGCGACGGCGGCTTCGAGGGCGGCCGGGCTGAGCAGGAAGCCGAAGAGGAGGAGCGCCCGCCCCGTCAGCGCCGGCAGCGAGAGCTGCGGCTCGTAGATGGAGGAGGCGGCGAGCAGCACCAGGGCCGCGGTCGCGAGCATGGTGGCCAGCTTGAGGGAGCGGGTGCGCACCCGCACGAAGATGGCCACCGCTGCGGCCATGGCCAGGAAGGTCGCCGCCAGCGCCGTATCCGCCCCGGCGAGGGAGAGCCCGGCCTCCCGTATCCCGCCGTTCTGGTGCAGCACCGCCAGCCATACCACCACCGGGGCCGAGGGCGAGAGCATGAGGGAGGCGTCCAGCCAGTCCCGGCGGCTCGCCACCCGGATGCAGGAGGCGAGGATGGCCAGCGCCAGCGGGAAGTAGAGAACGGCGCCGGCGAAGCCCAGCCAGGTGATGGTGTCGAAGTGGCCTTCAGCCATGAGCCGGGCCGCTCGCTCCAGCAGCACGAAGGCGAAGTAGCCAAAGAAGGAGAGCAAGGTCAGCGCCAGGCCCGCCCAGGGGTAGAACCAGGTCGGCCGCCCCTGCCAGAGGCCGTACAGCGTTACGCCCACGATGGCGGACGCCACGCCCAGCGTCGCCAGCGGCTGGCTCCAGAGGTGGGCGGCGTAGAGAGCGCCGACGAGCAGGAAGGCGGCTGTGGCGGTGAGGGCGTCGTGCCAGCTCGCCGGAAGATAGGCCTGCTGGAA
>MGOB01000038.1:0-5210 GCA_001796995.1 Chloroflexi bacterium RBG_16_68_14 | reverse complement strand
CGCGGGCGGTCCAGCCGGCTGAGGAGCGCCCGCTGCGCCTCCTCCTCGCTGAGGCCGCTCGCCCGTAGCTCGGCCAGGCGGTCCTCGACGTGCGTGTGCAGCTCGCGCACCACCTCGCCTTCCACCTGGGGGCTGAGGTGGAGGCTGGAGCGCAGCTGCTCGAGGTAGGTGTGAAGCTCAGACGCCACGTTAGCCCTCAGAGACACCCAACGCTACGCGGGCCGCACGTTCAGACCGACGACGGAGGCGCGTGCGCTAGGCGGGCCGCACGATCAGATTGACGGCGGAGGCGAAGCGCGCCCATGCGCTCGCCCGCTCTTCCAGCCAGCGTTCGCCCTTTCGGGTCCGGGAGTAGTACCGACGCTCCTGGCCGCTGGGGAGGCGCTGCCAGCGTCCCTGCACCAGCCCGGCGTGCTCCAGCCGGTGCAGCGCCGGGTAGAGCGTGCCCTCGCCCAGGTGGAAGAAACCCTGGCTGCGGCGCTCCAGCTCCTTGATCATCTGGTAGCCGTACATCGGCTCGCGCTCCAGCAGCGAGAGGATCAGGATATCCGTGTTGCCTTTCAGAAGCTGGGCCAGGGCGCGCATGGGCAGTACCTCGCAAAGCTAGGCTATCGCCTCCGCGCCATCTTGTCAAGACGGTGTACTCGTCCGCGGTGACGACAGGTGGCCGCTGCCTGTGTGGCGCAACAGGGCGATGTGTTAGTGCGCCTAGCCTTCGCTGGCGGTAACGAAGTTGATCAGCCGGTCCGGTACGTAGATCGTCCGGACCACGCGCTTCCCGTCCAGGTGGCGCTGGACACGGGCAGACTCCCTGGCCCGCTGGAGGGCGGCCTCCTCGTCGCTGCCCGCCGCTATCTGGATGACATCGCGGGTACGACCGTCGATCTGGACGGCGACGGCGACCTCTTGCTCTCGGGCCAGCTCCTCGTCCGCCTGGGGCCACGAGGTGGTGTGGATGGAGTACGCGCCGCCGATCTGCTCCCAGAGCTCCTCCGCCATGAAGGGAGCGAAGGGCGCCAGCAGCAGCAGGAAGGTGCGGACCTCTTCCGAGTTGAGAGCGGGCCGGTGCTGGAGATCGTTGCTGTACTCCATCAGGGCGGCGATGGCCGTGTTGTACTTCAACTCGCCGATGTCCTCCGTCACCTTCCTGATGGTGCGGTGCACCAGCCGCTGAGCCTCAATGGGGAGCGGCCCTTCGGCCGCTTCCTGGGCCCGGTAGCGCTGGACCAGGTCCCAGACACGGTTGAGGAAGCGGTAGACGCCCTCGATCCCCTGGTCGGAGAAATCGCCGCCTTCTTCGTACCGGCCGGCGAACATCAGGTACGCGCGCAGCGTATCGGCGCCGTGGGACTCGAAGTACTCGTCGGGGGTGACGATGTTGCCGCGCGACTTGCTGATCTTGGCGCCGCGCAGGATCAGCATGCCGTGGGCGCGGAAGCGCTGGAACGGCTCTTCGAACTCGAGGAAGCCCATGTCGTGCAGGGCCATGGTGACGAAGCGCGAGTAGAGCAAGTGGAGGACAGAGTGCTCCTTGCCTCCGATGTAGTTCGACACTGGCAGCCACTTCTTTGTCAGCTCAGCGTCGAACGGCCGGTCGTCGTACTCGGTGGAGGGGTAGCGCAGGTAGTACCAGGACGAGTCGAGGAACGTGTCGCACACGTCTGTCTCGCGCCGGGCCTCCCGCCCGCACGATGGGCAGGTCGTGCGGGCGAACGACTCCACCGAGGCGAGGGGCGACTTGTCGGTGCCGGTCGGCCGGAACTCCTCGACATAAGGGAGCACCACGGGGAGCTGCTCCTCCGGCACCGCCACCGGGCCGCAGGCCTGGCAGTGGACGATGGGGATGGGCGTGCCCCAGTACCGCTGGCGAGAGATCAGCCAGTCGCGCAGGCGATAGGTGACCTGGTGCTTGCCGCTGCCATCGCGCTCCAGCTTGGCGATGATCGCCTCGGCGGCGGCCTTGCTCTCTATGCCGTCGAACTCGTCGGAGTTGACGAGCACGCCCGCTCCTGTGTAGGCCCCACTCAGCTCGCCGCCGGACCAGCCGGGCGGGGCGACGACGACCTTGATGGGCAGGTCGTACTGGCGGGCGAAGTCGAAGTCGCGCTCGTCGTGGGCGGGCACCGCCATGATGGCGCCGGTGCCGTAGGTGATGAGGACGTAGTCGGCCACCCAGACCGGCACGCGGTCGCCGTTGAGGGGGTTGACGGCGTAGGCGCCGGTGAAGACGCCGGTGCGCTCCATTGTCTGGCGGTCGACGGCGGTCTTGCGCATCGCCTGGGCGACGTAGTCCTCCACGGCCGCGCGCCGGTCGGACGTAGTGATCCGCTCCACCAGCGGGTGCTCCGGCGCCAGCACCATGAAGGTGACGCCGAAGATGGTGTCAGGTCGGGTGGTGAAGAAAGAAATCGACTCTTCGGAGCCCTCCACGGGGAAGGACATCTCCAGCCCCTCGCTCCGGCCGATCCAGTTCCGCTGGGCCGTCTTCACCACCTCCGACCAGTCGATCCAGTCCAGGTTCTTGAGCAGCCGGTCCGCGTAGCTGGTGATCTTGAAGAACCACTGCTCCAAACTGCGATGGGTGATCTCGCTGGAGCAGCGCTCGCAGTGGCCGTCGATCACCTGCTCGTCGGCGAGGACGGTCTTGCAGGAGGGGCACCAGTTCACTGGCGCAAGCCGTTTCTCGGCCAGGCCGTGCTTGAAGAGCTGAAGGAAGATCCACTGCGTCCAGCGGTAGTAGGCCGGGTCGGTGGTATCCACCTCGTGGCTCCAGGCGATGCGTGTGCCAAGCTGCTTCATCTGCCCCCGGAAGTTGTTGATGTTGTTCCGGATGAGCGTCATGGGGTGGACGTTCTGCTTCAGGGCGAAGTTCTCGCTGTGGATGCCGAAGGCGTCGTGGCCGAAGGGCTCGAACACGTCGTAGCCGCGCATCGCCATGTAGCGTCCGAAGATGTCCACACCGGTGAAGGCGAAGACGTTACCGATGTGCAGCCCCTCCGCGGACGGGTAGGGGAACATCATCAGGTTGTAGAAGGGCCGCTGGGCGCCGTCGACATCGATCTCGTAGATGCCGTCGCGCTCCCAGCGCTCCCGCCACTTCGCCTCGATCGCCCGGTGGTCGTAGCGTGCCATGCAGGGGGCTCCTCGCAGCCTGTCCGCTCGGGTGACTAGATCGTGTCTCAGTATGCTGAGCGCCCCGAGGGCAAGTCAAATGAGGCCGGTGGCCCGCCACATCCCTTGCGGGGTGAAGGGCGGGCCGATAAGATGGCAGCGAAGGCCCCCGTAGCTCAGTTGGATAGAGCGCCGGCCTCCGGAGCCGGGTGCGTGGGTTCGAGTCCCGCCGGGGGTACCACGAGGCTCCAGTCGGTCGACCCCGCCTGCGGTGCGTCGGCCGATTTCTTCTCCATCCAGTACGACCCACTGTTCGGCCCTGAGGCGAAACGGGGTGCCGCTGAACGCGTTGGAAGGGTGGGTACCCCTCTTTTCACCGGCTACCGAGATTTGTTATAGTCGAGTAGCACGATGGCGAGACAGCAGACCAAGCGTCGGAGCAAGCGTTACCACGCTGGCAGCGCCTATGCGGTGCACGTGAAGCCCACGGGCGTCCTGGGCTTCCTCAGCAGCGCCCGCATGATCCAGGTGGTGTTTCTCTTCATGGCGCTGGCGCTGGCCGCAGGGGGCGGCGCCGCTATCTTTGGCCGCAGCACCCTCTTCGGCGGCAACAGCAGCGACAACCCCGCCGGCTTCGTCAAGCCTGAGGACGAGGATTCCGGGGAGACACCCCAGCCCGGCGCCACCGTCGAGGTGCGGCAGTACGCCGCTCCGCCCGCTATGAGCATCGACCCCCAGAAGCGGTACATCGCTACCATCAAGACACAGGAGGGCGATATCGAGGTGGAGCTCTTCGCGGTGGAGGCCCCGCAGACGGTGAACAACTTCGTCTTCCTCGCCCGCGACGGCTTCTATGATGGGCTCACCTTCCACCAGGTACAGGCGACCTTCTCGGCGCAGGCGGGTGATCCCGCCTGCACGGCGGCCAACGCATCGGCCTGCCGGGGCGACGGCGGCCCGGGCTACGAGCTGACCCAGGAAGCGCCGGGCAACTTCCAGGAGGGCGTCCTGGGCATGGCCAACGCCAGTCAGTTCTTCATCGCCCTGACCAACTCGGAGCAGTTTGCGGCGTACACTCCCTTCGGCAGAATCCTCTCCGGCCTGGACGTGGCGGAAAGCGTAGCGAAGGGCACCGAGATCCAGACCATCGAGATCCAGGAGCAGTAGGGCGCGCAGACGGTAGGTGCTCGAGTGGCCCCGTGCATCGGGGCCTTCTCATCTTCCCGGCGTTAGTCGGAAGGAGGCGCTCGCGGGGGCTCCGCCGGGCCCTCCACCAGGCGCATCACCGCGAAGCAGGGGGCGGCGAGGGCGATGGCGATGAGGCCAGCAAGCCACCAGCCGCCTACGATGAGGAAGATGCCGAAGGCTACCGCCCCGGCCATCCCGATGACGGTGCCGATGCGCACCAGCGCCACATAGGCGGGGACGTCCCGCTGGTCTCCGGAAGAACCGGCCATCACAGCTCTATGCTAGCCGGTGGCTCAGCGTTCTGCCAGGAGGTCCCGACGCCTACTCCTAAGGGAGCCTCTTGTAGCATAATGCGACGGTGTGGCCGAGCCTGGCACGCGAATGGGGCCGGCATGCTATGGTCTAGTGATGGGCCCGCAGCAAGCTCCACTCGTCTACCTGGCCCTGCGCCTTCCCGAAGATGCGCTCCGGCGCATCGAGGCGCAGTGCTCGGTCCGGCGCTACGAGGGCTCGGGCCCGCCCCCTAGGCAGGATCTGCTCGCCGCCCTGGGAGACGTGGAGGGGCTGCTGGGCAGCGCCATGCTCACCATCGACGCTGAGGTGCTGGAGGCGGCGCCTCGCCTGCGCGTCATCTCCAACTTCGGCGTCGGCTTCGACAACGTGGACCTGGAGGCGGCCACCAGCCGGGGCATCCTGGTATGCAACACGCCGGGCGTCCTCAGCGATGCCGTCGCTGACCTGACCATGGCGCTCGTCCTCTCGCTGGCGCGGCGGCTGTCGGAGTCGGAGCGCTTCGTCCGCGAGGGTCGCTGGGTTCCGGGCAAGGCGATGGAGCTGGGGACGGACGTGAAGGGCAAGACGCTGGGCATCATCGGTCTCGGCCGGATCGGGCGCGGCGTGGCCCTGCGGGC
>MGOB01000037.1:44125-49236 GCA_001796995.1 Chloroflexi bacterium RBG_16_68_14 | reverse complement strand
GCGAGGAGGCCCCGCCGCAGCAGGAGCGCCACGGCGTCGACCAGCCCCGAGCCGCAGATGCCCTGCGGTTCCGCACCCCCGATGGTCGCCAGCGCCAGGCGGCCGTCTTCCTCATCGACCCACTCGATGGCCCCCGGGAGGGCGCTCATCCCCGAGGAGATGTGCACCCCCTCGAAGGCGGGGCCGGCGGCGCACGAGGCTCCCACGGCATCACCATCGGAAGTCAGCACCATCTCGCCGTTGGTGCCGAGATCGATGAACAGGAAGAGGCCTCGTCGCCTCGGCAGGCCGAGGGCCAGCAGCCCGGCGACGGCGTCGGAGCCCAGATGCCCCGCCACCGCTGGCAGCGGGACCAGCTCGGCGCGCGCCAGACGCCGGAAGCCCACCTCGGTGGCGGCCACGGGAGGCGCATCGGTGAAGGTGGGCTGGTAGGGCGCCACACCCAGCGACCAAGGGTCCACACCGAGCAGCAGGTGCAGCATGGTCGGGTTGCCGACGACGGCGATCCGAGAGAGCGCCCGGAGCGGCACCCGGCGCTTGGCGCAGAGGCCCACCAGCGCCTCCTCTATCGCCGCCACCAGGCAGTCGCGGGCCTCCAGGAGCTGTTCTCGTCCCTGGTGGGCGTAGAGGATGCGAGAGACGACGTCCGGTCCCAACCGGCGCTGCGGGTTCGCGAAGGAGGCGACGCCCACCTGGCTGGCCTCGCCCAGGTCGAGCAGATAGCAGACCACGGTGGTGGTGCCCACGTCGACGGCCGCTCCGAAGGTGCCGGCGGGCGCCGCCGGTGCCGCAGCCGGCGGCTGGGCCGGGCCGTAGGCTTCGGTGAGGATGCGCAGCCCACCCTCGACCACCGGCGGCGGCAGGGCCAGGCGGCCGTCTTCGGTAAGGATGGCCTGGCAGGCCAGGCGCCAGCCCTGGGCGATCGCCTCGTCGCCCAGGAGCAGCCGGTCATCGCCCGTGGGAGCGGGCGCCTGGCCCAAGAAGCGGACGCGGCAGCGGCCGCAGGTGCCCCGGCCGCCGCACTCCGATTCCAGGGCGAGGCCGGCCTGGCGCACCGCCTCTAGCACGCTCTTCCCCCTCTCCACCTCTACCTGGGAGCTGTAGTCCGGGAAAGAGACGCGTACGCTCCTTCGCTGACGCTGGCGTGGCATGGTGGGCTCTAGGCGCCCGCGATGGGGTAGCGGCCGGCCTCTCGCGCCGTCTCGTAAAGGGCGAGCACTTTGTCTCCCGAGACGTCGCGCTGGATGTTGTGAACGGGGGCGAAGACGAAGCCGCCGCCCGGCGCCAGATCGGCGATTCGCCGGCGTGCCTCCTGCCGGACCTCCTCCAGGCTGCCGAAAGGGAGCACCCGCTGCGAGTCGCAGGCACCGCCCCAGAAGGCCAGCTCCTTTCCATAGAGGCGTTTGAGCGCGGCCGTGTCCTCCATGCCCGCCGCCGACACCTGGACCGGGTTCAGGATGTCCACCCCGATTTCGATGAGGTCCGGGATGAACCCGGCCACGGCGCCATCGCTATGGAAGAGGACTTTGGCCTGGGAGCGCCGGTGGATAGCGGCGATGATCTGAGCGTGGAAGGGCTTGACCAGTCGCCGGTACATGGCGAGGGACATCAGGGGACGGTCCTGCATGCCCAGGTCCTCGTAGAAGGCCACCACGTCGACGAGGTCACCGACCTCGTCCAGGAAGTGCCCCCAGGCTCGCTCCGCCAGGCGCGCCGCCCCTTCCATGAAGGCCTGGGCGAAGTCGGGGTTGGCGGCCAGGTCCAGCATGGACTCCGTGTAGCCCCGCACGTGCATGAGCCCGCCCAGCACGTCGTTCCCCAGGTCGCAGTGGCCGACCAGGGCGTAGGGCGTCTCCTGACGGAGGCGCTGGGCCCGCGCGCGCAGCCCCTGGTAGCGGGCCGGGTCGTCCGGGTTGGGCCAGACGAACTTCTCCAGCGCCTCCAGGCTGGGCTCGCTGATGGCCGGCTCGGTCAGGTCGAAGTAGAAGCCGCTCTTGCGCGGCCGGCTCACCCGACAGCCCCACTCGTCGATGTAGAACTCGTAGTCCCCTTCTTGCGTCACGGGAGGCTCGCCGCCGGAAGGAGGGTTGGTCCAGACAGGCCGGCAATCGACGCCCAGCGCCTCCAGCACTCGCTCGTCTGGGCCGGCCAGGCCCTGACTCCTGTCCACGATCTCGATCTCCTCACTGCCCCTGCCCATGGCGCTGAGGAGGCTGGCGTAGGCGTCCGTGTGGATGCCGGTCACCCTGATGCTGCCGAGGTCGATGGGAATGCGGTCCGGCTCCTCGTGGTTGAGGGCGGTGAGGACGCGCTCTCTGGGGTTCATTCTCCTGGCTCCATCCGGACGGCCACCCCTCAGCCTGCGGTCGACCCCAGGAGCCGCCGGGCGAGGGCGACGGCCGTCGAGGCATCGGGGGCGTAACCATCGGCGCCGATCTGGCGCGCGAACGAGTCGGTCACGGGGGCGCCGCCCACCATCACGCGCACCTCGCCCGCTACCTCCGCCTGGTGGATCGCCCGCACCGTCTCCTCCATGGCCGGGAGCGTGGTGGTCAGCAGGGCGGAGAGCCCTACCAACGTGGCGCCGTTCTCCCTGGTGGCCTCTACGAAGCGTTCCGGGGCGACGTTGGTGCCGAGATCGATAACTTCGAAGCCGGTGCCCTCCAGCATTATGGCCACCAGCTTCTTGCCGATGTCGTGCAGGTCGCCCTGGACCGTGCCCATGACCACCTTGCCGGCCGGCTGGTAGCCGCCCCCCACCAGCAACGGCCGCAGAACGTCCAGCGCCGTATGCATCGCCCGGGCCGAGAGCAGAAGCTCGGGCACGAAGTACTCGTTGCGGGCGAAGAGGTCGCCCACCTCCTCCATGCCGGGGATGAGGGCGTCCCTGAGGATGGCCTCTGCAGGAATATCGCTGGCGAGCGCCTCTCGAGCGGCGTCCACCGTGCCCTGAGCGTCACCCTCCACCAGCCGCTGCTTGATGGTCGACAGGTCCAACTTGCTCCGCGTCCTTTTCCGAAGGCATTATGGGGCCTCGACGGCGCACGGGCTAGTGCCAAGCGGACAGGGAAAGCGGGAATGGCGACGCTGTGCGATTCGCAGGCGCATGGCGCCGTTGACAGCACCCGTCCGATGGCGCACACTGGCACGGAAGCGGCTGGTGGCCCGCTAAGGCAACCGGAGCTTGAGGCCATCCGCGGAGTAGCGGCGGCGAGGCAGAGCGTAATCGTGAAGCGGCCTCCGCGGGAATCGCCTCGGCTAAGGGCCGAGCCAGTGTCCCTTCACTGAAGGGAGAACGGAGGGATGCTTATGGTGCGAGAGATTAAGATCCTCGAGGAAGGTACGGCCGAATATCTTCCCGTGGATCCTGACGCTTTTAGGGCCCACGTGCGCGAACACAAATCGCGCAGCCTGACACCCAAGCTGATGTCCGCGAAGGAGGCGATCGAGCGCTTCGTCGCTGATGGCGACTACCTGGTCTACGACTGTAACTACTTGCAGCGGGGGCCGGCCGCCCTCATCCGCGAGATCATCCGGCAGGGCAAGAAGAACCTCTGGCTCTGCGGCAAGTTCACCTGGGTGGATGTCTCCCTCCTGGGCGAGGCGGGCTGCGCGAGCAAGGTCGACTGCGGCTTCTTCCTCTTCGGCCAGAGCATCGACCGCCTCGTGAACGAAGGGAAAGTGCAGGTCTTCGAGTACAGCAACGCCGTGCTCACCATCCGGCTCCAGGCCGGGGCGATGGGCCTGCCCTTCCTGCCCACCCGGTCCTTCGGCGGGACCGAGGGCCTTCGCCACTCCGGGGCGAAGCTAGTTGAGGACCCGTTCACCGGCCGCCCCATCACCCTGTTGCCTGCCTTGAACCCGGACGTGGCGATCATTCACGTCCAGCAGGCCGATCAGTTCGGCAACGCGCGCGTCTTTGGCACCGGCATCGCCCACACGGAGTCAGCGATGGCGTCGCGAAAGGTCATCATCTCCGCGGAGGAGATCATCGACACAGATGAGATCCGGCGTGACCCGGGTCGCACGACCATCCCGTACTACGTGGTGGACGCCGTGGTGGAGGCCCCCTTCGGCGCCTACCCCGGCGAGTGCGCGGGCTACTACGCCTCGGACCCAGGGCACGTCATCGAGGTGGTCGGCGCGGCCATGAGCGGCCAGACGCGGGCCTATCTGGACAAGTGGATCTACGGCACCTCCAGCGAGCAGGAGCTGCTGGAGAAGCTGGTCGGCGTGTCCAAGCTGCTGGAGTTGCGAAAGCGCGCTACCATCAAGGAGGGCTATCAGCCATGACTCGGGCCACGGCGTTCTCCGAGCGAGAGATGCAGATCTGCATCGTCGCTCGCATGATCGAGGACGGCAAGACGTACTGGGTGGCGGGCGGAGGCGGCCCGATGTACGCCATCCTGCTAGGCAAGATGCTCTACGCTCCCCAAGCGCAGTACATCACCGAGGACGGGGTGATCGC
Source organism: Chloroflexi bacterium RBG_16_68_14 (assembly GCA_001796995.1). GTDB lineage: Bacteria > Chloroflexota > Dehalococcoidia > DSTF01 > RBG-16-68-14 > RBG-16-68-14. The sequence goes on along the minus strand of MGOB01000037.1, from coordinate 44,768 downwards.
CCCGGAGCCGATGCTGCCCTTCGACCCCATCATGACCATGGTCGCCGCGCGGGCGGGTTACAAGGCGCTGGCCTGGGGCACCATGAATACCGCCGCCAGCCACGCCCAGCTCGGGCTGATGGACTGCGGCATCCTCAACACGCTCCAGGTAGACCAGTACGGCAACATCAACTCGACGGCCATCGGGACCTACGGCGAGAAGATGCGCCGCTTCGGCGGGCCGGGCGGCGCCGACTCCATCGCCGCCCTCTGCTGGCGCACCATCTTGATGACGGACCAGGAGAAGCGAAAGTTCGTGGAGCGCGTGGACTTCATCTCCTCGCCGGGGTTCCTGGACGGCACACCGGGCGCCCGCGAGCGAGCGGGGCTGCCCCGGGACACCGGCCCCTGGCGCGTGGTCACCCCCTGGGCCGTGTACGACTACAACGAGGAGCGCCGTCTCCGCCTCACCGCTGTGGCCCCCTGGGTCACGGTCGAGCAGGTCCTGGAGGAGTGTGAGAGCAAGCCCCCGGTGGCCGACCACGTCGAGACCATGGACGTCCCTACCGAGGAGGAGCTGGACCTCCTCCGCTCCAGGCTCGACGTTACAGGCCAGTTCAGCGGCGCCCGCGGCATCTGGATCGTCTTCGACGGCGAGAAGTAC
>MGOB01000037.1:39328-44043 GCA_001796995.1 Chloroflexi bacterium RBG_16_68_14 | reverse complement strand
CCGGACGCTGGCGAGCCTGCCAGTGGCGACAGCTACAGGGCGAGATGGCGGTGGGACAAGGTGGTCAAGGGGACCCACCTCCTCAACTGCTGGTACGGGCGGAGCTGCGCCTACAACGTCTACGTGAAGGATGGCGTCGTCGTCTGGGAGGAGCCGGCGGGCGAGTACCCCCAGACCAACCCTTCCCTCCCCGATTTCAATCCCAGGGGTTGCCAGAAGGGCGCCTGCTACTCCCTTCACATGTATCACCCCGCGCGCGTCATGCGCCCGCTCAAGCGAGTGGGCGAGAGGGGCGAGGGCAATTGGAAGGAGGTCAGTTGGGACGAAGCGCTGACGGAGATCGCGGATAAGATCATCGACACCCTGGTCCGCGATGGGCCGGCAGCCATCGTCTTCGACGGCAACGCCGCCGGCGTCGCGTCGTTCGTGGCGGTCCACCGCTTCGCGAACCAGTTGGGCGCCATCGTCCTGGATCTCAACACCGAGGTGGGAGACGAGCAGCAGGGCGCGGCCGTCACCTTCGGCACGCCGGTGGCCTCCAAGTCGGCCGACGACTACCTCCACTCAGACCTGATCTTCATCTGGGGAGGGAACCCGGCCTATACCCAGATCCCCAACTGCCATTTCTACAACGAGGCGAGGTACCACGGCGCCCGCGTCGTCGCCATCAGCCCCGACTTCAACGCCTCCGCCGTCCACGCCGACTGGTGGATCCCCGTCCGGCCGGGTACTGACGCCGCCCTGGCCCTGGCCATGGCGCAGGTCGTCATCTCCCAAGAGCTGTTCGACGCCGATTTCGTCAGGGAGCAGACCGACCTGCCCTTCCTGGTGAGAACGGACACCCGAAGGTTCCTGCGGGAGTCCGACATGAGGCGCAACGGGAAGGACGACGCCTTCTACGTCTTCGACCTTCACAAGAGCCGGCCGGTGAAGGCGCCCAAGAAGACCCTCAAGCTGGGCGGGATCCTCCCTGCGCTGGAAGGCGAATATGAGGTCGACACCCGGGACGGAAAGGTGAAGGTGAGGCCCGCCTTCCAGCTCCTCAAGGAGCGCCTGGATCAGGAGTACACGCCGGAGCAGGCCTCGACCGTGTGCGACGTCCACCCGGAGACGATCCGGGCCCTGGCTTCGGCCATCGCCCGGGCGAAGGCGGCGTCCTGCATCGCCGGCGCCTCCCTCTCCAAGTACTACCACGGCGACCTGATGATGCGCGCCCAGATCCTGCTCTTCGCCCTCTGCGGCCAGATGGGCAAGAAGGGCGCCGGCTACGATACCCTCCCCATCTTCATGATCGAAGGCACGCTGAGCCTCCCCTTCGCTCAGGGGTTAGGCCGGCTCAACGCCCTCAAATCGATGGCTCCTGTGCTCCCCACCTTCCTCCGCCTGAAGATGAAGGGATATAACAACGAGCTCACCATGTTTGAGCTGGCACGCAACCTGGTCTCCGTGGGCGGGGTGAACGCCGTCCTCTTCTGGTACTTCCACGCCGGGCTGCGAGAGGTGAGCGGGAAGAGCAAGGAGTGGGACCCGTACTTGCAGAAGGACGTGGACGAGTACTTGGAGGAGTCGGCGCGGCTCGGATGGCAGCCCCTTCCCCCGGAGCAGCAGCCCAGGGTCTTCTTCGCCTCGGGCAGCAACCCGCTGCGCCGGGTCCGGGGCGCCCACAAGCTCATACAGGAGTTCCTCCCCCGCCTCGACCTCGTCGTGAGCATCGAGTTCCGGATGAGCTCCACCGCTCTCCATGCGGACTACGTCCTCCCGGCGGCGGCGTCCTACGAGAAATGCGATGTGACGGACTGGTACACGCCGCTCTCCCCCTTCGCCCACGTCACCAATCCGGCTGTCCCTCCCGTGGGTGAAACGAAGCCGGAGTGGGAGATCATGGCGCTGCTGGCCAGGAAGATCCAGGAGCGGGCGAAGGAACATGGGCTGTTGACCTATGCCGATGCGAGTGGCAAAGGGCGGCGCCTCGACAACCTCTACGAGAGGATGACCTTCGGCGGCGCTTTCACCGAGAAGGACCACGGGAAGGTGGCGGAGGCCGTCATCAAGGCGTCGAGCCATCTCGAGAAGGCGAGCTGGCAGGAGTTTCGGGACAAAGGCTTCCTGCGCTTCACCCGGCTCGGCTCCCATCCGGGCAACTTCGGGAACGCCACCGACATGAAGCCCGGTGAGACCATCACGCCCCATACCTGGCGCACCGAAAAGAAGATCCCATGGCCCACCCTTACCCGGCGCATCCAGTTCCACATCGACCATCCCCTGTACATGGAGCTGGGGGAGGAGTTCCCCGTCCACAAGGATCCGCCGAAGTCCGGTGGAGGCTATCCGCTGGTCATGACCGGGGGCCACAACCGGCATAGCATCCACGCCTCGTTCAGGACCAATCCCCTGCTGTTGCAACTGGAGCGGGGCGAACCTGTCATCTTCATGTCTCTGCTCGACGCCCGGGAACGGGCCATTGAGGACCACGACCTGGTGAAGGTCTACAACGATGTCGGCGAGTTCCTGGTGCGGGCCAAGCTCTCGCCCGCGGTGCGGCCCGGCCAGGTCATCGTCTACCACGCGTGGGAGAACTACCAGTTCCCCGGCGGCATCGGCCACCGGAACGTCATCGCCAGCCCGATCAACCCGGTGGAGCTGGCCGGCGATTACTTCCACCTGCGGCCGGCCCCGGCCATCCTCCAGCCCGGCCAGAACGACAGGGAAACGCGGGTAGAAGTGGCCAGAGCGTAGCTGCCCGTCGCGACCAGCCACCCGCGGCCGCTCCACAGCCCTCAGGGAGCCTGACAGAAAAGGGCAACCCACCCAAGATCGGACGGGTTGCCGTGAACGGTCTGCTCTCACGGGCCTACTTGCGCAGCGTTGGCAGGCCAGGACTACAGAGCGGCCCGACAAGCCACCCGTGCTATACTGGTGCCGCTCGCCGGGGAGGTGCAGAGCGAGGAGGGCTTGATGAGACGGCTACCTGCGCAGGGATCATCCCTCGAGGAGGTGATGGAGAGTCTGCGCTCCCTGCAGGTGCATGACGCCGACTACCACAACGCCCGCACCTGGGCCTACATCTACAACGCCGGACCGGAGGTGGACGAGGTGCTGCAAGCGGCGGCCGGCCACGTCCTCCTCGAAAACGCTCTCAACCCCTTCGTCTTCCCCAGCCTGAGGGAGATGCAGCGCGACATCGTCGCCATCGTCAACGATCTCCTCCATGGGGACGAAGGCACCGGCGGGACGACGACCTCCGGTGGCACGGAGTCCATCTTCATGGGCGTGAAGACGGCCCGCGACCGGATGCGCGCGGAGAAGGGGATCGAGAAGGGGCGCGTCATCGTGCCGCGCACGGCGCATCCCGCCTTCGCCAAGTCCGCCCACTACCTGGACCTGGAGTGGGTACAGATGCCCCTGGGCGACGACCTCCGCACCCATGCTGGCGCGCTGGAGGGCATGATCACCGACGACACCGTCCTCATCGTCGGCTCGGCTCCTAACTTTCCCTACGGGATGATCGATCCCATTCCGGAGATGGCGCGCATCGCCATGGAGCGGGGCATCCCGTTTCACGTCGATGCCTGCCTGGGCGGCCTCATGCTGCCCTTCCTGGAGCGGCTGGGCTATGAGATCCCGCCCTGGGACTTCCGCGTGCCCGGCGTCACCTCCATCTCCGCCGACCTGCACAAGTACGGCTACGCCATCAAGGGCGCCTCGGTGATCCTGCACCGCCCCAAGACGAACCTGCAGTACCAGGTCTTCCAGTTCGATAACTGGCCGGGCGGCCTCTACGGCACCCAGGCGTTCCTGGGGACCAAGCCCGCCGCGCCCATCGGCGCGTGCTGGGCGGTGCTCCACTACCTGGGGGAGGAGGGCTACCTGCGCCTCGCCCGGGAGACGATGGAGGCGACGGAGCGCCTCATCGAGGGCGTCCGCGCCATGGACAGCGTGCACGTGTGGGGCCAGCCGGACATGTGCGTGTTCGCCATCGGCTCCTACGACCACGACATCCTGGCCGTGGGCGATATCCTGAACGAGCGAGGCTGGCACTTCGACCGGCAGGAGGGGCCGCCGGCGCTGCACCTGATGGTGAGCCCGCGACACCGGCTGGTGGTGGACGAGTTCCTGACGGACCTGCGCTACGCCCTGAACCACCACGCCGCCGCCAGCACCAAGGCCGCCACCTACGGCGACGACGTGAGCGCCGAGGTCTCGGCAAAACAGGAGAGCTAATCGCTCGAATCGTCGCACCAAGAGGCACGTGATGCAGCCTTGGTTGAATGACGCCTCCTCCCTCGCCGACGCCATCCGCGCCGGGGATGTCCGGGCATCCGATGTCCTGGAGGCCTCCCTCGACGCCATCAGCCGGTCGAAGCTGAACGCCGTCACCTACCTCGACGTGGAGGGCGCCCACCGGGCGGCGGAGGAGATCGACCGGCGCGTCCGGGCGGGCGAGGACCCGGGGCCCTTCGCCGGGGTACCGACGCTGGTGAAGGACCTGGAGGATGTGGCGGGGATGCCCACTACCCAAGGCTCCATCGTCTTCAAGGACCACATCGCCGACCACGACTCTACCCAGGTCGAGCGGCTACGTGCTGCGGGAGCGGTCGTCGTTGGGAAATCTGCCACCCCGGAGTTCGGCTTCGTCGGCTACACCGCCAGCAAGCTGCACGGCGTCACCCGTAACCCGTGGAACCTGGAGCGCACTCCGTCAGGATCGTCCGGCG
>MGOB01000037.1:38439-39321 GCA_001796995.1 Chloroflexi bacterium RBG_16_68_14 | reverse complement strand
CCGTCGCTGGCGGCCTCGTCCCCATCGCCACCGGCACAGACGGCGGCGGCTCCATCCGGCTGCCGGCGGCCTACTGCGGCCTCGTCGGCATGAAGGGGACGTTCGGGCGGATTCCCCGAGGGCCGGCTGCGATCAACGGCCAGCTGACCAGCCTTCGCGGCGCTCTCTCCCGCAGCGTCCGCGACGCAGCACGCTGGTACGACGTCACCTCTGGCTACCATCCGCGCGATCCCTTCAGTCTCTCCCGCATCGACGGGTGGGAGGAGAACCTCGGCAAGCGGCCGCTAGAAGGGCTGCGGGGCGCGGTGGCGCCAACGTTGGGGAACGCCGTCGTCCACCCCGAGGTGGAGCGCGTGGTGCGTGACGCCGCCGACACACTCATCGATGCGGCGGGCCTCCAGCGCATCGAGGTGGAGGTGAGGCTACCCGAGAACGGCGAAGCCTGGGCGATGACCGGCCTGCCATCGCTGGTCAGCGACCTCAAGGGCCACTGGCCGGACTGCAAGGACGATCTGACCTTCGAGATCCGCTTCGGCATGGAGTTCGCGCCCAACTACCGCGCCTGGCACGCGGCGGCGGTCGACCGCTTTCGCGTGGAGATGAACGAGGCGATGGCCGACCTCTTCCAGCAGGTCGACTTGGTCTTCTGTGCGACGAGCCCCATGGAGCCGTTTGTGGCCGAGGGTCCCATGCCATCCCACGTTGGAGAGACGAAAGTGGACCCCTACAACGCGGCTGCTCTTACCATTCCGGGCAGCATCTCGGGTTACCCGGCGATCTCCATACCGGCGGGCCTCTCCTCCGGCGGGCTGCCTATCGGGCTGCAGGCATACGCCCGCCGCCACGAGGACGCGCTGCTGCTCGATCTCGCACTGGTCATGG
>MGOB01000037.1:37090-38352 GCA_001796995.1 Chloroflexi bacterium RBG_16_68_14 | reverse complement strand
GGCTGGCGGGATCGTCGAGGCAGCCGACGCCACATCCGGTTCGGGGCTGAAGGCGAGGGCGTCGCGCTGGAGTACGACCTGCGAGAGCTGAGGCTGTAGCCTCCACGCCCCTAGGAGGCGTCCTGGCGAGCCACGCCGTACATTTGGGCCGGCGCCAGGTGCTCAGGGAAGCGCTGCCGCAAGCGATCGCGCATCTCGTAGCACATGTGGCACTCGTCGACGTAGCAGGCGGCGTGGGGAAGGGCGTAAGCGCTCGCCAGCGCTGCCGGCCCTCCCGAGAGGAGCGGGCCGCAAACCGGATGACGTTCCGGCACATAGGCCGCTAGCATCTCGGGCAGGGGAGTCCGGAAGAGGTTACCCATGACCAGCCCCTGGCAGAGATGGACGTAGCCCAAGGGGTCGACGTGCACACGGATGGGACTCACCAGCTCTTCGTGGGGGCAGGTGACCAGCTCCCGCCACGGCCTCCGGGGAAGACCAGAAGTGAGCCGGCTGGCAGCCCGTCCCCGGAAGCGGACGCTGCCACCCTTGATCGCCTCTCCCTTGGCGGACGAGGCGGCGTCAGTGCTCGCCGCCGGCTCGCGAATGGCGATGGTACCCCTGCCAATGCCGATCTGCTCGGCGGCGGCAGTAGCATTACGGGGCAACGCCTCCTCACTGGTGCCGTGGTAGGTGTCATCGCTCACCAGCAGATCATCCAGTCCGGCCTGAGCTAACGCTCGGAGCCACAGAAGCGCATCCTCTGGGGAGGTGGCCCAGTAGCTATTGCTGATGACCTCAGTCCTCCAGCCCCGCGCTGTGGCCTGCCGTACCCCTTCCAGGAGCAGTCCATAGTAGAGGAAAGGCTCACCACCCTCGAAGCAGACCGATTCTACTGAGCCCAGGGCTTGTCCCTGCTCGAAGATCTGGCGCATCTGCTCCAGGGTCATCACGCCAGCCTGTTGGGGACTTCCCCACACGAAGCAGTGGTCGCACTCCATCGTGCAGCGATAGGTGAGGAGCAGGTGAAGCTCGCGGAGAGAGCACATGACCACAGTATGCAGCAGACCCCGATCCACGGGGGGCCGACCCTATTCTACCAGGCCAGAGCCCGCTAGCGGATCCGGTAATAGCCGTCCATGTAGTCCTTCAAGGCGTCGGCGACGAGGCCCCTATCCGGGATGGTGTTCGCCATGCCGTAGATGGGCGCCATCGCGCCCTGCCAGCCCGGGTTCTCCTTCACGAACGCGACGGACGCCTTCAGGTCCTCAACGAACCGCTCC
>MGOB01000037.1:28502-37031 GCA_001796995.1 Chloroflexi bacterium RBG_16_68_14 | reverse complement strand
GTGGAGCCCGTTCAGGCTCCAGCCCCTCTCGCTCATGGCGTCCATAACCTTGTAGATGTCCAGCTCCCTCGAGCCGAAGGCGGTGATGAAGAGGGACTCGCCGAACAGCTCCAGCTCCGGGATCTCCGCCACCCCTTTCCTCATCTTGGCCGTCGTCTCCAGGATCCGCCTGGCGTTCTCCAGATACCCTTCTTCGCCGATGGAGACCATGGCGGCCCAGCACACCGCGCTCAACGCGCCCGGCCGGCTGCCTGCGAAGGACGGAGAGCAATACAGTCCGCCGGGCCACTCCGTCGTCATGAAGTACTGGTAGTGGCGGAGCTCATGGCCGCGGTACAAGACCACTGACGTGCCCTTCGCCGCGTAGCCGAACTTGTGCGTGTCGGCCGAGATGGACGTGACACCGGGCAGGCGAAAATCGAAGGGCGGGACGTCGTAGCCAAGCCTCTCCGCCCAGGGCAGGAGGAAGCCGCCCAGGCAGCCGTCGGTGTGGAAACCGATGCCCCGCGACCGGGCCAGCTCCGACAGCTCCTCGATGGGGTCGACCACGCCGTGGGGAAACTGCGGCGCCGAGCCGACGAGGACGACGGTGTTGTCGGTGATCGCCTTCTCCGTCGCGCCGACGTCCGCCCGGAAGGCCTCGTCGACAGGGATGCGGACGATGTCGATATTGAAGTACTGGGCCGCCTTGTCGAAGGCGGCGTGGGCGGTGGTGGGCGCGATCATCTCGGGCTTGGTGACGCCCTTCTTCTCCCGCGCGAAGTCCCGATAGGCCTTCATGGCCAGCAGGATGCTCTCCGTGCCACCCGAGGACACCGTGCCGCAGATCTCCCCCGGCGTGCCCGGTTCCGCGCCCGACTTGTCCGCGCCCAGCATGGCCGCCGTCATGGACACGATCTCGGACTCGAACTTGATGGCGCTCGGCCAGAGGTCGGCATGCAGCGGGTTGGACTGGGAATGGACGGCGTAGACCTTGTTGAGGAACTCGACGTGGTCTTCGGCGCCGCTGTAGACCGCCCCCGACGCGTAGCCGGCCCTCCAGCGCGCCGCCTCCAGCGCCTGCATCTGCTCCAGCTCGGCCAGGATCTCCTCCCGCGGGCGACCCACCGGGGGGATCTTGGTGTAGGTCGTAAAGTGCTGCCGGTACGACTTGATGCTGGCTTTGGCCTCCGCGCCTTCGTCGCTGTGCCGCCGTTCTGGTTCCTGGGTCATGATGCCTTTCCCCTCCAGTAAGAAGCTCTCCTGCCACACACCGCCCGGCGGCTAGCCCCCCGCGTTGAGCCGCGCATAGGCCTTGCGGTTGTTCTTGTAGATGTTGACGAACTCGGCGAAGAGCTCGTCGTAGATGCCCCGATTGTCCGCGTTCGGGTGGTAGGTCTTGGTGATCTCAACCCGCGCGGGGATGTCATCGAAAGTGAGGTAGCCCAAGGCCACCGAGGCGGCGAAGGCGGCGCCGCGAGCATTCGCCAGCCTTGGGTCCTTGACCTGACGGATGGTCCGTTCGAGGACGTCCGCGTGGATCTGGCACCACAGTTCCGACAGCGCTCCGCCTCCAATTAAGTTGATCCCGTCCAGGCGCCGCTTCACGAATCGCTCGACGTGCCGGTGCATCCACCGCGTATTGTAAGCGACGCCTTCGAAGACCGCCCGGATCAGATGGGCGCGGGTCGTGCTCAGCGACTGGTTGAAGAACCCGCCCCGGACCAGGTGGTCCTCGACAGGAGTGCGCTCGCCGTTGAGCCAGGGGGTGAAGATCAGCTTGTCGCTGCCCGGCGGCACGCGCGCCGCGATGCGGTTGAAGGCCTCCAGAGCGTCGGAGGGCGCGGGCCCGCTCGATAGCTCGTCCTTGGGCCAGAAGAGCTGGTCACGCAGCACCGTCAAACAGGCGCCGGCCACGTCCTGCTCCGCAGCGACCCAGTACCGCCCCGGTATCCCGGAAGGGAGCGTGGTGATGCTGTTGATGATGTCCGTCTTCTTGAACGGGACGTGGCAGGTCAGCCACGACGACGTGCCGATGTAGAGATGCGGCTCGAAGTCCCGTACCGCGCCCGACCCGATGGCCGCAGACGACGTGTCCCCCGTCCCCATCATCACCTGTACGTCGTCACGCAGTCCGAACTCCTTGGCGATCTCGGCGGTGATGGGGCCCAGCACGGCGCCGGTCGGCTTGAGGTTGGGCAGCTTCTCCCGGTCGATGCCCGACATCGCCACCAGCGTGTCATCGTACCTGACCTTGGAGAGGTCGCGATTGTCGGTCAGCCAGTGGCCGGTAATGCTGTCATAGGACGCGGCGGCCTGCCCGGTGAGCCGCAGGTTGAGGTAGTCCATGGGCTCAAGGAACTTGAACGCCTGCTGGTAGACCTGCGGGAGCTCATGCTGGATGTAGAGGATGTGGCTGAGGGCGTCCTTCCCTGTCCTCGACGGGACGCCGCCGGTGAGCCTCAGCCAGCGCCACAGCTTGGTGGCACCGTAACCCGCAACGCGAACCAGCCCGTTGGTGACGCGGGCGGCATACTTGGCGCCGCGCGCATCCATCCAGATGATGGCGTTCATCAGGTGGTGGCCGTCGCGGTCGACAGCGACGGTGCCCATCCACTGGGTGGTGCAACTGATCGCCACGATGCGCTCGGCGGGGACGAGATTTCTGCCCAGCAGTCTCTTGGCGGCGGTAGCGATAGCGCGCCACCAGTCGGCGGGGTCCTGCTCGGCGCCGCCGTTGGGGAGGAGCAGGAGCTCTGTCTGCTCAACCTCGTGGCCCACGATCTTGCCGTCGACGGAGACCAGGGCCACCTTAGGCCCTCCTGTGCCGAGGTCGATGGCGAGGACGTACCTGTCACGCTCGGTGGTCATCTCTCGCGCGTCTCCCTCGAGTTGCTCAGCAGGGCCAGCACCTGGTCGTGTAGCAAGCCGTTGCTGGCGACGGCGTTCCCACGTCGAATGGTACGCCTGCCCTGCCAATCGGTGAAGACGCCGCCCGCCTCCTCGATGACGGGCAGGAGCGCGGCGCAGTCCCAGACGTGCATCACGGGGTCGACCATCACGTCGGCGCGCCCCGTGGCCACCAGGACGTAGCCGTAGCAGTCTCCCCAGGTCCTGGTAGCCCCCGTCGCTGCCGCCAGACGGCGCAACGCCGAGGACTGGGTGGGGTCCTGACCGCCCAGGTCGGTGGCGAGACACAGCGCCGCGCTGAGCTCGGAGACCGTCGAGACGGTGGTTTTCCGGCCCTGCCAGCGACAGCCTTCCCCGCAGGCAGCCGCCACCGTCTCGTCCAGCGCCGGGAGCCGGATGACACCAAGGAGAGGCTCATCGTCCTGTTCCACGCCGATGAGCAGGCCGTAGAGGGGCACGCCGTGGATGAAGGAGAAGGTGCCATCGATGGGGTCGATGATCCACCGGCGCGCAGCGCCGGCCCGCTCCTCTCCGAACTCCTCGCCGATGATGCCATCGCCCGGGAACCTGGACGCAATAGCTGCGCGGAGATACGCTTCCACCTCCCGGTCCGCCACAGTGACCGGCGTCATGTCGGCCTTCGTCTCTACGGCTGGATAGTTGCCGAAGTACTGGAGCGTGATCTTGCCCGCCTCCTCGGCGAGGTCGACGGCTACCTCCAACAGGTCACGGAGGGATTCAGCGGCCACAGGGTCCTCCACCTACTCCCAGCGCAGGGCTCGAACGCAAGCCTATGGTACAGGTCGCTTGCGAGCCACGCTAGGCGTCCGGCGGCGAGAGAGACTGCTGGATAATCCTGCGGGTCGGGCTTCAGCCCGACGGCGACAGGCTAAAGCCTGTCCCACGGGGATTGGGGAGACCCGATCGGCGTCTCCTAGAGTACGCCTAGCAGATCCTTACTCAGCAGTCTCGGCGAGAAGGGTTTGTCCCTGCTTCCTTGAAGCTGGTACACTGGGCGGCTAATTCACAGGAGGGAGTAAGGATGCCGCGCAAGTTTCGTTTCGGCCTTCAGAGTTCAAGGGCGGCCTCAGGAGAGGAGTGGGCGGCCAAGGCGCGCAAGATCGAGGAGCTGGGCTTCTCCACGCTGTTCATCCCGGACCACTTCACCGACCAATTGGCGCCCCTTCCCGCGCTCATGGCCGCCGCCGACGCCACGAAGACGTTGCGCCTGGGCACCCTCGTCCTCGACAACGACTACCGGCACCCCCTGGTGCTGGCCAAGGAGCTCGCCACCCTGGACGTGCTCTCCGGCGGCCGTCTCGAGATCGGCCTGGGCGCCGGCTGGATGGTGAGCGACTACCAGCAGTCGGGCATCCCCTATGACGCTCCCGGCGTGCGCATCGGCCGGCTGGAGGAAGCGCTGAAGATCATGAAGGGCTTCTTCGCGGAGGGCGGCTTCTCCTTTACCGGCCGGTACTACACCATCACCGGCCACGAGGGAACGCCGAAGCCGGCCCAGAAGCCGCATCCGCCCTTCCTGGTGGGGGGCGGCGGCAGGCGTGTGCTCTCACTGGCGGCCCGAGAGGCCGATATCGTGGCCGTGAACTTCTCGCTGGCAGAGGGCATGGTAAACCCCGCCGTCGCCGCGACGGGCAGCGCGGCGGCAACCGCTGAGAAGATGGGCTGGATCCGTAAGGCCGCTGGGGCCAGGTTCGACGACCTGGAGATGCAGGTGACCGTCTTCGCCAGCGTGGTCACGGACGACCGACAGGGAACGGCGGAGCGCGTGGCTCCCGGCTTCGGCCTCGCGCCGGAGGAAGTGCTGGAGTCACCCCATGTTCTCGTTGGCACCGTGGATCAGATGGTGGAGGAGCTCCAGCGCCGTCGAGAGGAGTACGGCTTCTCCTACGTCGCCTTCTCCGGCGATGTCTTCGAGATGATGGCGCCCGTGGTCAGCCGCCTGGCAGGGACGTAGCCCGCTTTGCCTGGTTTGCTAAGACTCAGCGCCGGCTGTTAGCGACGACTCAGCGCCCCACGGATCTCCGCGACCAGCGAGTTCGGCTCGGCGGAGCCCTCCAGGCCGCTCACGGACACGAGGACTGGGGGGCCGGGGAGCACGGCCAGGGGCGTCCACCTGCCCGCCTTCGCGTCCCAGCGGCCGAGCCGCCGGCCGGTGATGACGATGTAGGTGCTGCCGCCGTCATCTCGGCCCTGGGGCAGCACTTCCCGGTACGCGGCCTGCACCCGGGAGGCGTCATACATCGCTGCGACAGGCGGCGACGGCGCCTGGAGGCCCGGGTACTCGGGGAGCGACCGGGCGCGAAAGCGCGCCTCCTCCTGGTCTATCTCGCCGCGCAGGGGCAGGACCCGGTAGTCCTGCTTCGCCGGGTCACGGATCCGGGCCCAGGCGAGGCCGTGGGCCAGAGCGGCAACGGTGTCTCGTACCTCCCGGTGGGGCCGGCCTGCCAGCTCCGATAGCAACTCCCCCACTACCGCAGCGCCCGCTTCGGCCTGGGCTACGAGCTGCGCTAGCTTCTCGATGTCAGGGTCGCCCGGCGCACCGTCTGTGTAGATGCGGAGACCAGGTGCTGCCGCCGATGTCCTCGCCTTGGCCACCTCTTGGAGCTCTTTGGCGGGCACCTTGGGCAGGTAGACGGGCCGGGTGGAGATGGGGTCCTTTCGCCTGGGACGTACTGCCATGGCTCACTCCTTGGAGGACATAGGCGCCCACCTTGAGGTGGCGCCTATCAGCTCCTTCCGTCGCTTATCGACCAGTCCTTCCGAGGCCCAGTCCCCTCCTCGACAGCGGCGCGCCTTGATCGCTGCCATCAGGTCTCGCTCGTCTCTGAGCTCACCGTCGACGATGGTGAAGGAGGTGGCCACGTCCATGAAGCGGTGCGTATCGCTGCCGCCGGTGGTCGGCAGATCGAGACGGCGGGCCAGCTCTGCGGCCAGCCCGCGTTGCTGGGAACCGGCGAGGCCGTTGTACACTTCGACGGCGTCCACCATGTTCCAGCGGTGGTGGCTAATTAGTTGGCTCCACTCGTCCTCGCTGGGGTGGCTGGAGCTTGCAGCGGTCAACAGGCCACGAAAGGGATGGGCCGCAATGATCACACCGCCCGCCTCGTCGACCAGCGAGCGCAGCTCCTCGAGGCTGGGGAGCCGGAGCCAGCGACGCGGCCCCTGAAGGCCGAAGACCAGGACGTGCCCAATGTCGGTATCCACCTCGGCGCCGCCGATGACGGGAAAGTTGTGGCGGCGACGGAGCGCTTCGATCTTCTCCGGGTCCCAGACCTGGTTGTGCTCCGTGATGGCAATGCCGTCCAGGCCCCAGCGACGGGCGCGCTCGATGAGCTCGGAAGGATCCAGGTGGCTATCGCCGGAGCCCCAACCGGTGTGGTTATGGAGGTCAATGAGCATGCGTCGATCCAGGTGCCGCGGGGCAGCGAGCCTCAGGCCCGTCTGATGCTGAACTGGCAGTACTCATCCTTGGGCACGGCGGCGTCCATGGCGACCGCCACGCTGAATCCAAAGTGCTCGAAGGCGGTCTGACACGCCGCCAGGCACGCGTTCTTGCAGTGGAGCTGGTCGGCGAACTCCTCTCCCATCCCCTCCCTGATCGCCTTGAAGTGGCCGCAGAAGGGCATCCTGAAGGTGAGGCCCCGGCCGCTGTTCTCCACGATGGGCAGGCTGTATACGGGCTGGGTGCTCAGGTAGGCGATCTCGATGAAGCGCTGGGAGATGAAGGGGAACGAGAGCGTTTCGACCTTCTTCGCCGCGTCCTTCAGCGTTTCATACGTCCGGTCCGTGTACTGCTCGCCCAGCTCTATCGTGCGCTGCATCCAGCGGCGGCCGAAGTCGGTGAAGAAGCTGTCGGCCTGAGCCCCCTTGGGGCTGGCGCCTCCGCCGCCGAAGGCCTTCTGGAGCTCGCCCCGGAGCGCTTCCGGCCCGAACTCCTGCTCCAACTGCTGCGCCATCTCCTCCGCCAGGTCGAAGGAGTACCGGGTCTCGGCGGAGGTCATGCCCGCACCTCCTGGGGCATGGCCACGGTGAGGGCGCCAACGGGGCAGACCTCGACGCACTTCATGCAGCCGGTGCACTTGTCCCGGTAGACGGCCGCCAGCAGGTAGGCGCCAGGCTCTGTCCTGTCCGTCTCCACCCCACGGACGATCTTCGCGGCGTGGACGGCGAAGACCGCCGGCGGGCAGACCCGCAGGCAGCGCTTGCAGTCGAACGGGGTGGTGCAGCGTTCGCGGTCGATGGTGATGACAGGGTTGACCGGTATCATATCCCTCGTCCCTTTGCCTCTACCACACGTATTGCAGGGCCGCGTACTGCCTGCGCGGCACCAGGCGGATGGCCTGGCGGTTGCAGGCGGTCATGCAGAGCGCGCAGCCGAAGCACATCATGGGATCGATGTTGGGCTTGTCGATGGTGGCCTCGTACTTGAGGGCGTTGAACTGACAGCGGCCGAGGCACTCGCCGCAGCCGTTGCACCGCTCATAATCCACCTCGCAGATGTTCTCGCCTTTGGTGAGCCGGTAGTTAAGACCGTAGTCGACCCGCTGGCGGATGGGGACGCAGTCCGGGTAGTCGCAATTGCAGAGGCCGCCGATGAAATCGCCGCCCTCCTGCATCACCATGTGGACCATCCCGCGCTGGTCCCAGTATTCGAGAAACTCGGCAGCCTGCTCGGGGGTGAGGAACTGCACGCCGCCCCGATAGCGTTCCGGCCAGCGCTCCCACTTGAACATGCCGGTGCCCAGGCCCAGGCAGCTGTACTCGTTGATGCTCTGCTCTTCCTCGGCGCGGGTGGTCTTGCGGCAGATGCAGTGCATGGCGGCTACCGGCGTCCCGATATCCCTCACCAGGTCGATGCAGTCTTGCAGGGGCAGCACCTGGCCGCCGGGGCGCGTGGCATCGCGCTCGTTGATCTCCTTGATGATCTGTTGGTACGTCTCGAGGTCGCCATCGGCCTTCGCCTGGATCGCCCGGTTAAGGCCGCTGGCCAGCCCCTCGGCGCCGCCCGTGAAGGGGGTCGCCTTCTTGCCGGGCTCCCGCAGCTTGTACATCCGGTTGGCGTAGTTCCTGGGGTTCTTGTACCAGATGTCCCCGTCGCCCAGCCATTCGCACATGCGACACATGTCGTCCAGCGCCTCCCTTCCCATGCCGAACCAGCGCAGCTTGGGCGTGCCCCCCTACGCAGGTCCAGCGCGAAAAGTTCACCATACCTTAGGCATGGCGCTCGCACCAAGACAAGAGCCAAATGGCCCACTTGTCCGCAGATGCCGAGTCGCCCCGTTTGCCAGCGGGAGCAGGTTGACAAGTGGAGAATGGCGGTAGTAGCATGTTGTGCGCCTCGAGAGGAGGAGTGTGAGTGCCTCTCTACGAGTACCACTGCCGCCCCTGTCAGCAGCGGTTCGAGTTGCTGCGCCCCATCAGCCGGTCGGAGGAGCCCGCTACCTGCCCATCGGGGCACCCGGGAGCGGCGCGAGCCATCTCCACCTTCGTCTCCTTCTCCAAGGCAGCGGACGGCTCCGCGCGGGCGATGAGCGCCGGGAGCGCTTGCGCTTCTTGCGCCAGCGGCCACTGCGCCACCTGCGGCATCCGCTAGCCAGCCTGATCTGCTGAGCCACGACA
>MGOB01000037.1:15885-28475 GCA_001796995.1 Chloroflexi bacterium RBG_16_68_14 | reverse complement strand
GCTGGCCTCCAGGCCGAGCCGTGGTAGAATACGCCGGGCAATCCCACACGGCATCCGCATCGATCGCAGGAGCGCAAGGAGGTACGGGCATGGCCAGCAGCAAGATCACCGTGGGCAACGTCGAGATCGTGGCCCTCCTGGACGCCGTCATGGACTTCCCCTTCGAGGCCTTCTTCCCGTCGATCCCCGCGCAGGCCTTCGATCCCTACAAAGAGGCCTACGGTGCCTGCTGGGCGCCCGACGGCCGCTTTCGCACCAACGCCCAGTGCTACGCCCTGCGCTCCGAGGGCCGCACCATCCTCATCGACACGGGCGTCGGCCCGGGGCCGCACGACTTCCTGGGAGGAGCGCGCGGCCAGCTCCTGCCCGACATGAAGAGCAAGGGCATCAAGGCCGAGGAGGTAGAGACGGTGCTCTTCACTCACCTCCATCCCGATCACGTCGGCTGGAACCTGTCGGACGGCGACGCGCCCAAGCCCACCTTCCCCAAGGCCCGCTACCTCGTCCCGGAGGCGGACTGGGACCTCTTCACCAAGCCGGAGATGCTGGGCCAGGCGCCCCACGTGAAGGCAGCCGTCATGCCGCTGCGAGACCTGGGCGTCATGGACCTGGTCTCCGGCGAGCGGGCCCTCACCGGCGACGTGACCATCGTCCCCACGCCGGGCCACACGCCCGGCCACATGAGCGTCCTGGTCGTCTCGGCTGGCGAGCGGGCCATGATCACCGGCGACATCGCCCACCACCCGGCCCAGGTCCAGGAGACCGAATGGAACTCCGGCTTCGACGGCGACCCGGAGCGGGCGCAGCAAACGCGCCGCCGGCTCCTCGAGCGGCTGGAGCAGGAGGGCACCCTGGCCGCCATCTGCCACTTCCCGGCGCCCGGCTTCGGGCGGCTGGTGCGGCTCGAAGGCAAGCGCACGTGGCAGGCGCTGTAGAGGTCACCTGTTACACCGACCCGGGGTGTTCATGGGCGTGGGGGACGGAGCCCAAGCTCCGCAAGCTGACCTTTGAGTTCGGGGAGGGCCTCGCCTGGAGCTACGTCATGGGCG
The DNA here is from genome assembly GCA_001796995.1 of Chloroflexi bacterium RBG_16_68_14. Taxonomy (GTDB): domain Bacteria; phylum Chloroflexota; class Dehalococcoidia; order DSTF01; family RBG-16-68-14; genus RBG-16-68-14. Next base: position 27,426 of record MGOB01000037.1, on the reverse strand, counting down.
GCCTGGTGGGGAACATGGAAGTCTACGCCTCCCGCCTCTGCCGCGAGGATGGCGGAGCGCGCCTCGCCGCCTACTGGCGCGAAGTCGCCGCGCACACGGGCATGCCGACGCCGGTGGCCCTCAGCCGCGCCTATCGCTCCACCGACCCCGCCTGCCGGGCGGTCAAGGCGGCCCAGCAGCAGGAAGAGGAGGTCGCGCTGCGCGTCTTGCGGCGGCTGCGGGAGTCCATCTTCGTCCTGAGCCGGCCCACGGACAACGGCGAGGAGATCCTGGAGGCGGTCCGCGGGGTACCCAGGCTGGACCTGGGCCGCCTGGCCTGCGACCTGGAGGACTCGCAGGTCGAGCAGGCCTACCGGCAGGACTGGGAGGAAACCCGCCGCCCCAACGAGTACACCATGGCCCTGGACGATGACTCGCGCCCCGGCGCCGGCAAGGCCCGCCTCACCGAGGGGCACTGGCGCTACGTCTTCCCCACGGTGATCTTCCAGGGGCCCGAGGGCGAGCGCACGGCGCCCGGCTGGCAGCCCTACGAGGCCTACCTGGCGGCTATCGAAGCGGTGGTGCCAGGCACGTCGGCTACGCGCCTTCCACCGCCGGAACCGCGCCAGCTCCTCGACCAGTACGGCAGCGCGGCGACCAAGGAGATCGAGGTGGTGTGTGAGATGGACCGCCAGGCGGCTTTGGATGCGATGGAGGCGCTGGAGAAGGAAGGCGTCGTCGTCGGCTGGCGCGTGGGCGAGGAAGTGCTCTGGATGCTGCCCGCCGAGGCTCAGTCTCGAGGGCTAGACTAACGTGCGAGCGCTAGTGGTCGGCGCCGGGGCGGTCGGCGGCACGGTAGCGGGCCGGCTCGTCCAGGCCGGGATCGATGTCCGAGTCCTGGATACAGACACCGACCATGTCCGGCTCCTATCGAGCCCGGGGCTGCGGCTCTCCGGCGTCCGAGGCGTCGCCACCATCCCGCTGCGCGCCTCCACGCCCGAGCAGTGGCTGGGAGGCACCGAGCCCGCGCCCGAGGCCCTGCTGCTGGCCGTTCGCTCCCAGGCGACCGAGGCGGCGCTGCGGCCGCTCCTGGGCCGCCTGGCGCCCCAGACCCAGGTGATCTCCCTCCAGAACGGCATCAATGAGGAGCGCATCGCGGCCTTGGTGGGCGCTGAGCGCACGGTGGGCTGCGTCGTCGGCTTCGGCGCCACCTACCTGACGCCCGGCCAGATCGAGCAGACCTCCAAAGGCGGCCTGGTCATCGGCCGGCTCGATGGGTCGACCGACGCCGGTCTGGAGGAAGTGTGCCAGCTCTTCTCCGCGGCCTTTCGGACGCGCATCTCTCCCAACATCCTGGGGGAGCTCTGGTCGAAGATGCTCATCAACTCGATGACCGTGCTGGGCGCCCTGGCCGGTTTCCTCACCGGCGAGCTCCTGGCCACGGACGAGCGCAAGCGGACCGTGCTGGCCGTGCTCCGCGAGGGCATCGCCGTGGCCCGGGCTGGCGGCGTGGAGCTAGTCAAACTGGAGGGCGCGCTGGAGCCGGACGTCTTCACCCGACAGGACAGCGAAGGCGTGCAGGCCTCCTTCCGCATCCTCGACCGCTTCGGCGCCACCTTCGAGGCCGTGAAGTCGGTGACCTGGCGCGACTTCGAGCTGGGCCGCCCCACCGAGGTCGACTTCGTCACCGGCGAGATCGTGCGGCGGGGTGAGGCGGCCGGCGTGTCGGTGCCCCTCAACGCGACCGCCTACCGGATGCTGAAGGAGATCGAGCGGGGGGAGCGGAGCATCGGCGTCGAAAACTTGGCTGCCCTCGCGTCGCTAGTCCCCGCTCCATCGTCGCGCTGAGATGGCCCGCGCCGAGCCCACCGTCCGCCCTGCCGGCAGGGACGATAACCAAGCCCTCCAGGAGCTCATCTTCCGCTCTCCCCAGGCGGGCCGCATCCTGCTGGGATGGGACCGTTCGCCGGACTTCTTCGCCCGGGCCGCGCCCTATGACGAGAGCCGCGTGTTCGTCATAGACGATGAAGCGGGGATCGCCGGCACCGTGGCCTGCGGCCTGAAGTGGGTGCTGGTGCAGGGCGAGCGCCAGCGCGCGGCCTACATCTTCGACCTGGCGGTGGACGCGCGGGCGCGCCGGCGGGGGTGCGCAGGCCTGCTCCTGGCCGAGGCCGAGGCCTGGGCGCGGGAGCAAGGCGGCGACTTTCTCTACGCCCACGTGCTGGGCGGCAACCGGGCGGGGCTGGGGAGCTTCGCCGCCGCCGGGTATCAAGAGGCCGCCCGCCTCACCAGCCTCACCTTCCCTGCCCGCGTCCCCGGCGGGGCCCAGGACGACCGCATCCGCGCGGTCGAGGAGGAGGACTGGGCAGCCCTCGGCCGACTCGTCCACCAGGGGTACCAGGGCCACGACCTGCTCCGCGCCGAGTCGCTGGAGGGGCTGCGCGCCTTGTGGGAAGGTCTTCCCGGCCTCCAGGCCGGCCAGGTCTGGGTCGTCGGCCGTCCCGCGACAGCCGTGCTGGGGCTATGGGACTACTCGTCCGTCGGGCGGGCGATCCTCCTCCGCCTGCCTCCGGAGCTGAGGGCACTGGCGGCGCTCAGCCGCCTCTTGCGACGGCTGGGGCTGCGCGCGCCCCGCGTCCCCCGGCCGGGCGTGCCGGTGCGCTACGGCCTCCTGCTGGGCGCCGCCGGCGAGGCCGAGGCGCTGCCCGCCCTCTTCCGTCGGGCGCTGGCCCAGGCCCGGGAGCTGCGCCTGGACACCGTCCTCTGGTTCCACGACCGGCGCACGCCGCCCTCGTGGGCCCAGGGGCAGAGCTTCACTGGCTGGTACCACCTGATGGCGAAGGCGCTCCACCCCGGCCCTGCCGCCACCCTTGGCGAGCGCCCCCTCTGGGTCGACCCCATCGACCTGTGACGGGCCGGAGGCGACCTAGGGCCGTTTGGCCCTTGCTACGGCACGTAAAGGCGCGTATGCTTGCCCCACTGAGTCCTGGTGGCCAGTGGCGGGCCTTGGTGGGGAGTGGCTCGTGTTAGTTCTGTCGAAGAAGCGGCGGCTCTTGGCCATCGTTGCCATGATGGCGGTGGCTGGCTGGCTCGTCGCCGTCTCGCTGCCTGACGAGACCGGCGCCGCCAGCGGCGGCCTGGACCTGAACAGGACCGCCGCCGTCTCCCAGTTCCTCATCCCCGGCGTGTCCGTCGACTCTCTCGCCGTCGCGGTGGACGGCACCACCCAGGAGCCCTTCAAGATCACCATCGTCGGGAACAACTCCAGCTTCCCCACGACCGGCGATCTGCTCTTCGGTCTGGATAAGGGAGTCGGTGGCGCCAGCATCGAGCTGGTGGCCTACAGCAGGGACAACGGCGCCGGCTGCGGCACACTGGCCAAGAACGAGCTGTGCATCACCGAGCGGCCCAAGGGCCCCGGCGCCAAGAAGACACACCCCGCCGGTACCCTCGTCCAGCTTGGCACCCAGCTCACGGCGGCCATCGGCGGCATCACCACCAACGTTGAGTGCAACCTGGCCAACCAGATCCCCGCCACCGGCACCGCCTCCAACCCGCCGTTCAAGCTGACCTGCGATGCCAGCGCCGCCGCCTTCGGCGATGGTCCGGGCGCCCTCACCATCGCCCAGGGGGACACCCTGACCGCCAACGTGGGAGGGCTGAGCAGCGAGATGATGGAGTACACCGGCGTTGACGGCAGCGCCTGCGGGACGGGGACGCTGGGCGCCAACGACCTGTGCATCACCGAGCGGGCCCAGCAGCCGTACAACACCAAGTACCTGCACAAGCCCAACGGCTACAGCACCCCGTGCAGCGACGATGGCAACTGGATCGTGCGCAACCCGGACGGCTCGGGCGAGAACCCGGGGACCTGCCCGGAGCTTGGCCGCTCCGTGGTCAGCAAGCACTTCCAGATCCAGGTGAAGAGCAACGCCGGCTTCTTCCCGTCTGGCAGCCTGCTGGTCTGCGACTACGCCCAGCCGCTCTCTAACTGCGAGCTGGTGGACTACAACAACGCCGCCACGAAGATCAAGACGCCCTCGGCCACCGAGTTCCACATCACCGGCCGGGGCGCCTCCACCGCGCTCTTCCAGCGGACGTCCATCACAGCGCACGCTGCCGGCTCCATCGTGACCGGCGCTCACGACCAGTTGGTCTGCCGCTCGGGCTATGTCCAGCCCGGCATAGACACCGACCCGGGCACGGCTGGCGTCCAGGAGCCGCCCGGCCAGAAGGCGGGCACCAGTGTGGCCGCCTACCCGGTCTGCCAGACCCGCAGCCAGCCCGACACCTGGCCGAAGGCCCTCAGCCCGAAGAAGCTGGACGTGCCGCTGCAAGGCCAGGACCTGATCGTGCTGATGGCGGCGGCCATACCCTGGCTCGGCACGGGCGGCTACGACACCATCTGGTGGGGCCCGGTGGCACACATCGACACGGACGGCACGGCGGGTGACGCCAACGACATCGACGGCGACGGGAACACGGCCGAGGCGCTGCTGGGCCTCATCTCGCCCTGCATCAACGAATTCTTCGCTGGCTTCAACCTCTACGTCGAAGTGAGGCTACCCATCGCCGACCTCAATCACGCCACGCCGGACTCTGGCCTGATCAAGGTGGTGCTGGACACGGTCACCAACACGGCGACGGGCGGCCCGGACGGCGATCCCAATACCCACGATGACTGTGACGACCCGGCGGGCTGGACGCCCATCACCTTCAGCACCTACACCGCGCCCGACCCGAACAACCCCGGCGGCGCCGCGGACGATGACACCGACGGTGACGGCTGCACTGATGTGCGGGAGCTCCAGACGATCGCAGCAAGAGGCGGCGTGCGCGACCCCTGGAACCCCTACGACTTCTTCGACGTGAACGGGGACGGCGTCGTCAGCGGCGGCGACGTCCTCGGCGTCGGCCTGCGCTACTCGGCCAACCCCGTACTGCCGTATGACGTTGAGGCCGACGTTGGCTCCTTATACGGGCCGTTCACCTGGAGCAGGTCCCAGCCAAACGGTGTTATCGATGCAGCCAACGACATCACGGCGGCCAAGTTCCAGTTCGGCCATCTCTGTGCACCCAAGATCGTCAGCGGGCCGCCGCCCCCCACCGCGGGGTGCGGGACGGCGTCGCCAGCCCTCTGCCTCAACGCAGAGGGCCCGGGCCTCATCTCGTGCGATGACCCCCAGCGGCCCACCAAATGCAGCGCAGGCCTGAACCAGCAGTTCAGCCTGGCGGTGGAGACCCGCGGCATCCCGCCCGGCGGCTACATAGCCTTCCAGAGCGAGGTTTTCCTGGGCGGACTGGTCTGGAAAGCACATGGTAGCGCCGACGAGATCGTGTGGCCGGACGGGCAGACCAACCGTTTCCGTGTGACGGGGCTGGCGGGCCAGCCGCAGCACTTCAGCATGACGGCCGGTGCCCCGCCCTTCCCGCTGAGCACGTTCCAGGGCAAGCTCCTGGCGCTGGACGTGAACTGCACGGCCCTGGGCAGCTACAAAGTGGCGCTGGCGGCCTGGCCGGGCAGCGCCTTTGGCGCCGCCTACTTCGACGCGAACGGCGCCGAGGTGCCGGTGACGGTGGAGGGCCAGCAGCAGATCGATGCCGACGGCGATGGGTCGCCGGACACGGTGAACGTGTCCGACGCGCTGACCATCAACTGCGTGGTGCCGTCGACGCCCACCTCGACCCCGACGCCGACCGTCACGCCCACGGTCACCGTCACGCCCACCCCCTGCCCCGACGGCAAGGTGCCGGCCAACGGCGGCTGCGGCACACCGACACCCACTTCCACGCCAACGCCCACGGGCACCGACACGGCAACGCCCACCATTACTGTCACGCCTACGCCAACAGAGACGGCCACGGCCACCGCTACCTCGACACTCACAGCGACCAGGACGCCCACCGCCACGCCCACGCCCTGCCCTGGCGGGATCTGCCCGCCGGAGATGGCGCTCAACGTCCAAGGCGGGGACTGCGATGACCCCGTGCGACCCACAAAATGCACGATCCCGCCGGGCAAGCAGTTCACGCTGGCCGTTATCATCGACAAGATACCGGCCGGCGGCTGGATCCTTGCCCAGAGCTACGTGGACTACGACGACGGCGGCAACGCGCTCACCTACAAGAAGCCGGCCGGGGGGCCGGAGGACGACATCAACTCCCCCCCGATGGACTGCGGCGGGGTCAAGCAAGGCGGGCAGACCATACCGGGCGAGACAGTGAACCAGTGGTGCATCACCACAGGGCTGCCTCCCAATCCGACTACCTACACCGGCCTGTTCGTGGCCATGAACTTCGCCTGCTCGGCCGGCAACAGCGTGACTACCGTCCAGTTGGTCCCGTACGCGGACCCGGACAATACTGACGGCGCTGGCTTCGTGGGCGCCGACGGCGCGAGCCAGTACCCCGCGTCCGACACGCTGACCATCAACTGCAGCGGGCCGACGTGGACGCCAACCTTTGCGGCGACCGCCACATTTACGCCCACGCCCACGAGCACGCCTACGCCCTTCCCCCAGCCGGTGGACATCTCAGGTGTGTGGAACTTGAACCTCTCAGGCGGTGCCGACTTTTGCCTCTCGGTCGCCTCGCAGGCGGGCTCGGACCTGATATTCAACGGCACCTGCTATCCGGGCGACCTGCAAGGCATAAAGACGAGCCACGTCCTCTCCGGCACTATCGATCCCTTCACGGGGCACTTGTCCGTATCTGGCTTTGCCGGAGAGACCTGCGGCCAGGATTCCGTCACAGGAGACGTCACCGCCGACGGCAACTCGATGACTGGAAGCTTCTTATGCGAGAGCGGCGCGTCTGGAACGTTCTCAGGCACTCGAAAGGGCGCCCAGCCAGGCTCCGTGGCCGTCGACGCGGACGGCAGCGACGCCGATGTTGACGCCAAGGCCACGGCCACGGTCGGCCAGAAGTTTTTCGTGAAGGTCCACGTCACGCAACCGCCGCAAGCCGGGGCCGGCGGCTACTCGGCCTACCGGGCCGAGCTGCGCTGGGACGAGGCGGTCCTTAACTACCAGCCGCTGAGCGACCCCGCGTCTGAGAACGTGTGGCCCGAGCCCTGCACCGCTGCCCGCTCGACGCGGCTGGACGACGACGCCGGCAAGCAAGCGACCGTGTCGCTCGCCTGCGTTGGGAGCGGGACGAGCACACACACAGGCGCGGTAGCGCTCTTCCAGTTCGTCTGCCAGCAGGTGGGCACCTCCCAGCTCTCCCTCGTCTCCAGCTCCACCGACCCCATCAACGGCACCATGCTGATCGATGCGAACGGCGGCCAGAGCAAGCCGATCCTGACCCACGCCAGCGTCAACTGCGTGACACCGGACACCGACGCCGACGGCATGCCTGACTACTGGGAAGACAGCTATCCCTGCACCGACAAGCTGGTCGCAGACGCCACGGACGACGACGATGGGGACGGCCAGACCCACCTCGCCGAGTTCAACGCCGGCACCGACCCCTGCAACGCCGACACCGACGCGGACGGCCTCGACGACGGGCTGGAGCTGAAGACCAAAGGCACCAACCCCCTCAGCAGCGACACCGACGGCGACGGCCTCACCGACTACGGCGAAAACAACGTCTACAGCACCGACCCAAGGGACGGCGATACGGACGACGACGGCCTCAGCGACGGCTTCGAGGTGAGCTTCGGCACCAACCCCAACAACGCCGACAGCGACAGCGACGGTTACGGGGACGGCCAGGAGCGCACCCTTGGCTCCGATCCCCAGTCGAACACCAGCACGCCGGAGCACTCCACCCTCCCCGCCACCTGCACGGACAGCAACGATAACGACGGCGACGGGGACACTGACGGCAACGACAGCGATTGCACGGGCTTCCCACCGCCCGGCGTCACCGCCAATACCGGCTTCGGTTCAGCACCCGACGGCACGCCGCAGGGCATCCGCGGCCAGCCCATCACCATCGAGTACACCGCCAGCCCTCCGGCGAGCAAGGTTACCATCACGGTGACCGGCCCCAACCCGCCCCAGGTCGGTCCCGCCCAGATGACGGACGTGAACGGCGACGGCACCCTCTGGCGCTACACCTTCACGCCCCCGTATGAGTGGCCACCTGGGAGCACCCCGGTGGTGGAGATTGTAGCCGATAGCATCCCGCTGGACGACTTCGGCATCCTGCTCATCGACCCCAGCGGCACCGTCTTCGACGATGACACCCTCGCCCCGATCGAAGGCGCCACGGTCCGGCTCTTCCGCATCAACCCGGCGACCGGCACGCCGCAGGAGATGAGCCCGACCCTCCACGCCGGTATGTTCGACCCGGAGGCCAACCCGCAGACCACGGGCGCGGACGGCCGCTACGCCTGGGACGTGGCGCCCGGCAGCTACTTCGTCCGCGTCAGCAAGCCCGGCTGCTCGACCGAGGACAGCGCCGTCGTCCAAGTCATAAGCGAGCCTGTGACCAATCTCGATGTCGGCCTCACCTGCCCCGACACCGACGGCGACGGCCTCAGGGACTACGAGGAGATCGCCATCGGCACCAGCTACATCGACCCCGACCATGACGGAGAGGGCTGCATCGACGGCGCGGAGGTCCAGACGGCGTCCGGCAGCGAGCGGACAGGCGGCCTGCGCAACCCCCTCAACCCCTGGGACTACTACGACACTAACGGGGACAAGTACATCGACGCGCCCAACGACATCCTCCAGGTCAAGCTGCGCTACTCTGCCAACCCCGCCCTGCCCTACGACGCCAGGTATGACCGGGGGGTCGCGAAGCAGGGGGCACAGTACTCCTGGCAGCGGACAGGGCCAGACGGCAGGATCGACGGCCCCAATGACATCCTCTCGGTCATGCTCCAGTACCATCACGACTGCCGATAGGGCGCCGCGTCTTCCCCATCGCCCCGCTGAGATACCACCTATCCAACTTGGTGACGCTGCGTCGCTCGGCCAGTAGGGGCGACCGTCCGGTCGCCCAGGGCGAGCAGCCGCTCGCCCCTACGCGTTCGGCCGACGGCGGCTAGCCTGCCGTTCTGTTATTCTTGTCTCAGCCCTGAAGGAGGAGAGCCGTCGATGGACCTGGAGATGGTCGAGCAGCTCATCGCGCAGCGCGGCATCGAGGTCGTGAAGGTCGGCGGCGCGGACATGGACGGCGTCTTCCGGGGCAAGCGCATCCTCAGCTCGCACTTCGTGGAGGGCTGCCGGGGCGGCGGGTTCCCCCAGTGCGATGTGATCTTCGGCTGGGACATCCAGGAGCAGCTCATCGATGGCCTGGCGCTCGGCAGCGCCGCGAGCGGCTACGCCGACATCGTCATGCGCCCGGACCTCTCGACCTTCCGCCTGGTGCCCTGGGAGGCGGGGAGCGCCGCCGTGGTCTGCGACTACTTCTCCGAGGACGGGGGACCGCTGGGGGCCTCGCCCCGACAGGTGCTGCGCCGGGTGATCGAGCGGGCGGAGGCGTCCGGCTACCGGCCCCGCATGGCGGCCGAGTTCGAGGTCCGGTTCTTCCGCGAGGACCAGCAGAGCCTGCGCGCGAAGGGCTACGCCGGGCTCCAGCCCCTCAGCCCGGGACTGAACTGCTACAGCATCCACCACGCCAGCCTGGACGAGGACCTGATCGGCGGGATCCGCCGGCAGATGATCGAGTTCGCCGTGCCCGTCGAAGGCTACAACCGCGAGCACGGCGAGGGGATGTACGAGATCAACCTCCACTACGCCGATGCCCTGACCGCCGCCGACTGCGCCCTGCTCTACAAGAGCGGCTCCAAGGAGATCGCGGCGGCAGGTGGCGTGGTGCCGACCTTCATGGCCAAGTACTCGGACCGGCTAGACGGCTGCAGCGGCCACCTCCACCAGAGCCTCTGGTCGCTGGACGGGGAGCGCAGCCTCTTCTGGAACGAAGCCGCTCCCCACCACGCGTCGGAGCTGATGCGGGCCTACCTGGCCGGCGTCCTGGCCACCCTGCCCGAGCTCATGTTGATGTACGCGCCCAACGTAAACTCGTACAAGCGCTTCGTCGTGGGGAGCTGGGCGCCCACCAACGTCACCTGGGGCTTCGAGAACAGGACCACCGCCCTGCGCGTCATCGCTAGCTCTGCGGCTGCCTGCCGCATCGAGAACCGCGTGCCAGGCGCCGACGTCAACGCCTACCTGGGCTTCGCCGCCTCCCTCGCCGGCGGCCTCTACGGCCTCGAGCGCGGGCTCACCTGCCCCCCGCCTATCACGGGCGACGCCTATCGCGCCGCCGACGTGCTGAAGCTTCCGGGCACGCTGACCGAGGCCGTCGAACGCTTCGCCGCCAGCGCCCTGGCGCGCGAGTACTTCGGCGACGCGTTCGTGGACCACTACGCCCGCATGCGACAGTGGGAGGTGGAGTGCTTCCGGCGGGCGGTGACGGACTGGGAGCGGCAGCGCTACTTCGAGCAGGTGTGAAGGAGGAGACGATGCGCCTACAGGGGAAGACCGCGCTCATCACCGGCGCCGGGAGCGGCATGGGCAGCCTGGCCGCCGAGATGTTCGCCCGCGAGGGGGCGGCCGTGGTCGCCACCGACATCGCGCCGGAGGGGCTACAGGCGACGGTGGAGCGGGTGCGCAGCGCCGGCGGCAACATCCTCGGCCTGGTGGGGGACGTCTGCCGGGCGGAAGACGTGCGTCGCTGGGTGGAGGAGGCGGTCAAGGCCTACGGAAACCTCCACATCCTCTACAACAACGCCGGCATCTTCCCCGACGAGGACGGCTCGGTCATTGACCTGAACGAAGACGTCTATCAGCGCGTCATGGACGTGAACGTGAAAGGCGTCTCTCTCTGCTGCAAGTTCGGCGTGCCAGAGCTCATCCGCTCCGGCGGCGGCTCGATTGTGAACATCGCCTCCTTCGTTGCCCTGCTAGGCTGCACGGTGCCCCAGGACGCCTACACGGCGAGCAAAGGGGCCGTGCTCTCATTGACCCGCTCCCTCGCCGTCCAGCTCGGCCCTCACAACATCCGCGCCAACGCCATCTGCCCCGGGCCTATCCTGACGCCCATGCTGGAGTCCCTGTTCCCCAACGAAGAGGAGCGCCTCAAGCGGCTCAACCGCATCCCCATGAGGCGCTTCGGCCAGGCCGAGGACGTGGTCTACGCCGCCCTCTACCTGGCGTCTGACGAATCGAGCTGGGTGACGGGTAGCACCTTCGTCGTCGATGGCGGCATCAGCGTCAACTACTTCTAGCGCCCCGCGAATTGAGGCAGGTGCTTGGCGTGGGCGGTCAGGATGTCATCGAGCAGCACCTCGGCCTTACGGGCGCTGTTCACCACCGGGTCGATGAGAAGTGCTTGCAAAGCCAGCTCCCGCGACCCGGTCACGGCGGCGTCCACCACCAGCTTCTGGATCTCCACCTCGCGCTGTACCATCTGGGCGATGGGCGCGGGCAAAGCTCCGACGGCTAGGCCGCGAACTGCTCCCTCCTCCACCAGGCCCGGCACCTCCACCACTGCGTCCCGGCTGATGTTGTCGATGTAGCCGTCGTTGGGGAGGATGAGCGACGGCCGCCGCCCGGAACGGCGAGCCAGCACGTCGGCCATGATGCCGGTGGCGGCCATACC
>MGOB01000037.1:14325-15872 GCA_001796995.1 Chloroflexi bacterium RBG_16_68_14 | reverse complement strand
CGCGACGGCTGAGCGAGCAGCGGCTCCACGGGCTTCTCGCCCGAGGCCCAGTCCCGGATGTTCTCGGTGGCCAGACGACGCAGTTCGGCGGCGCCGTCGAAGTCGTAGCCTGTGGTGCCGATGACCTCGGCCGCCCAGCCGATGTACTCGCCCACGTGGTTGTCGCCGGTCGTCGGGAACAGGCCGAACCGCTCGAAGAGCAGGCGACAGAGCGGCCAGGCGTCCGGAGGCAGCGCCGCCAGGCGCTCCCGGCCCGCTGGATGCAAGTCCTCGCCGGTGCTGGCGTCCGTGAGGCTGACCGTCCAGGTGAAGTGGTTGACACCCGCCGCCCGAAGGTCTATCTCGGAGGGCTGCCTCTCCAGCAGCCCCGCGACGAAGGGGATGGTCCCGGCCACCCCGTGGCACAGCCCTACCGCCTTCGCCCCCGTGTGGCGGCGGATGGCCAGGCAGACCCGGCCCTCTGGGTTGGTGTAGTTGAGGAGCAGGGCGTCCGGGCAGAGCCGCTCTACGTCCCGGGCGGCGGCCAGCATGGGCGGGACGGTGCGCAGGGCGTGAGAGAGGCCGCCGGGGCCCCCATTCTCGCTGAGCACGGACGGGACATCGTGTCGCAGGCAGATCTGGTGGTCCAGCTTCCAGAGCGCATCCCGATCGATCTCGATGGCGGTGACCACGAAGTCGGCGCCGGGGAGCGCGTCCGCCCGCTCCTGGGTGGCGGAGATCTGGACCTCCCACGCGGCCGCCTCGTTCAGCCGCTCGGCCAGGGCGGTCATGCGGCGGAGGCGCTGGTCGTCCAGGTCGACCAACGCCAGCTCGCAGCCGCGCAGCTCCGCGGTCTGGAAGACGTCACGAAGCAGCTCTACCCCAAAGCTGAAGCTGCCAATGCCGATAGCAACCACCTTTGGCTGGCCCATCTCTACCTCCTTAGCCCTGATCGTCCGCCATCGGCCCTACCACCAGCGCTGGATGATGATCTTCCTATCGGTGAAGAAGTCCACCGCATCCTGACTCTGGCCGTGCAGCACGCCGAAGAACGACTCCTTGCGGCCGCCGAAGGGGAAGAAGGCCATCGGCGCGGGGAGACCCACATTCACCCCGATGTCCCCGCACTCGACGCGGTAGGCGAACTCGCGGGCGGCCGCGCCGCTCTGGGTGTAGATGACGGCGGCGTTGCCGTAGGGGCTGGCGTTGATGAGGTCGATGGCCTGGTCGAGAGAGGCTACCCTGAGGACGGCCATGACCGGCCCGAAGATCTCGTCCCGGGCGATGGCCATCTCCGGCCGCACCTGGTCAACGATGGTCGGGCCGATGAAGTGGCCCTGGGGCGGCACGCGCGCAGATCGCCCGTCGAGGAGCAGCGCGCCGCCCTCCTTGACCCCTCCCTCGATGTAGGAGAGCACCCGTTGCTTCGCCGAAGCGGAGATCACCGGGCCCATGTTCACGCCTTCATCCAGTCCATTCCCGACGACGAGACGCGAGGCGGCCTCCACCAGGGCCGGCACCAGCTCCTCAGCGATGCTCCCAACACAGACGACGTTGGAGCCGGCGAG
>MGOB01000037.1:5385-14273 GCA_001796995.1 Chloroflexi bacterium RBG_16_68_14 | reverse complement strand
CTCCTCCAGACGGGCGTCCGGCATGACCACGACGAAGTTCTTGGCCCCGCCGCCGCACTGGACGCGCTTTCCGTGGCGGGCGGCCAGGGCATAGATCGCCTTCGCCGTAGGCGTGGAGGTCACCGAGGAGATGCCCGCCACGTCGGGATGCTGGACGAGCAGCTCGCTGACCGTCCGGTCGCCGTTCACGAGGTTCATGACACCGGCAGGGAACCCGGCTTCGTGGATGAGGCCGAACAGCCGCTGCATGGAGATAGGCACCAGCTCGGACGGCTTGATGACGACTGTGTTGCCGCAGGCGATGGCATACGGCCAGAACCAGCACGGCACCATGGCCGGGAAGTTGAAGGGCGGGATCACCGCGCATACACCCAGGGGCACCCGCTCCACCACTTCATCGATGCCACGCGCAATCTGCTGGAGCGTCCGGCCCTGCATAAGCGAAGGGATGCCGCAGGCCACCTCCACGTTATCGATGGTGCGCCGTATCTCTCCGCGCGCCTCCTCCAGCGTCTTGCCATTCTCCCACGTGATGGTGGCTGCCAGCTCCTCCCTCTCTGCGTCCAGCAGTTGCTTGAGGCGGAACAAGCGCTGGACGCGCTCCGGCGGCGGCACGAACCGCCATTCCAGGAAGGCGGCCCGCGCGGCGCTTACGGCCTCGTCCACCTCCTCCGGCGTGGAGGCGGGGGCTTTCGCCAGGACCGAGCCGTCGGCGGGGTTCTCGACATCGAGGAGCGTGGACGACTTCGACGGCTTCCAACTGCCGCCGATGTAGTTCTGGAGCGCTTCTTCAGTCATGGCGTTCAACTCCTCGTGTCAGCCCTACGAAAATGCCATGGCAATCAACCGGAAGCCTAGTCGCCCACCACTTTTCCCACCCTCACCCCGACCTGCCGGTCACCCCTCTCCCTCGCGAGGGAGAGGGGTTGAGGGTGAGGGTGGGCTGGCCTTCAGAAAGCCTGCGCATTCTCATCCTCCGTGGTAACGGACGCAACCGGCATGGGTGATTCTCAGCTCGCCTTCAGCTCAAGGACCCGCCCAGCACCACCGGCTTCCCTTCCTCGTACGAGCGCTGCGCCGCCAGCGCGATCAGGATAGCTATGCGCCCGTCGGCCCCCGTTACTAGCGGCTCCGTGTCGCCCAGTATACAGTCCACGAAGGCGGACAGCTCGGCGATGTAGGAAGCGCTGTACCGCTCGACGAAGAAGTGGAGCGGCAGCGCTGCGTGCGCCCCCGTCGCATCGGTGAGGGTGACCTGATGGGACTTCTCGTTCTCCACCGCGATGGCCCCCTTCGAACCGAAGACCTCCACGCGCTGGTCGTAGCCGTACGCGGTCTGCCCGTTCTCGATGGTCCCCAGGACGCCGCTGGCGAAGCGAAGCGTGGCGACCGCCGTGTCGATCTCCTCCGACCCTTCGATCATGGCGTCGGCCAGGGCGTAGACGCTCACCACCTCGCTGCCGGTGAGATAGCGGGCCATATCGAAGTCGTGGATCATCGTATCGAGGAAGAGGCCAACGGTGGCACGAGAGCCGCTCGCTTGCGGGAGCTGGGGGTCCCGGCTGGTGATGCGCAGGGTGTAGGGCTGGCCTACCTTGCCCGACCCGACCGCCTCGTGGACGTAGCGGAAGTTGGCGTCGAAGCGGCGGTTGAAGCCCACCTGTAGCTTCACGCCTGCCCGGCTTACCGCCTTCAGGGCCCGGTCGATCTTGTCCAGGTCACAATCGAGGGGCTTCTCGCAGAAGACGTGTTTGCCGGAGCCCGCTGCCTCCTCGATGATCTGGGCGTGAGTGTCCGGCGGCGAGCAGACGACCACCGCCTGCACGGCGGGGTCCTGAAGCAGGTCGTGGTACTGATCGTAGACGTCAGGGCTGCCGCACTCCGCCGCGCACGCCTCCGCGGCGGCGCGATCGATGTCGGCGACGGCGGCCAGGCTGGCGCCCGGGACCCGCGACGCCAGGTGCTTCGCGTGCAGGCGGCCGATAGCCCCTACGCCGATGAGGCCCACCGCGATGCTGCGTGTTCTCGTACTCCTGCTCATCACAGCCCGAGGCCCCTCAGGTAGGTGCGGCCGCGCTGGGCGCTCTCGAAGGGCGTGCCCGTGCCCGGTGCGATGTCCTGCTCGACGACGATCCAGCCCTGGTAGCGGCGGTTGGCCAGCTCCTCAAGGAGCGCGGGGAAATCGACCTGCCCCTTGCCCAGTTCGCAGAAGATGCCGTTGCGGACGGCCTCAAAGTAGTCCCAGCCCTCTCCGCGCGCCCGCTCCGCCACCGCTCCGTCGCAGTCCTTCAAGTGCACATGCCAGACGCGCTCGCCGAAGCGCCTCAGCCCGTCGAGGGCGTCCCCGCCCCCGTAGGTGTAGTGGCCCGTGTCAAAGCAGAGGCCGATGAGGTCCGGATCCGTGAGACCCAGGAAGGTCTCGATCTCGGCTGGCGTCTCCACGTAGCTCCCGCAGTGGTGATGGAAGACGGTGTGCAGGCCCGTCTGCCGCCGGACGGCGTCGGCGATCCGCTGCGCGCCCTCGACGAAGGTGCGCCACTGCCCTTCGCTCAGCCCCTGGGAAGGCCCGAGCCGGCCCGCCATGCGCGTACGGGTCGGGTCGGTCCCGCTGTCGTCTGCCAGGACGAGGAACGGTGCGCCGTCTAGGGACTCCGGCGGGGCGACCTGCGCCAGCAGGCGCGCCACGCGCGCGGCGTCCGCCTCTCCCGGAGCGTGGGAGGCCGCGTCGGCCAGGGCGACGGGGACGAAGGCGCCGACCAGCGCGAGCCGCCGCCCGGCCAGCTCGGCGCGCAGTGTCTCGGCGTCCGTGGGCATGAACCCCCAGTCGCCCAGCTCCGTCCCGGCGTATCCGGCCGCCGCCATCTCGTCCAGCACCTGGGCGTAGCCGGGGCCCGGCTGGCCCGATGCGAACCCCTCGACGACACCCCAGGAGCAGGGAGCGTTCGCGACGGAGATGCGCACCAGGGCTTCTCGCCTCATCTAGAGGAACCGTCGCTCCTTCCGCAGCTGCTCTTCGTACTCGGCCCGGGCCTGGCGCACCGATTCCATGCCCGACACCTCGGCCACCGGCACGTCCCACCACGATTCGTAGGCCGGGACGCGCTGCTCCGGGTCCACCTCCACCACGATCACCGTCGTCCGCTCCTGGTGACGCGCCTCGGCGAGCGCATTCTGGAGATCCTCGCGCGTCACGGCGCGGATAGCGTGAGCGCCCAGGGAGGCCGCGTTGGCCGCGAAATCGATGGGCAGCACCTGGCCGTCCAGTTGGCCGGTCTTCGCGTTCCGGAACCGGAACTCCGCGCCGAAACCGGCGGAACCCACCGATTTGGAGAGGCCGCCGATGCTGCTGAAGCCGTGGTTGTCCAGCAAGACGATGTTCAGCTTGATGCCCTCCTGGACGGAGGTGACGATCTCCGAGGACATCATCAGGTAGGACCCGTCGCCCACCAGCACGTACACCTCGCGGTCGGGGTCGGCTATCTTGACGCCGAGGCCGCCGGCGATCTCGTAGCCCATGCAGGAGTAGCCGTACTCCAGGTGATAGCCCTTGGGGTCGCGGGTGCGCCAGAGCTTGTGCAGGTCGCCGGGCAGGCTGCCCGCGGCGCAGACGACGACATCTTTCGGGCCGGCAAAGCGGTTCACCACGCCGATGACCTCGCCCTGGCTGATGGGAGGGCCGTGCCTCAGGTTGAAGATCCGCTCGGCCTCCGCGTCCCACTCCTGGCGGAGCTGGCGGATCTGGGCTAGGTACTCGTCGCCGACGCGGAGCCCCTGGAGCAGCCCGCCGAGCTCCCGCAACGTGACCTGGGCATCGCCAACGACGGGTAGCGCGGCGTGCTTGTAGGCGTCCAGCTCCGCCACGTTGATGTTGACGAAGCGCGCCTCCGGGTGCTGGAAGGCGGTCTTGGAGGCGGTGGCGAAGTCGCCCAGGCGGGTGCCGATGGCGATGACCAGGTCCGATTCGCGGGCGATCCTGTTGGCGGCCAGCGTCCCCGTCACGCCGATGGAGCCGAGGTTCTGCGGATGGTCGTAGGGCAGCGAGCCCTTCCCGGCCTGCGTCTCGCCGACCGGGATGCCCGTCTGCTCCGCGAACTGCGCCAGGTCTCCAGTAGCCTCGCTGTAGATGACGCCGCCGCCCGACACGATAAGCGGTGCCCTGCTCGTCCGTATCCACTCGGCCGCGCGCTGGAGGACGGCGCTATCCGGCCGCGGCCTCGCGATGTGCCAGACGCGCTTCTCGAAGAAGGCGGCGGGATAGTCGTGGGCCTCGGCCTGCACGTCCTGGGGCAGGGCGAGAGTGACAGCACCCGTCTCCGCCGGCGAGGTGAGGACTCGCATCGCCTCCATGACGCTGGTGATGAGCTGCTCCGGCCGGCTGATCCGGTCCCAGTAGCGCGAGACGGGCTTGAAGCAGTCGTTGACGGAGGCGTCCTGCGAACAGGACGCCTCGAGCTGCTGGAGCACAGGCGCCACGTTGCGGCGGGCGAAGATGTCGCCGGGGAGCAGGAGGACGGGCACACGGTTGATGGTGGCCCCGGCGGCGGCGGTGACCATGTTCGTGGCGCCGGGCCCGATGGAGCTGGTGCAGGCGAAAGTACGCAGGCGGTTGGTCATCTTGGCGAAGGCCGCGGCCGTATGCACCATCGCCTGCTCGTTGCGGGCCTGGTAGTAGCGGAAGTCCGGGTTCTCCTGCAGCGCCTGGCCGATGCCCGCCACGTTGCCGTGGCCGAAGATGCCCCAGACCCCGGCGAAGAAGGGCGTCTCGCGCCCATCCCGCTCCACATACTGGTTCTTCAGGAACCGAATGAGCGCCTGGGCCATGGCCAGCCGATGCGTCCCGTCAGCCTTCGTCACCGTTCTCACCCCTCCCGCCTTGTCAGAACCCGCCCCGCTGCTCGATGAACTCCAACGTTTCTCGCTCGTAGGGCATGAAGTTGGCGCAGCCGTGGCGAGTGACCACGATGGCGCCGCAGGCATTGCCCATGCGCGCCGCCTTGTGCCAGCCCCACCCCTGGAGATAGCCGTAGATGAAGCCGCTGGCGAAGGCATCGCCCGCGCCCAGGACGTTGCAGACCTCCACGGGGAACGGCGCCGCCTCGATGGCCTCGCCGGTGGGGAGATGGACGGTAGCGCCGTCGGCGCCGCGCTTCACCACCAGCGCCTGCGGGCCGGAGGCGAGCACTGCCCCCACGTCCATACCAACGGCCGAGACCTCCTCCTCCGTCCCGACGGCCACATCGACCAGCGGGAGGACGTGCCTGAGGACAACGCCGAAGGAGCGTTGGTCGTGCCACTGGTCCGGCCGGAAATCGATATCGAGGAACACGGTCGCGCCCGCGTCCTTGGCCCGCTCGGCCGCGAAGATGGTGGCGCTGCGGCTCGGCTCCTTGCTCAACCCTGTCCCGGTGATGAGCAGCGCTCGACTCTCCTCGATGGGCGCGGCTGAGACATCGTCGATGGTCAGCTCGATGTCGGCGCAGTTGTCCCGGTAGAAGACGAGGGGAAACTTGTCCGGCGGCTCGATGCCCAGGAGGACGGCGCTGGTGCGGCGGCCGGGCTTGCGCAGGATGAACTCTGTCTCGACGCCCTCCTTCATGAGAAAGCTCAGGATAAAGTCGCCTACCGGGTCCTCGCCCACGGCGGTGAGCAACGCTGACCGCAGGCCCAGACGTCGGGTGCCGACGCTCACATTCGTTGGGCAGCCGCCGACGTAGACGGCGAAGCTCTGGATCTCGGCAAAGGGCGCTCCGATGTCGTTGGAATAGAGGTCGATGGAGCTGCGGCCCATCGCCAGGAGGTCGTACCGGCCTTCGCTCATCCCGTCTCCATGCCCAGATGCACCATCGGGAGGCGGGGGTCCTGCGCCGTCCAGGTGTCCTTTGTCCAGACGTGGTCCGGGTCGTCGGCGTAGGCGAGGGACTGGGCCGACCCGGCGAGGAAATTCAGGTAGTAGCAGTTGTAGCCATAGGCGGCCGCGACCGGGTGGTAGCCTTCCGGCACCAGCACGATGTCGTCGTTCTGGCAGACCATCACGGCATCGATGGTCCGGTCGGGGTTGTACACGCGCTGGATGGCGTACCCCTGGGGCTTATCGATCTTGTAGTAGTAGACCTCCTCCAGGTCGGCCTCCAGCAGCACTCCCGATGAGTCCTGGCGATGAGCGTCATGCTTGTGTGGGGGATAGCTGCTCCAGTTGCCACCCGGCGTATACACCTCCACACAGACGATCCGGTGGCAGCCAAAGCCGGGCGGGATGATGCTGTTGATCTGCCTGGTGGCACTGTGGCCTCCCCGGATCTCGATGTCGCAATCCGCGGGGGTGACCAGCCGGGCCGGGTGGTCTTGATCGGTCGGCACCCAGCAGTAGGCCACCTCCAGCCTATCGGTGAGGGCGGTCAGGGTAAAGGCGGTGCGCCGGGGCAGGTAGAGCGCGTAGGGCATGCCATCGAAGACGTGAGCGCGGCGGCCGATGCCCGGCCACTCGCCCCGGTTCGATGTAACGGCGCACCGCCCGCCCAGCAGCACCAGGGCCGCTTCGCACTCGGCCGTCTCGTGCTCCCAGGCCTCACCGCCAGCGAGGCGGCGCACCTCCAGGTTCAGCAGTTCCCAGCCGGCCTCCCCGGCGGTAACGCGATTGACGATGCCCGGCTCCGTGCTGTCCCGGAGCCGCGACGGCACTAACAACGTCTCCGGCTTGGTCTCCACGCGACAGTGCCCCTACTCACCTGCGGGCCTCTGCTGGGCTCGGATTCCGCATGCGCGTTCTCGATCTTACCCCAACGCCGCCCTTTGTTCACTGCGACCAGGGCTGGCTAGATACGGAGACTGAGAGAAGAGAGGCTCACTTCGCGGGCCGCGGCGGCGCGGCGAGTAGCGAGCGGGCGAAGAGGGTCACCTCATCGGCGAGCTTCTGCCGGAACTCGGGCTGAGAGAAGGGGAGGGCGCCGTCTCCGGCGGGCTCCGCCAGCAGCTTCTCCACCATCGTCCCCAGGAGCAGCCGGACCAGGGCGCCGGCAGTCCTCTCGACGTCCCAGGGACTGAGGACGCCCTGGGCGGCGTAGAGGGCCAGCAGGCGGCGCATGCCGGCATGCCAGCGCTCCATCATCTGACCGTGCAGCTCCCGCGCGGCGCGGTCCCCCGCCAGCACCTCGCTGATGACGATGCGCAGGAAGTCGGAGTTCTGCGCCCACAGGTCGGCGCTGGCCAGGGCGGTGAGGGTGAGCTGGCGCTCGGGTGGCCGGGCACCCGAGAGGTGCTCCAGGACATCCATCGCTTGATAGAAGCCCCGCTCCTCGTAGAGCGCCTCCAGGATCTCTCGTTTGGAGCGGAAGTGGTTATAGAGGGCGGCATCGGTGACGCCGACCGAGCGGGCGAGCCGCTTCATCGAGGTGCCGGCGTAGCCGTGCTCCGCGAAGAGGCGCTCGGCGGCCCGCAGGATGGTGCGCCGGCGGTCGCGGGAGCGGCGCCGGGGGACAGATACGTTCGATACCATTTCAGCAAGTAAAGTTAGCTCTCACTAATTTATCATACGCGGCAGGCAGATGTCAATTGCATGACTCCAGCGCAAGGGTCTTGACAAGTCAGCGAGAGCAGCGTATATTAGTGGTCGCTAACCGCCCAGGCGGGGCCTACCCGTAAAGGAGAGCGCCGATGCCCGACTATCGAGACTACCAGTATCTGCTCCTGGAGAAGCGGGATGACGGGGTGGCGGTCCTGACCATGAACCGGCCTGAGAAGCGCAACGCCGTCAACAACGAGATGCACAGCGAGCTGGAGCGGGTCTTCCGGGAGATCGGTGACGACGAGGAGATCCGGGCGCTGGTGCTGACGGGGGCCGGCAAGGCCTTCTGCGCCGGCGGCGACGCGAAATCGATGGAGGACGGCTCCTTCCGCCCTACCGGGCCGGCGACGCCGTTCCGCGCCGTCCGCACCCTGATCCACAACCTGCTGGAGGTGGAGCAGCCCATCGTCGCCGCCGTCAACGGTGACGCCGCCGGCCTGGGCGCCACCCTCGCCCTCTACTGCGACGTCATCATCGCCTCGGAGACCGCCCGCCTCGCCGATACCCACGTGCGCATGGGCCTGGTCGCCGGCGACGGCGGCATCATCATCTGGCCGCTGCTCATCGGCTGGGCGCGGGCGAAGGAGTACCTGTTCACCGGCGACTGGATCACCGGGAAGGAAGGGGCGGAGATCGGCCTGGTCACGCGCGCCGTCCCGCCCGACCAGGTGCTGCCCACAGCGATGGACTGGGCGCGCAGGTTCGCGGCGGGCGCGCCTATGGCCCTCCGCTGGACCAAGTACTCGATGAACAAGATCCTGCGAGACCAGCTCAACGTGGCCCTGGACGTCTCCACCTTCCTGGAGGCTGCCACCATGCACAGCGAAGACCTGAAGGAAGCGGCCACCGCCTTCCTGGAAAAGCGCGAGCCGAAGTTCAAAGGCCGGTAGGAGGCGAACGATGATCCGAACACCGATGACCGAACTGCTGGGGATCGAGCACCCCATCATTCTCGCCGGCATGGGCGGTGTCTCCATGGCCGAGCTGGTGGCGGCCGTCTCCAACGCCGGCGGCCTCGGCGTGCTGGGCGGCGCCTTTCTCCCGCCCGAGGCGCTGCGGGAGGAGATCCGCAAGGTGAAAGCGCTGACCGACAAGCCCTACGCCGTCGACCTCCTGGTCGCCGAGGGGATGCCGGGCGTGGGGGATCTGCTCCGCGTCCTCTATGAGGAGGAGGTCCGCATCTTCGTCTCCGGCCTGGGCAACCCGGGCGCCCTGGTGAAGGAGATGAAGGGGCACGGGATGACCGTCGTCGCCATGATCGGCAACACCAAGCACGCCCGCCGCTGCGCCGAGGCCGGCGTCGACGCCCTCGTCGCGCAGGGAACCG
>MGOB01000037.1:4014-5377 GCA_001796995.1 Chloroflexi bacterium RBG_16_68_14 | reverse complement strand
GCACACCGGCCGGGTCGCCACCTTCCCCTTGGTGCCCGCCGTCGTGGACGTCGTGCGGCCGCTGCCCGTCGCTGCCGCCGGCGGCATCGGCGATGGTCGCGGGCTGGTCGCCGCCCTGGCGCTGGGCGCCTCCGCTGCTGTCGTCGGCACCCGATTCGTGGCCACCCGCGAGGCCCACGGCCACGATGCCTACAAGCAGCGGCTCGTGACCGCCAACGAGGAGGACACCATGATCACCAAGGCCTACACAGGGAAGTCGTGCCGGGTGATCCGCAACGCCTACGCCGACTCTTGGATCGGCCGGGAGCAGGAGATCGAGCCGTTCCCGGCCCAGCTCCTCAAGCACTGGGACAAGATGGAGGCCGCCCTCGAGGGAGGCGACACCGAGGTCGGCATCATGCCGGCGGGCCAGGTCGCGGGCCTGATCCAGAGCGTGGAGAGCGCCGCCGACGTGGTGCGCAGCATGATGGCGGAGGCGGAGCAGATCCTGGACGAGCTGGGCGCCCTGCGGGCCCTGGAGCCAGCGAAGCGCTAGGACGGCGTTCCATGGCGTTCAAGAACATTGTCTATGACGTGCGGGAGCGCGTCGCAGTCATCACCATCAACCGGCCGGAGCGGCTGAACGCCATCGACGCCGATACCAGCGTCGGGCTGCGGGAGGCCTTCACCAGCTTCCGAGATGACCCGGAGCGATGGGTGGCGGTGCTCGCCGGCGCCGGCGAGAAGGCGTTCTCCACCGGCGCGGACCTTATCGCGATGGCGCAGGAGATGCGGGAAGGGCGGGGCCCCCGCCTGCCCGTAGCCTTCGGCGGCATCACCCGCGACTTCGAGTGCTGGAAGCCCATCATCGCTGCCATCAACGGCTACTGCCTGGCCGGCGGGCTGGAGCTGGCCCTCTCCTGCGACATCCGCATCGCCGCCGAGCACGCCCAGTTCGGGCTGCCGGAGGTGACCCGGGCCATCATCCCCGGCGCCGGCGGCACGCAGCGGCTGCCGCGGGTCATCCCCACGGCGGCGGCGATGCACCTCCTCCTCACCGGCGGCCGCTTCGATGCGGCGTGGGCGCTGCGCTTCGGCCTGGTGACGGAAGTCGTCCCCGCCGACCAGCTCCTCGGCCGGGCGCTGGCCATCGCCGAGGAGATCTGCCGGAACGGGCCGCTGGCCGTTCGAGCGGTGAAGGAGGCGGCCCTGCGCGGCCTGGAAGAGCCGCTCGCCCAGGGGCTGGAGCTGGAGACGGAGCTGGCCAGGCAGGTGATGCGCAGCGAGGACGCCCGCGAAGGGCCGCGCGCCTTCGCCGAGAAGCGGCCGCCCGTCTATCGCGGCCGCTAGGGGCACCGCGCTCACCGGACAGCGACGTGCTACG
>MGOB01000037.1:3651-3948 GCA_001796995.1 Chloroflexi bacterium RBG_16_68_14 | reverse complement strand
GCCCGCCACGTCGGCCAGTACGTGGAGTCGGGCGACTGGAGCGACTACTGGCGGACGGCCATCAGCGAGGCGCGGGAGGGCCGCATCCTGGTCCGCGGCTACCCCATCGAGGAGATCATAGAGAAGCTGACGGCGACCGAGGCGTACTGGCTCCTCCTAAAGGGTGAGCTACCCACTCCCCGGCAGGCGGAGATCTTCGATGTCGTCCTGCGCTGCGCCATGGACCAGCAGTTCATCAACTCAGCTGCCTGCGCCGCCCGGTTCGCTGCCTCGGCCTCCCGCTCCCCGGTGAGCGCC
>MGOB01000037.1:0-3531 GCA_001796995.1 Chloroflexi bacterium RBG_16_68_14 | reverse complement strand
CGGAGCACCGGCAGCGACGCGAGCCGGTCCCCGGCTTCGGCCACCCCATGCACCGGGGCGGCCTGGAGCCGCGGGCCGAGGCGCTGCGCCGAGTGGTGAAGGCCAGGGGCGGCTGGGGCGAACACGGCGAGCTGCTGGAGGCGATCCACGCCGCGCTGGAGCAAGGGCTGAACCGCACCGTCACCATCAACCTGGCGGGCATGATCGCCGCTGTCTACTGCGACCTCGAATTCGACCCGTTGCTGGCGGAAGCGATCTCGGCGCTGGGCTACGGCTGGGCGCTGGCTGCCCACGCCGTCGAGGAGATCCGCGACGGCGTGCCGCTGCGGATCATCCCACCGGAGCTGGGGGCAGCGTACACGGGGCCGCCGGAGCGCCACATCCCGGAGCGCCCGGCCTCCAGCAGTGGCAGGCAACCAAAGAAGGGGACATCTGCATGAGTTTCAAGAACATCCTGCTCGAGAAGGACGGCCCAATCTATACCCTGACGCTCAACCGGCCGGAGCGCATGAATGCCATCAGCATCGAGACGGTTCCCGAGCTGATACAGGCGCTCTCTCAGGTCGGCGATGACGCCGATGCCCGCGTGCTGGTGATCACCGGCGCCGGCGACCGGGCGTTCTCCGCCGGCGCCGACGTCGCCGACATGGTACGCCGGAGCGCGCCCGAGGCGGCGGCCATCGTCCGCATGTATCTGGACTACATCATGGCCATCCGCAACCTGGCGGTTCCGGTCATCGCCAAGGTGAACGGCGTCGCCGCGGGCGGCGGGTGCTGCACTGCCATCGCGTGTGACCTGCGCGTCGCGTCGGAGCAGGCCCGTTTTGGCTTCGTCTTCGTGAACGCGGGTCTCACCGCCGCGGACATGGGGGCAACGTACTTCCTGCCCCGACTGGTCGGCTTCGGCCGGGCCTGCGAGCTCCTGCTCACCGGCGCTGTCATCGACGCGCAGGAGGCGGAGCGCATCGGCCTGGTGAACCGCGTCGTCCCCCACGACGAGCTGGACGCCGCGACAGATGAGCTGTCCCGAAAGCTCGCCGCCGGCCCACCCATCGCCCTCCGCTTGACCAAGGAGGCGCTGCACGGAGGGCTCGACAAGGACATCGCCTCAGAGTTCCAGTTCGAGACGTACGCGCAGACGCTCTGCCTCGTCTCCGAGGACCACCTGGAGGGCGCCCAGGCGTTCCGAGAGAAGCGAGCGCCCGTCTTCCAGGGGCGGTGAGCGGAGCGATGGCTATTGACTTCTCCTTGACCGAAGAACAGCGGATCTTCCGCGAGACGATCCGGCGGTTCGCTGAGCAAGAGGTCGCGCCCATCGCTCGGGAGTACGACGAGCGTGAGGAGTACCCGGTGCACATCCTCAGGAAGCTGGGCGAGCTGGGCTACCTGGGTGTCAAGTTTCCCCGAGAGCTGGGCGGTGCCGGCGCCGACACCGTCAGCGCCACCATCATGGCCGAGGAGCTAGGCTATGTCTCGGCCGGCATCTTCCTGGGCATCTACGTTCACGCCTTCCTGGCGCTCAACGCCATCGCCCGCTTCGGCAGCGACCACCAGAAGGAGACATACCTGAAGCCGGGGATCGCGGGCGAGAAGATCGGGGCCTGGGCCTTCGCGGAGCCCGACGCCGGCTCCGACCCCGGCTCGATGACCACCCGCGCCGTCCGCGACGGCGATGGTTATCGCATCAGCGGCACCAAGACGTTCATCACTAACGGCAGCATCGCCGATTTCGTCGTCGTCACCGCCGTCACGGACCCCCAGCAGGGCATGAGAGGGCTCAGCCTCTTCATCGTCGAGAAGGGCACGCCTGGCTTCTCCGTCGCCCGCCGTCTCAAGAAGCTGGGGGTGCGCGCCTCCGACACCGCCGAGCTGGCCTTCCAGGACTGCTGGGTGGATCGGGGCCGGCTACTGGGGGAGGAGAACGTCGGCTTCGCCAACGCGATGCGCACGCTCACCGAAGGCCGCATCATCGCCGCGGCCTTCGCCCTGGGCACGGCCCGCGCCGCCTTCGAGCAGAGCCTGAAGTACGCCAAGGAGCGCGTGGCCTTCGGCCAGCCCATCGGGCAGTTCCAGGGCATCCAGTGGCAGCTCGCCGACATGGCCCTGGAGCTGGAGGCGGCGAAGCTGCTCACGTGGCAGGCCGCCTGGCTGGCAGACAAGGGTCTCCCCCACATCAAGGAGGCCTCCATGGCGAAGCTCTACGCTACGGAGATGTGCGCTCGCATCGCCGGTCAGGCGGTCCTCCTGCACGGCGGCTCCGGCTTCATGATGGACTCCGACGTGCAGCGCTTCTACCGCGACTGCAAGGTGATGGAGATCGGCGAAGGTACGTCGCACATCCAGCGCAACACCATCGCCCGACAGCTCGGGCTGTGAGATCGGTGAGGAGGAGGTTATGCCGTACGAATTGCTGCTCATCGAACGCGAGGAGAAGATCGCCACTGTCACCCTGAACCGGGCGGAGAAGCGCAACGCCCTCAACACCCAGTTGCGCGACGAGATCGGCGCCGCCCTGGAGGAGCTGGAGGGCGACGATGCGGTCAGCGTGGCCATCCTCACTGGCGCCGGCCCCGTCTTCTGCGCCGGGTTCGACACCAAGGAGTTCGAGACGACGCCGCACGCCGAGGTCTTCGCGGGCGAGTCCTCGCGGCGGTACCACCACCGGGTCCAGCACTTCGCCAAGCCCCTGGTCGCCGCGATCAACGGGCCGGCGATGGGCGGCGGGTTCGACCTGGCCGTGCTCTGCGACGTGCGCATCGTCGCCGAAGGAGCGGCCTTTGCCCACCCGGAGATCAAGTTCGGCGCGCCCACCCTGTTCGGCCCGCTGGCGGCGATCATCGGCGGCGGGCTGGCGCGCGACCTCTGCCTCAGCGGCCGTCGCATCGACGCGCGGGAGGCGCTGCGCATCGGTCTGGTGAGCGCCGTCGTCCCCGCCGAGCGGCTGCTGGAGGAGGCGAAGGCTGTCGCCCGCATCATCGCCGAGGCGCCGCCGGCGACGCTACGGGCGGTCAAGGCAGGCATCCTGGACGCGACGACCTGGAAGTTCGAGCCATGAGCGCCGCCGTGCTGGGCCGACGAAGGGAGTGACATGGCGGGGCCGCTCTCAGGAGTCCGGGTCTGCGATCTCACCATCGCCCAGTTCGGCGCCCACGCCACCATGATGCTCGCCGACATGGGCGCAGAGGTGATCAAGCTGGAGTCGCCCCGCGGCGGTGATCCGGGCCGGGGTATCGAGCTCCAGCCCAACGGCGTCTCTCCCTTCTTCCAGGCGCATAACCGGAACAAAAAGAGTGTCGCCGTCAACCTGCGCCGTCCAGCGGGGAAGGAGCTGGTGCTGCGCCTCGCCGAGCGGTCAGACGCCTTCGTGCAGAGCTGGCGTCCGGGCGCAGTCGAGCGGCTCGGCCTCGACTATGAGGCGGTGCGCAGCCGCAAGCCGGACATCGTCTACGCGTCGGCCACCGGCTTCGGGCCGCGCGGCCCCCGCGCGGAGCTGCCGGCGATGGACCTGGTAGCCCAGGGTGCGGGAGGCCT
>MGOB01000036.1:29179-30198 GCA_001796995.1 Chloroflexi bacterium RBG_16_68_14 | reverse complement strand
GCCGCCGCCGATGCCGAAAATGAGGCGACCGTTGGAGATGAGGTCCAGGCTGGCTACCTCCTTCGCCGTCGTAATCGGGTCGCGCTCCACGATCAGGCAGATGCCCGTCGCTATCTTCAGCCGTGTCGTCGCCAGGGCGGCGGCGGTGAGGGCGACGAAGAGGTCGTAGGTGTGCCAGTACTCCTTGGGCAGCTCGGGGCCGCCCGGCCAGGGCGAGCGGCGGCTGGCCGGGATGTGGGTATGCTCCGGCGCCCAGAGCGATTCGAACCCCCGCTCCTCGAGCAGACGGGCAAGCTCGTCCGGTCGGACGGCGTAGTCGGTCAGGAACATGGTGACGCCGTAGAGCATTCGGTCTCTCCTTGTCCTTGCGTGGCGCAGGCTTCCCCGCGAGAGGAGCACCACCATGGTGTGCGAAAGGGGCGTGACTGTCAACGTGATGGGTCATGGGCTGCTGTTGACAGCATCTTCCCTTTTGCTATACTGACCTTGCCGGCGACCCCTTGGGGCGTCGAGCAGGCAACGATCGGGACTACACCGTCGCTGCTTGGATCCCAGCGGGACCGAGACGGCGCAGATGAGAGGACGACATTCTGCCCTTTCGGCCGCTGGCCGGAAGGGCATTTTGATTCGAGAGGCACAGCCATGCGGACGATGTTGAAGAGCAAGATCCACCGGGCGCGGGTGACCGACGCCAACCTCCACTACGAGGGGAGCCTCACCCTTGACCCGGCCCTGATGGAGGCGGCCGACCTCCTGCCCTACGAACAGATCCACCTGCTGGACGTGGACAACGGCGTCCGCCTGGGGACCTACGTCATCGAGGGGGAGCGCGACAGTGGCCAGGTGGTGGTCAACGGCGCCGCCGCCCAACTCGTCCACCAGGGCGATACCGTCATCATCCTCAGCTATACCACCGTGCCCGATGGGGCCCGTAGCACGGAGCCGCGGCTGGTCTACGTCGACGAGGCGAATCGCATCGTCCAGACCCCGGCTCACTCCAGTACCCCCGCCCACGGCGA